>JAITEZ010000322.1 GCA_031281735.1 Deltaproteobacteria bacterium | reverse complement strand
CCGCCGGGGCCCATGTCTGGCAGGGGGGGGGGGTGGTGGTAATATCGGGTTGCGGGGGCCACGGCCCGGACGGGGGTGGGGTGTGCCCCTGGGGGTGGGGGGGAAGGAGGGCAAGTCTGGTGCGTCGACGTATGTGTTTCACGGGGATTCGCGCATGTTTCACGGGGAGCGCCCGTGATCCAGGGCCAGGGGGGGGGCGCGGAATCCCGCCGGGGTCGGCAGGGTGATTGCCGCGCCCCCTGGGGCCCCTGCGGGGAAAACCGCGCCGGGAAGCCGAGCCGTTTCACGGCGTCCCGGTCTCCGGCGGCGGGACAGCCGACGATTACGGCTCACGGGAGCCCCTCGGGCGGCGCAGCCTCACAACGGCCCTCCCCGCTCTCCGGCGGCGGACGGCGCCGGGGGGCCACTATGAAGAAGACGAAGGCCATGAGCTAGAAGAAGACGAAGGTCATGAGGAGGAAGAGCGGCACCAGTATGCCAAGGGACCAGGCCATGTAGCCGAAGAAGCTCGGCATCCTGACCCCCCTCTCCTCGGCGATGGACCGCACCATGAAATTGGGGGCGTTGCCGATGTAGGTGTTGGCCCCCATGAACACCGCCCCGCAGCTCACGGCCGCGAGGGTTCCGGGGAGCTCGAGCATCAGCCTCGACGCGTCGCCGCCCGCGGAATTGAAGAAGACCAGGTAGGTCGGGGCGTTGTCGAGGAAGCTCGAGAGGGCGCCCGTGAGCCAGAAGTAGGCCGCGTCCACTGGGGTCCCTTCGGGGGAGGAGGCCAGCGAGACCAGGGGGCGCAGGGCGCCCCGGGCGCCCGCCCGCAGGATGGCTATGGCCGGGATCATGGTGATGAAGATTCCGGCGAAGAGCTTCGCCACCTCCAGGATGGGCCCCCAGGAGAACTGGTTGCCCCGGCGGGCGCTCCCGGGGGTTACGGCGAGCGAGAGGGCCGCCAGCGCGAGGAGGCCCAGATCCCGCACGATGTTCGCGTAGCGGTACTCTATGCCCTCCCAGATCTGCCAGGCGCCCCCTCCCTCGCCGGCGGCGCCGCTGTAGAGGACCAGGCCCACCACGCCCAGCAGGAGCAGGAAGTTCCGCTTGCCCTCCAGGCCGGGCCTTTCGCCCGCCGGCGAGACGCCGCCGCTCCCGCCGTCCGCGGGTCCTGCCGCGGCGTCAGCGGGGCCCGGACCGCCGCCCGGCTCCGGGGCGGGGCGGCGGATCTCCCCGCGGTAGAGGGCGAGATCGATCGCGAGGTGGGCGGCTAGAAGGATCCCGCACAGGAAGAGCGTCTGGGGCCAGAGGTGCCTGAGCGTCCAGAAAAAGTCCACGCCTTTCAGGAACCCGAGGAACAGGGGAGGGTCCCCCAGGGGGGTGAGGCAGCCCCCGGCGTTGGCCACCAGGAATATGAAGAACACCACGCTATGGACCTTACGGCGGCGGTGCGCGAGCGCCCTCAGGAAGGGCCTCACGAGGAGCATCGCCGCCCCGGTGGTCCCCATGAGGCTCGCGAGCACCGTCCCGGAGGCCAGGAAGCCGAGGTTCGCGAGCGGGGTACCCGCTATGTCCCCGGTGACCCGGATGCCTCCCGCGATGGTGTAGAGGGCCAGGAGCACTATGATGAAGGGTACGTACTCGCCGACCATCGTGTGGAGGGCGCTATGGAGGGCGAGCCCGCCGCCCAGGAGCAGGGCCGCCGGCAGGAGGAACAGGAACGCCCAGCCTGCCGCCACCTTCCCGAAGTGACGCTCCCAGAAGCGGTGCGCGAAGAGCGGGAAGAGGGCTATCGAGAGGAGCATCCCGGCGAAGGGGACCGTCCAGAGGGGCGAGAGGGTCGCCCCGTCCAGCTCGTAGGCGCCGCCCTCCGAGGCTGCGAGCGGCGCGGGGAGCGCAAGGAGAGCCAGGAGAGCCAGGAGAGCCAGGAGAGCCATGGGCGCCAGGAGAGCCATGGGCGCCGGGAGAGCCATGGGCGCGGCGAGGGCACGGGCAGTCCCGCCGGCGGCGGGTCGCGACCCGGCGGCACGGCGGCCTGGGTGTGGGGCTGTTCTCGACATGACCTCTCTCTCAGCGGGAGCCGGCGCGGCCGTCCTGCGCCCCGTGCCGGAATGGCGTGGCGTGGAGGGGCCCCTGCGGCGGGGTTTCGGGGAAACGACAACCCCGCGCGGGGCCCCGGAGGCTGGGGGCCCCTGCGGCGGGGGTATGGCCATGAGATTAGCGGACGGGGGCGGCGGATTCAACACCCGGCCGGGCGGCCGCCCGGACGTTCCCGGCACCTACCCCCGCCGCCTCAGGGGATCCGGGGCGCCGGGGACGGGCTCCCCCTGGGCGGCGGGGGCGACGGCCCGCGCCAGGGCGGCCACCGACTCCTGGAGATCCTGGCCGGTGTCGTAGGGCTGCTTCAGGAACTCCACGAGCCGCGGGTACAGGGCCACCGCCTCGTCGACCTCGCGGCTCGCCCCCTTCTGGTAGGCGCCTATGTTCACCATGTCCTCGTTCTTCCGGTAGACGGCGAGTATGTCCTTGAAGCGGGCCGCGGCCGCGCGGTGCTCGGGGGTCGTGACGTCCGCCATGAGCCTGCTTATGGAGCTCAGGATGTCCACCGCGGGGAAGATGTTGCGGGCGGCGAGCTCGCGGCGCAGGACCAGGTGGCCGTCCAGGATGGAGCGCATGGCGTCGGCTACAGGCTCGTTCATGTCGTCGCCCTCCACGAGCACGGTGTAGAGGCCCGTGATGCTCCCGGAGCCCCAGGCGCCTGCGCGCTCCAGGAGCTGCGGGAGGAGGGCGAAGACCGAGGGGGTGTAGCCCCGGGTGGTGGCGGGCTCGCCCAGCGAGAGGCCAACCTCCCGCGCGGCGTAGGCGAAGCGCGTGGCGGAGTCCATCATGAGGATCACGTGACGGCCCTGGTCGCGGAAATACTCGGCGATCGCTGTCCCCACGTAGGCCCCGCGCATGCGCACGAGGGCCGGCTGCTCGGAGGTGGCGGCCACCACGACGCTCCGCGCGAGGCCCTCGGGGCCGAGATCCTTCTCGATGAACTCCCGCACCTCGCGCCCGCGCTCACCCACCAGGGCGATGACGTTCACGTCGGCCCTCGTGTGCCGGGCTATCATGCCCATGAGGGTGCTCTTGCCCACCCCGGAGCCGGCGAAGATGCCCACCCTCTGCCCCCTCCCGAAGGTGAGCAGGGCGTTTATGCAGCGCACCCCCACGTCCACCGGGGTGAGGATGCGCGCCCGCTCCAGGGGGTTCCCGGGAAGGCTCCTTACGGGGCGGCTCCCCTCGGCCTCGACCGGCCCCCGCCCGTCCATCGGCTCCCCGCGGCCGTCCACCACCCTGCCCAGGAGCCCGCGGCCCACCCTGACGCGGGCGGGGCCGCCGGTGGCACGGATCCTGGCGCCGGGGGTGAGCCCCGTCATGTCCCCGATGGGCATGAGCTGGATGGCCCCCTCCTTGAACCCGACCGCCTCGGTCTCGAGTTCCCGGCCGCCCGGCATGTCCACGAGGCAGATCTCGCCGACGGAGGTGGCCGGGCCCGACCCCTCGATGATGAGGCCCGCCACACGGGTGACCCGGCCCTCGAGGGCCAGGGGCGGCGCCGCCTTGAGCACCCCGAGGAGGCTCTTGAAGGCGTCCGGGGCTCTCGCGGAGGCGGACGCGGGGGAGGCGGCCGCGCCGGCCGCCTGAGGTGCCGCCGGGCCTTCGGGAGCGGGCCGCCCCGGCGCCGGCCGGCCCGGAGCCGCCGCGGGGGCCGCAGGCCCCACGGGAGCCGCGGCGGGGGGCGCAGCCACGGGGGCGGGGTAGGAGGGCGGGCCTCCTGATCCGGGAGGGCCCGGAGGGGGGGGGATGGAGGCCAGCCCCCCCCTGGCCCGCGGCCGGGGCCTGCCGGGCTGGTTCCTTCCGGCGGGGGCGGCCTGCGGCGCGGGGCCCTGCGGGGCGGGGGCGCCGCCGGGGCCGGCTGCGGGCGCACCTCCTGAGGAGTCCGCGGCGGCGGGGGGGGCGGTGTCGGGGCCAGGGCGTTCTGTCACAGGCCCGCCTTTCTCTTGAGCATGGAGACCTCCCAGTCGCTGAAGGGCCTGACGGCGCCTGGCCCGAGTTCCGGGTCTAGCGGTATGCCCGCGTAGGAGTGGCGTTTGAGGACGACCACGGGGTGGCCGGCTGCGGCGAGCATGCGTTTCACCTGGCGGTGCCTGCCTTCGGTGAGGGTGAGCTCGACCGCGCCCGCGTCGGGGCCGTCCCGGAGGATCATCGCCGCGGCCGGGGCGCAGGGCCTGCCGTCGATGATTATGCCGCCGGAGCGCAGGAGTGCGAGGGCGCCCGGCCCCGGGCGCCCCTCGACGAAGGCGCGGTAGACCTTGGGGATCAGGAAGGACGGGTGCATGAGGCGCCTGGCGAGCTCGCCGTCGTTGGTGAGCGCCAGGAAGCCTGAGACGTCCCTGTCCAGGCGGCCCACCGGGTAGACACGGACCGGGAGGTTCGCCAGGAAGGGGGCGATGGTGGGCCTGCCGAGCCTCTCGTCGGAGAGCGCGGTCAGGAAGCCGGCCGGCTTGTGGAACATGTAGTAGCGGAGCTCCTCGGCCGCCGCTATCGCCAGGCCGTCCACCGCCACCACGTCCTCGCCGGGCACGGCCTTGGCGCCGGGGCTGGAGACCACGTTGCCGTTCACGGTCACGCGGCCCGCCGCTATGAGGCGCTCCGCCCCCCGCCGCGAGGCGAGGCCGGCGTCGGCGATGAGCTTCTGTATCCTCACCCCCTCAGCGGTCATGGGCGTCCCCGGGGGCGGGTGCCGTGCGGCTTGGCGGCGGCGTGGTCAAGGTGTCCCCTCCAGGCCTGGCACCGGGTGACCCGCGCCCCCCGCGAGGGGCGGGTCTCCCGGGCTGTCCCCCCGCTGATCCTATCATGTCTCCCCTCCCCCGTTGTGGGGGAGGGCACCTGCGTCCGGGGCCGGGCCCCCGCCGTCCCCAGCCAGACCCTCGGCCTCCGCCAGCGCCTCGGCCGCGGCCAGCGCCTCGGCGAGGGACTCTTCGTCTCCTGGCGTCCCGGCGGCCCCGGCACCGGGGAGGCCCGCCGGGGCCGCCGCTTCCGGCGCGGGTGGGGGCGCGAGGTATTGCTCGAGGGAGGGCGCGCTCAGGAAGGGTCTCCCCGAGACGGCGGGGGCGAGCGCCCGGTAGAAGGCCTCGGCGAGGGCCGCCTCCGGGGCGGGGAGCGGGGGCGAGGGGCTCTCCGAGGGCGAGAGGGACGCTAGCGCGGCCAGGAGCCTCGCCGGGACCGGGGCGAGGCCCCGGGCCGCGGCGGGATCGAGCCGGGGCAGGCAGGAGGGGCAGACGGCGCGGGGCTCCAGGGCGTCCCAGGCCCAGTCCTCGGGGGGGCGGGGGGGCCGCCCGCAGACGGAGCACGCCGAGAGCGGGGCCCCGAAGCCCGCAAGCCCCAGGTACTTCCCGGTGAAGCCCAGGGAGAGGGACCGGGCGGCCAGGGCGGGCGGGCCGCCGTCCGCCAGGGCCAGGGCCCGCAGGTGCCCCTTGAGGGCCGCGAAGGCCTCCGGGGCGGGGGTGCGCGGGGTCTCGAAGACCCGCGCGAGTTCCAGGGCCCAGGCGGCGAGGGATCCCAGGACCGGCGACGGGCCGGGGGGGGCGGAGGCCCCGGGGCCCCGCTCGCCCCTGGCCACCAGGCAGAAGCCCGAGTCGCCGCGGATCCGGAACTCGTAGAAGGCCACGGCCCCGGGATCCAGGAGCCCCCCCCCGAACCTGCGGACGGAGCGCGCCGCGTTCTTGGCGATGGCGGAGAGGAGCCCCAGCTCGGCCGTCAGGAACGACACAACGAGATCCTGCTCGCCCGATCTGCCGCGGGAGAGCACTACGGCCTCCAGGCGGCGGGGGCGCGCGGGGGGGCCCGTCCCGCGGCGGGCGGCCACGCTCACGGCCGGGCCCAGCGGGCGGGCGGCCGCCGGGGTCGGGGGGCGGCCTCCGGGGCCGCCGGGGCTCTGCGGGCGGGGCGCGGCACGGGTCCTCAGATGAAGTCCGGGGTCTTGATCCGCGCCAGACCCGCGAGGAGGCGGTTATACTTGGTCATGCGGCACCTGGGGCAGCGGGCGGCGCAGTAGCCGGGATCCAGGAGCAGGGCGCTCTGCGCCGCCCGGGCGTCGCCGCGCCAGACGTCCCCGAAGCCGTCGCCCGGGGCGGGGCCGACTACCCCCATGGGAGGGAAGTCCGGATCCGAGTTGAGCCTCCCGCAGACGAATACCCGGCCGTCCGCGCAGATCACGGCCGAGAGGCTGTGGGCGCGGCAGGGGAGTCCCAGGTTCCCGGCCGGGAGGTTCTCCCGCAGGGGGGCGAGGTTCACGTTGAATGTGGGGCCGTCGAGGCCGGCCAGGGCGGGCGCCAGATCGCGGTCGGGGTCGCGGCGGCTCTCCAGCTCCGGATGATCCACCACGGGCCGGATCTGGAGGTAGTCCGCGCCCATGTCCCGCAGCCTGGCCGCCAGCTCCCGCAGGGGGCGGGGGTCGTCGTTCAGCGAGGTGAGCACGTAGCCCGCGCCCACGGCGGGCCCGGGAGGGCCGAGACGGCAGAGGGCGCCGATGTTGGCCAGCGCCCTCCCGAAGCCGTCGGCCCCCTTGAGGGCGCGGTACTGGGCGGCGGTGGAGGCGTCGAGGCTGACCCGGATCCACTGGAACCTCCGGAGGAGCCCGGCGGGGGCGCCCCCCGAGAACAGCAGCAGCCCGTTGGTGATGAGCCCCGCCGAGAGCCCGGCCGCGAGGCAGTCCTCCGCCGCCCGCGCGAAGCCCCCGGAGAGGAGCGGCTCGCCGCCCCCCTCGAACACCACCCCCCTGGCCCCCCCCGCGGCCAGATCCCCGAAGAGCCGCTTCAGGGCCCCGTGATCCAGGCGGTCCGGGCGGCCCCTGATCGCCGCGTCAGAGCAGTAGACGCAGCCGAGGTTGCAGCGGTTGGTGAGTGAGAGCTCCACCGAGACCGGGTAGAGCGGGTCGGGAACCGCGCCGCTCCCGGCGAGGCTCGCGATCTTCTCCGGGAACAGCAGGAGCTTCTCGAGGCCCGTCTCGGGAGGGGCGGGCGGCGCTTCCGGGAGAGGGCGGGCTGCCGGCGTGCCGAGGCGTCTCACGGCCGGGGAGCGGGGGGGCCGGGCCCCGCGGATCCGCGTTCGAGGGGTGGGCAGCTCTTGGTCATCTCTGCGTAGTAGGCATCGAGCCCGGCCGAGATGGTGGCGTAAGCGTTGTCCTGGGTGATGCGCCCCAGGTTGAGGTCCAGGAGCGCGAAGAACTCCTCCTGGCGGCCCTCGAGCCTGCCCACCGGCCAGAAGGGGGGTATGAAGCGGGCCTGGTGGCGGGTGAGCATGACCCGGCGGGCCTTCTCGGCCCTCTCCACGGCCCCGCTCAGGGCGGGGTAGAGGGAGACCAGCTCGGCCTTGAGCTTCATCTTCAGCTCACGCGCCTCCGGCAGGGTCTCAACCTCCGGGCGCGACAGGAGGCGCCAGGCCAGATCCCAGCGCTTCGGCGTTCCCTGGCCGCGCGCGTAGACGAGTGCCAGGGTGAGGGAGGCCTGGGGGTCGCCGCGGCCCGCCGCCTCGCCTAGCCAGAAGCGGGCCTGGCTGAGGTCCTGCGGGCAGGCGGAGCCTTCCAGGAGGCAGATGCCCAGGAGCCTCTGGGAGGGGACGTGGCCGCGGGACGCCGCCTGACGGAAGAGGTCCAGGGCGAGGGCGGGGTCGGGTTCCGTCCCCCGGGTGGGGAAGTAGAACCGCTTGGCTCTCTCGAAGAGGGCCTCGGGGCTGTTGTCGGAGGTGTCAGCGCTCAATGTCCGGCCCTCCGGGAGGCCAGGACCGGTCGCCCGCCGCGCGGGGCGCCGGTAGGGAACGGGATGCTGCGCCGCGGGAAGGCGTGGCACCGCGCGGGCGGGGAGGGGATCCGGATCCGGCGGGGGGCCCCCGGGGAGGCGCGGGCGGCCGCCGCCGGGTGGCGGGGGAGTCCCGGCGCTGGAGGTTACGGGGGAGGGCCGGTGCGGGGCGTGCCGTCCGTCCCCGCCGGGCTCGGCGGCCCGGGCGGTGGGCGCGCCCTCCCGCGGCGGAGCGGCGGGGCTGCCGGAAGGCGGCGGGGGAAGGGCGGAGGGAGTGACGGGCTGGCGCCGTGGGGGGGGCGGGCAAGAGGCGTTCGGGGCGCTGCCGTTTCAGGGACGCGGGCGGGGTGCGCGGGACGGCCCCGGGCCGGGGCCGGGCGAACCGCGGCTCCCGCCCGGGAGCCTCGGGGCATGCCGGGATTATAAATGCCCGGAGGGGCCAAGGCAAGAAAGCGCCGCCCCGCCCGTTACCGGCGCCGCGGTGTGCCGGGCCGGGCGCGGTCCGCGGAGGGCGGCCGGCGAGCGGGGCCCGGAGGCGGCGGTGGGCGCCCCTCAGTCGGCGGAGAGGGTGAGGATCTCGGCCCCGGGCCCGTCCACCAGGACGGTGTGCTCGAACTGGGCGGAGAGCTTGCCGTCCCGCGTGACCGCGGTCCAGCCGTCGCCCAGCACGTCTATCTGCCAGTCGCCCTCGTTGATCATTGGCTCGATGGTGAAGATCATGCCGTCCCTCAGCTTGACCCCCGAGCCCCTCTTGCCGTAGTGGAGGACGCTGGGCGGCTCGTGGAACTCCTTGCCGACCCCGTGTCCCACGAAGTCCCGCACCACCGAGTATCCCCTGGGCTCCACGTGGCCCTGGATCGCCTCCCCGATGTCGCCCAGGCGGGACCCGTTGCGCACGGTGGCTATGGCGATCATCATGGCCTCGTAGGTGGCGTCCGCCAGGGCGGCGGCGTTCGGGGGCACCTCGCCGATCTTGTAGGTGCGGCAGGTGTCCCCGAAGAAGCCGTCCAGGATGGTGGTCACGTCGACCTTCACGATGTCCCCCTCCTGGATCTTCTGGAGTCCGGGGATGCCGTGGACCACGACGTTGTTGACGGAGATGCAGGAGCTCGCGGGGAAGCCCTTGTAGCCCAGGGTGGCGGGCACCGCGCCGTGCGACCTTATGAAGTCGTGGATGAGCCGGTCCAGCTTGCCGGTGGTCATGCCCGGCTTGATGACGGTACCCACGTAGTCGAGGGTGCGGGAGGCCAGCCGGCCGCTGCGGCGTATCTTGTCTATCTCGGCCGCGGTCTTGATGTATATCACTCTCGGTCGTCTCCCTCGGGGCATCGCCAGGCCTGTCCCCCTCCAGGGGCGCCTGCGGGGCCCCGCGCCGTCAATACGAGGTTGTCCGCGCCGTCACCACCAGCCGGGCGTGGGTGACGCCGCTCTCCCGCCTGGTCAGGCCCACGAACTCGAACTCCCCCCTGGCCCCGTCCGGCAGGTAGGAGGGGATCACGAAGCTCTCGCCGAAGACGATGGGGGTGCCGTCCTGGTCGTAGAGCACCCCGCTGAGGCGGACGCCCTGGATAGGCCCTCCGGTGTCGTTGAGGACCGTGCCCCGGACGCGTATGTGTGCCTGGCCGCCGAGGTAGCTCCAGCTGAAGTTGAGGACCGGGAGCCTCAGGCTGTCCGGGGAGAGTTCCGCGATGTCGATTGCGGTGGGCGGCATCCGCTCGCCGGGCACGTCGATGAGCATGGAGCAGCCGGCAAGGGCCAGGGTAAGGGCCAGGGCGGCGGCAAGGGCCGCGCGCGCCGGCGGGCGCGGCGCTGCGGCTTCTCCGGGGGAGTTTCTGCTTCTGTCGGTGGGCATCTGATACCACGGCGGGGCTGGGTGCGCGGCCTTCCGGCGGGGCTGCGGCGCTTGCCGGGAGAGGCTCGGGGGGGCCGGACTGTCCGGGCCGGGCAGTCCGGCGGAACGGCCGCCGGCGGGCCGGGCGGGGAGGAGCGGGCGGACGGGGAGGAGCGGGTGCGCGGGGCGGATCGATCGCTCTTCTTCCCCTTCCGGGATCCACGGGGTCAGCCGGGATTATAGATGCCTTGTCAGGTTAAGGCAAGGAAGGCCGCCTCCCGGCGGTATCCGTGGGCGTTGGGCGTGGGGGCGGGGCGCGGCCCGGGGGCCGGCGCGGCCGGAACCACCGGGATCCCCGGGTCGGGTCCCCCGTGCCCCCCAGTCCCGGATCGCCGGGAACCCCCGACCTTCTTGTTAAGGTAAGGGCTCAGAGGATATAATAAGCGGATCCGCAATCCTGGCCGCCCGCCCCGGCTGCGCCGCGGC
>JAITEZ010000320.1 GCA_031281735.1 Deltaproteobacteria bacterium | reverse complement strand
CCGGGGGCCGCGGAGACGCCGGGGCCGGAGGCCCCCGGGGCGGCCGGCCCGGGGCCCGGGCCGCCCGTGGCGGGGCCGGAACCGGCCGGCCCGGACCGGCCCCGCCCGCCGCGGCGGGTCTTGCGGCCGGGGGCCCCGGCCTTGGCGGGCCCGGCGGCGGCCTTGGCGGGCCCCGCCCCGGGCTGGCGCAGCTTGTCCTCGTCGTCGTCGGGGCGCTTGACCACCTGGCCGGGCTTGAAGGTCTCGTGCTCGGGCGCCCGCTTCTCCTGGGTGATCTCGAAGTGCGCCGGCGGGAAGGAGGGGTCGCCGCTTATCACCACCTTGGTGCCGTGCCGGTCCTCGAGGGAGATGAGCTCGGGGCGCTTGTAGTTCAGCAGGTAGTCGGCCACGTCGCGGGAGACACGGGCCTTGAGCACCCCCTTGGAGCCCTTCATGGAGAGGAGCCAGGCGGCCTGGCGCAGGAAGGCGAGGGAGGCCGACTCCGGGGTGTAGACCTGCCCCTTGCCGCTGCAGTGGGGGCAGACCGTGTAGATGCCCGCCTCGATGGGGGGACGGAGCCTCTGGCGGGTGAGCTCGAGCAGGCCGAACTTGGAGATGAACCCGAAGTCCATCTTGGCCTTGTCGGTGCGGGCCGCCTCCCGGAAGCGCCTCTCTACCTCCCGGCGGTGGCGCTCCTCGCGCATGTCGATGAAGTCCACCACCACCACGCCCCCCAGGTCGCGGAGCCGGAGCTGGCGGGCCACCTCCTCGGCGGCCTCCAGGTTGGTCATGAAGGCGGTGTCCTCCAGGTTCCCCTCGCGGGTGCCCTTGCCGGAGTTCACGTCGATGGAGACCAGGGCCTCGGTGGGGCTGATGACGATCGATCCGCCGGACCGGAGCCGCACAGAGGGCTGGTGCACGGTCTCCAGCTGCTGCTCGAGCTGGTGCCGCGCGAAGATGGGGCGCTTCTCGGTGTGGAGCTTGACCTTCCCCTCCTGGCCGGGGGCGATGCCCCGGATGTACTCCTGGACGGAGAGGAACACCTCCGGCTGGTCCACGAGGATCTCCGTGCAGTCGGAGGTGTAGTGGTCCCGCAGGATCTTGATCGCCAGGTCGTGCTCCCGGTAGATGAGGGAGGGCGTGGGCGAGGTCTGGGACTGGCGGCGGATGTCCTCCCAGAGGTTGTACACCTGGTAGAGATCCTCGGCGAGCTCCTCCTTGGTGCGCTCCTCGGCCACGGTGCGGATGATGTAGCCGCACCCCTCGGGCACGGGGAGGCTGTCGGCGATGGCGCGCAGGCGGGAGCGCTCCCTGTCGTTGAAGATCTTGCGGCTCACCCCCACGTGGGCGCGGCCGGGGGTCAGGACCACGAAGCGGCCCGCGAGCGAGATGAAGGTGGTGAGAGCCGCACCCTTGATGGCCGAGGGCTCCTTGATGACCTGGACCAGCAGGGGCTGGTTCTTCCTCAGCAGCCGCTTGATGTCGGGGTTGCGGGCGGGGCCCGAGTCGTCCTGGAAGTACTCCGGGTGGATGTCCGCGAGCTGCAGGAAGCCGTTCCTCTCCGTCCCGAAGTTCACGAACACGGCCTGGAGGGCGGGCTCGATGTTGTGGATGGACCCCTTGAAGATGTTGTTGAGGCCGTACTGCTTCAGGGAGGAGTCCGTGTAGTACTCCTGGAGCGCCCCCTTGGCGTCCAGCATGGCCACCCGGCACTCTTCCGGGTCGGCCGCGTTGATGAGGATTTTGTCCACCGTTTCTCCTAAGAAAGTTGGATTGGCCCTGGCGGGCGCGGCCGGCCGGCCGTCACGACGCGGGGCCGGAATTCGGGTTCGCGAAGCGTGAGACCTGGTACATGAAGGCCTCCAGGCGGGCCTGGGTGTTGGTCTGGCTCTGCCCGTCGAAGGCGAGGTTCAGGAGGGGGAGCCCGCCGCAGTGCTCCCGCAGGCGGGGGGAGAGGCCTCCCACCACCATGCCGGGCATGCAGGTGAAGGGCATGATGTTGACCACCCCCCGCGCCCCGTGCCCGTAGAACTCCACGGCCTTCCCGATCGAGAGGATGGCCTCCCCCTGGAAGGCCCGGTCCAGGAACCTCTCGCCGAGGGCCACCGTGCCCGCCACGGGCGGCTCCTTGGCGCCCCCCGGGAAGAAGCCCGCGAAGGGGGCGGCGAGCCGGGAGAGCTCCCAGTCCTGGACCATCATGGTCAGCCTGGCCTTGAGCCGCTTCCTCAGGTGCCCGCCCCTGGCCGCGCGCATGGCGTTGACGAGCCCCGTGTAGAGGATCCACTCGGTGAAGGGGGGGGCCTTGATCTCCGCGCCCAGGGCCTCCAGGCGCCGGACGACCTCCTCGTTGGCGAAGTCGTTGGAGCGCACGTAGATCTCGCCCACGAGGCCCACCGCGGGGATGTCCGGCAGGCCCCCGGCGGCGCGGGCCGGGGCGGCCCGCCAGGGGGCGTCCAGGGCCTCGTGGAAGCGTTCCCGCGAGCGGGCGAGCGCCCCCCGCGCCTCGGGGAGGCCGCCCCTCCCGAAGGCCCGCTCGAGATCCGCGAGGGACTCGCGGTAGGCCTCGTCCGCGGCCCCGGGGCGGGCCTCCCGGGGGCGGGCCCGGTACAGCGCCTTCTGGATCAGGTCGACGGAGGCCAGGGCCCTCCAGACGTCCCTGGACAGGCTCCCGCCCCGGGTCGAGCCCGCCTCGTCCAGGCGGTCGTACATGCTCCCCGTCTGGTCGAGGGACAGCACCTCCACGTCCGCGAGGCCCAGCCTCTTGAAGACCAGGCTCAGGTAGCGGCTGTACTGGCCGAAGCGGCAGGGCCCGTTGGAGGAGGGCATGAAGAGGGCGGACCGGGCGGGGTCGAAGCCGGGCCGCGAGGTGAGCTTCAGGAAGTCGCCCACCGTCAGGATCAGGGGGTAGCACTCCTTGCCGGAGGTCTGGGAGCGGCCCAGCTCGACGGTCTCCCGGTCGGAGGGGGGCAGCGCCTCGGCCGCGAGCCCCGCCGCGCGGAGGGCCGCGGTGAGGGTCCGCGTGTGGTCGCACATGGGGGGGATGTAGATGGTCTGCCCCCGGCGCGGGCCGGCGATGATCGAGAGCCGGGGGGACCAGGCGGGGGCGGGGGCCCCGTCCGCACGGCCGCGGGCGCGGGCCTTGCGGGCGGCGAGCGAGTCCAGGAAGGCCTCCAGGCGGGTCACGGCGCCCACGTCCGAGCTGTGCTCGTCTATCTCGATCTCCAGGAAGGGCTTGGGCCCCAGTATGTTGCGGAAGAAGTGGAGTATGAAGGAGTCCGGCCCGCAGCCGAAGTTCGAGATGTAGAGGGCCTCGAGGTCGTCCCGGGCGGCCACTATCTCCGCGGCCCGGGTGATCTTCTGGCCGTAGCGCCAGTAGTGGCCCGCCGGCTCGGAGCCGCTGAAGCCCAGGGGGAGGAGGTCCATGGGGATCCCCAGCACGCCCAGGGCCGCGAGCTTCTCGTTGAGCCTCAGGTTCAGGCCCGGGTCGAAGCCGTTGTAGGGCCTGGCCACCACCACCATGGCGGTCTGGCCGGGCGAGAGCCCGGAGATCGCCTCCCGGCCCTTCTCGACCAGCCTCCGCTGGAAGTTCTCCTGGGCCGCCCGGGCCAGTCCCAGCGCCCGCGCCGCCTCCGCCCTGCCCGCCCCGAACTTGGCGGCGACGTCGGCCAGGGATTTCAGCAGGGGCCTCTCGCCCTCGCCGAAGAAGAGGGGGCCCCGGACGAGGAGGGGCTCCCTGAGATCCAGGGCGGCGGGGGCCGTGAAGGCCAGGGACTGGGCGTAGGGGCAGGCGGCGTTGTCCGGCGCGGACCTGCGGCCGTCCCCGGGCGCGGGGGGGCCGCAGCCGAGCCCGCGCGCCTCCCCGTTGGCGGGGGGGGCGGCGGGCATGTTGACGAGGGAGGGGAGGAAGATGTGGTCGAGGCCCAGGCCCATGAGCTCCAGGACGTGGCCGTGGGCGCTCTTGACGGGGAAGCAGAACTCCCCCAGGGTCCTCTCGCACCCGCGGTGGATGGTGCCCTTGTTGGTGGGGCTCGACCAGACGGGCTCGAAGCCCAGGGCAGCGACGAAGACCGAGAGGAAGGGCCCGAGCTCGGCGAAGAACATGGTGCGGATGAGCCCCGCCCGGCCCTTCCAGGGCTTCCGGCCGGGGCCGTCCCCGTAGCCGCACAGGGCGAGCTCCGGGGGGCTGAAGCAGGCGTCGGAGCGGAAGCGGAAGAGGTCCGGGAGATCCCTCGCGGCGCGCCGCGCCGCCCCCCCGTCCTCCTCCCAGCGGTCGCAGCGCGAGCCGTAGAAGAAGGGCCTGCCCCCGGCCACGGTGACCTTGCGGATCTCGCAGCGGTTGGCGCAGTGGCGGCACTCGAAGGAGGAGACGTCGTACTCCCGCGTGGTGAGGTCCCAGCCCGCGAAGCGCGAGTCCTTCCAGGCCCTGCGGTCGCGGGCGATCAGGGCGGCGCCTGCGGCGCCGGTCACGTCCGCGTCGTCGGGGACGGTCACCGGCCGGCCCAGCCGGCTCTCGAAGGCCGCGGCGACCCCCTCGTTGAAGGAGGTCCCCCCCTGGAAGAAGACGTTCTCGCCCACCCGGCGGGTCTCCACCACGCGGCCCAGGTAGTTGGCGACGATGCCGTGGCAGAGGCCCGCCGCGAGATCGCGGGCGTCGGCGCCGTTCTGCTGGTGGTGGACCAGGTCCGACTCCATGAAGACCGTGCAGCGCTCGCCCAGGTGGACGGGGCTCTCCGCCGCGAGCGCCATGTCCCCGAACTCGCCCCTGATGGAGACGCCCAGCTTGTCGGCCTGCTCCTCGAGGAACGACCCGGTGCCCGCGGCGCAGGCCTTGTTCATCATGAAGTCGGTGATCACCCCGTCCTGGAGCGCGATGTACTTGGAGTCCTGGCCGCCGATCTCGAAGATGGTGTCGACGGAGGGGTCGATGGCCACCGCCGCCGTCGCCTGGGCGGTTATCTCGTTCACGGTCATGTCCGCGCCGATGAAGTCGGAGGTGAGGTGCCTCCCCGACCCCGTGGTGCAGACCCCGAGCACGCGCGTCCTCCCCGCCGCCTCGGGGGGGAGCAGGCCGAAGGCCCGGGTGATGGCCTCCAGGGGCCTGCCCGCCGTGGGTATGTAGACGCGGGCGGCGAGCCTGCCGTCCTCCGTGACCAGGGCCACGTTGGTGGAGACGGAGCCCACGTCCACCCCGATGTACACGGGGAGCGGGCTGGAGGGGGTCACCGCGCCCCAGTCGAACCCCGTCTGCCGGGGCCTCCGGTCGCGGCGGGACAGCCGGGGCTGGCGGCGCGGGGGCTCCCGGGGGCTCTCCAGGAAGGCCCTGAGCGCCGCGAGATCGAGGCCCGCCGGCGCGGCCCCCGCGAGCTCGGCGCGGCCCAGGAGGGCCGCCCCCAGGGCCCCGAACACGAAGTGCTCGGCTGGCACGGCCAGCCCGCCGCCCTCCAGGCCCAGGATCTCCCGGAGGGCCCGCGCGAGGCCGGGGTTCGCGGCCACCCCCCCCGTGAAGAGCACCGGCGGGTCGAGGCCGCGGCCCTTGGCGAGGCCGCTCTTGATGCTCCTGGCCATGGCCAGGCACAGCCCGTAGACTATCTCGTAGTCCGGGGTGGCGGACTGCTGGAGGTGGATCATGTCGCTCTTGGCGAACACGCTGCAGCGGCCCGCCACCCGGGGCGGCACCTCGGACTTCAGGGCCAGCGCCCCGAACTCGGCGATCCCGAGGCCCAGGCGGTGGGCCTGCTGGTCCAGGAAGGATCCGGTCCCCGCGGCGCACAGGGCGTTCATGGCGAAGTCGGAGAGCGTGAAGGGGCCGCCCCCCGCGAACCACAGGACCTTGGTGTCCTCGCCGCCGATGTCGATGAGGGACCTGGCGTCCGGGCGGCAGCGGCGGGCCGCCGCGGTGAGCGCCGTGACCTCGCCCGCCGGGGCGCCGCCGAGGAGCCCGGCCGCGAGCGCCGCGGACGAGCCCGCCACGCGCGGCGCGTGGAAGAGGGCCGCCGGGCGGGTCTCCAGCAGGCCCTCCAGGGCCCCGAGGAGCGTGTGGAAGGGGCGCCCGTGGTGCCGGAGGTACGCGCTGTGGACGAGATCCCCCGCGCCGTCCAGAAGCGCGAGCTTGACGGAGACCGAGCCGATGTCCAGGCCCGGGAACAGGGCCCCCGCGGGGGCGTTTTTCGCGTCTGTCATATGGTGTGTCGGTTCCGGCCCTCGCGGTGCGCCCCTCCGGGCCCCGGGGGGGCCGCGCGGAGGGGCTGGGCTTCCTGATATCTGCGGTTGCGCCCCCCCGGAGGGGATGCTCGGGGGGGCGGGACATTCCTGGACGGCCCCGGCGGGGCGCGGGCCCCGGGGGACGGGGGAGGCAGGCGGGGTGACCCCGCGCGGCGCGGGGAGGCCCGGCGGCAGTCCGGGGCATCGGACCGGCGCGTGTTCCGGACGGGGCGTCCGGGCCGGGGGGGAAGGCGGCGGGGCTGGATATGGC
>JAITEZ010000249.1 GCA_031281735.1 Deltaproteobacteria bacterium | reverse complement strand
GGAGGCTTCCCGGACGGCGGCCCCGGGGCCGGCGCCCCGCCGGCGGACGGGGAGCCCGTCCCCTGCGGGGGCGGGGCCGGGGACCGCCCCGGCAAGGACGGGGCGGGGAGGCGCGGCCCCGGGGAAGCCTCCGTGGCCGCGCCACTGCCGCCCAGGCTCGCCCTCATCGGCAGGCCAAACGCCGGCAAGAGCTCGATCGTGAACCGCCTCTGCGGGGAGAGCCGCCTGATCGTCGACTCCCGGCCCGGCACCACCCGGGACGCCCTGGACGTGGAGGTGGAGTCTGGAGGCAGGCGCTACGTCTTCGTCGACACGGCAGGGGTGCGGCGCAAGGGCAGGGTGGCCGACAGGGTGGAGAGGATCTCCGTCGTCCGGGCCCTCAGGAGCCTCGACCGGGCCGACGCCGCCCTCCTGGTGATAGACGCCACCGAGGGCCTGGCCGACCAGGACGCGCACATCGGGGGCTACGCCTTCGAGAAGGGGCGCCCGGTCATGCTCCTGCTCAACAAGTGGGATCTCGTGCGGGACAAGAAGGCCGCCCGGGCCGCCTTCGAGCGGGACCTCTCCCTCAAGATGGCCTTCCTGGAGAAGTGCCCCTGGTTCACGGTCTCGGCCCTGACCGGCAGGGGCCTGGACCGGGTCTTCCCCCTGGCCGACCGGATGATGGAGCAGTTCAGCTTCCAGGCTTCCACCCCGGAGGTCAACAGGGTCCTGGAGGAGGCGACGACCCACCACACCCCGCCCCAGGTGGGCAAGACCCGCCTGAAGTTCTATTACGCCACCCAGGCGGGGACGCGGCCGCCGAGCTTCGTCCTCTTCGCCAACCGCCCGAAGAGCGTGCACTTCTCCTACCGCCGCTTTCTGATCAACCGTTTCCGCGAGGCCTTCGGCCTGGATCTCGTGCCCGCGCGGCTCTACATCAGGGGCCGCCACAGCAGGGACGACGGGGGGGAGCGATGACATCTCTCGCGCGGTCGCTCGCGCTGGCCCTTCTCTTCCTCGCCCCGGCCCCCGGGCAGGCCCTGTCCTCCCCGGCGGCGGGGCATGCCGCCTTCGCCCAGGCAGGCGCCGGGCTGGCGGCCCACGCCCAGGCGATTACCGGCCGGGCGGCGCGCGGCGGAGAGGCCGGCGTCCCCGCCCCCGTCGCGGCGGGCGGGGACGCCGCCGGAGGCGCCGAAGCCGCCCCGGCCGTGCCGGGGGAGATCCCGGCGGCCCCCCCCGGGGATTCTCCCGTGACGGCTGCCGCCCCGGACGGCGGGCTCCCGCCGGCGGTGCTCTTCGTGTCCCCCCGCTCGGGGCCCTTCGCCGGCCTGGGCCGCGGGGCTTTTCTGGGCGCCCGGCTGGCTCAGAGGCGCTGGGGCGGGGGGACGGAACTCCTGGAGGCGGCCGAGGAGGATGATCCGGCCGCGAACCTGGGCGACGCCCCCGGGCGGATCAGGGCCATAGCGGGCCACCTCTTCGAGCGGAGCCTCGTCCAGAGCGCCCCCTACTACCGCAGGCTGGAGGTGCCGGTCCTCCTGCCTTTCGCGGACAGCCCGGAGGCGGCCACCCTGGGACCGCAGTTCATGCCCCTTTTCCCGTCGGTGCCGGAGCAGGGGAGGGCGCTGGCCCTAGAACTCCTGGACTCCCGCCAGCGGCCTCCCGGCGTGTACATCCTGGAGTACCCCGAGCCCGCCCTGGGGGAGCTGGCGGACTCCTTCGAGGAGGCCCTGCAGTCCCCGCCGCCGAGGGGCAAGCAGAGGCGCCAGGGCCTGGGCCGCAACGTGAAGATCGAGCGGGTGCCCGTGGAGCGGGTCCAGGACGTGGAGGAACTCCTCGCCGGCGTCAAGGTCAACCGCAAGTACGCGGTGCTCCTGGCCCTGCCGGGCCCGCTCGTACTCCAGATGCTGCCGCTCCTGCCGGAGTCGAACTTCAAGAGCGCCGTCTTCTACGGCGGGGCCGCCCTGGCCGTGAGGGACGTGGGGGCGGCCTACTCGTCCCTGGGCTACACGCTCAGCCTCTGCGTGCCCGCGCCGATCCCCGACCCCAAGGACACGAAGTACCCGGGTCTGGCCGAGTTCGCGAACGTCTACCGCCAGGCCTTCAAGGTGGAGCCGGTCTGGAGCTCGGTCTCGGCCTACGATGCCGTGACCCTGGCCGTGATCGCTCTGGCGACCGGCGACCCCATGGGCTACCTCTCAGATTCCGGCGGCAACACCGGCATCGCCGGCAGCTACGCCCGCGGCAGGCCCGCCCCCGCCGCGGTGATCAGGGTGCACCGGCAGGCGCCGGGGAGCGTCGCCTACCTGCCGTGAGGGGGCCCCCGGGGGCGCGGGACTGCTGCAGGTTCCGCGAGGGAGGAGCCCCGGTGGGAGGCCCTGGCCGGTACGCTGGTGACCTACCGGAGCCGGGGAGCCGCCGGCCAGGCTCCGGTCGCGGCGTGGCCGGAAGGGCACGCGCCCCGGCGGACTGGCTGGCCCTCCCGGCAGCGTCCCCGAGCGGGGCGCACGCCTTCGGCGGTGCCTGGCGGGGGCCGCCTCCGCTGCGGGAGCGTCCGTCCGTCTCGCCCCCGGATCCGGCAGGAAGGGATCCGCAGGGAAGGATTCCCGGCGAAAGGGAAGGGTCGGCGGCGGGGAGTTCAGCCGGGCGCCCGCTCCATGTCAGCGTTGGCCGTTCGCTGCGGGGTTACCGACCGCCCCGGCCGCCAGGCCGGCGGCCGGCGGACGGGAAATGGAACGGTACCGGAAGGACTGGAGCCTGCGGAAGGCGCCCTGGCGGCCGTTTCGGGCCGGCTCGTTTCATGCCGATGGCGGCAGGCCGGTTGCCGGGCTGTCGGATGATGATGTGGCATACGGCCTTGTAAAGGTTTTTCGGAGGCGGCGCGGTGACCGGCCGATGCTGGAACGGCCGACATGGCAGCTTGAGCCCTGCAGGAGGCGGCTTCTGTCCTTCCCAGGTTGCCTTCGGACGCTAGGAAGAGGGTCTACCCGAGGCTTTCTGGCGGCGCTACGGTGCAGTTGCGGAATGGTGGGCGCATAAATACAGTATAAATACTGTTTTTATATATAATTTAAATTATATATAAATATAATATAATTTATATTATTATAAATAAATTATTATAAATAATAATTAAAATATAAATATTAAATAGTAATAAAATTAATGATAAAAATCAAGGATCATCAAGGTTTTCGACCGCTCTCTCTAGGAAGTGAAGCAGAAAAACGCCGATTCTATATTTATCTCTTGCATGTTTTTTGGCTTGACAGACGTCGGATCAGATAGTAGGATTCCTCCCATCGTTTAGAAATCTGACATTGTCAGGTCGGGAAGAACCGCTCTCCTCTGAAAGGGCTTCCTGCGCAAGTTTCCGGCGAGCTGGTTCCGGCCGCTCCCTTCGCCTTCCTTCTGGAGCCCGGTGTCAGACGGCTGGCGCTTGCGCGGATCCCCCGCAGTCATTGCCTGGCTAAGTAATAGTGTAACATGTTTCGCCGCGCCGGACCCCTGGACGCGGAAAGCTTTTAAGTAGCGATCCTGACGCGCACACGCAGCCGTGCCTGGGAGACGGTACCAGCGGCAACCGGGCGATATTTTCAGTCCGGTCCCGTCTTCACCCGAATCGTCCGCAGTGCCGTTTTCCTGCCCCTTCCCGCGGCGCCGCCGGTCAAGCCCGCTCGTGCTCCCTGTGCTTCGCTTTTCCCGTCCTTCCCCGTATCCCGATACCTTTCCAGGGACGCCTGTCCGTACCCGCACCGTCTTACGGCGGGCCGCGCGGTTGTAGGACGTCCATCGTCCCCCGGATGGCGATGGTCCCTCGCGACCTCCCCCGTGCCGCACTTCCGGCCCGCGATGCTACCCTCTAGCCCGCTTCTCTGACGACTCTCCCGCTTCGCTCGCTTACTGTTATCTCACTCCCTTCCGGTTTTCTCACTCCCGTCACGATATCTCACTCCCTTCCGGTTTTCTCACTCCCGTCCCGATCCTCACTCCCGTCCTTTATCTCGCTCACGTTAATTTCCGGCCG
Organism: Deltaproteobacteria bacterium; assembly: GCA_031281735.1. GTDB lineage: Bacteria > Desulfobacterota > Desulfarculia > Adiutricales > Adiutricaceae > JAIRZX01. Next base: position 2,080 of record JAITEZ010000249.1, on the reverse strand, counting down.
CGCAGGCTGGCGGGCGTTTCAGCGCGCGTCCGACTGCCGCAGCTGCGCCTTCCCGGAACGGATAACGGCGCCTCCTGTCAGCTCCGGGCAGAAGGGTGCGTTAGGTATGCGTTTGCGTTCATTCATCAGTATCCATGTCGGCGGCTTTTCGCCGGGCCGAGAGTGATAGGAGTCGATCAGTGAAAAGCAGGAAGCTTATCGCGGTTTTTCGTTTAGCATTGATTGCGATCGCCACGTCCCTTCTCTTCCCCACTGTCGCGGCAAACGCCGCCGGGAGCGAGAATGACGAGCTGGTCGCGTATCTCGGGGCCAGGAGCGAGGCCAGGATGGGTTTCGACCCCCTGCAGGGATTCGCCAATGTTGACGGTGTCAGCATCTTCCACTCCAACCTGATACGGCTTAATTCAGACTTGACCATCGAAAAAGAATTCGCCAAGGAGTTCTCAATATCTGACGACGGTCTGACGTATCATTTCGTCCTGCGCGATGACGTAAAATGCTCCGACGGGGAGATGCTGACGGCCAAGGACGTAGCCTTCACCTTCGAAAAGTCGAAGGAAAGCGGTTACGTGGGAGGCCTTGAGGAAATAGCTAAGGTCGAGATCATCGGCGATTACGAGCTGAACATCGTCCTCAGAGCCCCAAATTCCCTGTTCGTATACACGATATGCCGCCTCCCGATCGTGCCGGAGCACGCATACAAGGAGGATTACGGCCTCCATCCCGTGGGATCCGGGCCTTACATGATGGTCGCCTGGGACAAGGGCCAGCAGATGATAGTGGAGCGCAACCCCCTCTATTTCAAGGGGGTCCCCAAGATGAGGAGGATCACCTTCCTGTTCCTCGGCGAGGAGGCGGCGTTCGAGGCAGCCAAGACGGGCAAGATTGATCTTTACGACGTACCCTATACCTATGCCAGGCTGGACATCCCCGGCACCAGGTTCGTGCAGTTCGACAGCGTCGGCAAGTTCTGCGCCTCGATACCCACGGTGCCCGCCGGCGGGCAGAACGAGCACGGGATGAAGATAGGCAACGACGTAACCAGCCACAGGGCCATCAGGCAGGCGATGAATTACGGGGTCAACAGGGCCGAGTTGGTGAGCGGGCTCATGTACGGTTTCGGCGCCCCGGCCTACGGGCTGATAGACAAGGGGATGCCTTATTACAACCCCGAGACCGATTACGCGGACAATGACATCGCGAGGGCCAAGGAGGTCCTGGCCGCGGAGGGGTGGGCCGATTCTGACGGCGACGGCATCGTGGAAAAGGACGGCCTGAAGGCCGAGTTCCCCCTGCTGGTGAACGCCAAGGACAAGCTCCTGCAGAGTTTCGGGATGCTCATCTGCGAGCAGCTGAAGAGGGTGGGCATCAACGCTGTCCTGGAGGTGAAGAGCTGGGAGGAGGTCGACAGCCGCAGGCACAGCGACGTATGGCTGCTGAACTGGGGGGCCCTGGAGCCTATCAACGTGTTCTACCTGTATTACGGGCCGAACAAGGGGAAGGGTTTCTATAACAGTGGCTACTACGATAACAAAGTCGTGGACGGGTACATCGACAAGGCAATGCACGCCACGGATCAGGCCCAGGCGGACGAGTTCTGGAAGAAGGCACAGTGGGACGGGGAGACCGGCTTTTCCGTGAGGGGGGACGCCGTGTGGCTGATGCTTGTCAACAAGCAGTACCTGTACAGGATGAAGGAGGGGCTCAACATCGGCGAGAAGGGCCTGCAGAACGGCACCATGGGCTGGATTATCGCCAGGAACATCCATGAGTGGGCCTGGGAATAGGCCATGTCCAATTTCATCCTCGAGAAATTGGTGAGGGGCGTCTTCCTGCTCTTCCTGGTCTGCGGGATCTCGTTCTTCATCGTGGTGAACTCGCCGATCGACACCCTTCAGGCCCAGCTGGGGACGTCCTCCATGTCGATGAGCCCCGAGCAGAAGGCCCAGATCGTCGCCTACTGGGGGCTGGACAAGCCCCAGTCCGAGCGCTTCTTCGGGTGGTTCACATCGGTCATCCGCGGCGATTTCGGCACTTCCATGATCTACCGGCAGCCGGTGCGGGATCTCATCATCCACCA
>JAITEZ010000238.1 GCA_031281735.1 Deltaproteobacteria bacterium | reverse complement strand
CGGCCGCCGGGGCCTCCCGGCCCCCCGCCCCGGCAAGCGCCTCCCCGCCCTCCGCGAGGGCCGGGCCCCCTCCCCCCCCGACCCTCCGACCGGCGGCGGCGCGGCCCGGCCCTCCCGTCCGCCGCATCACCGAGGCGGCCCCGCCCCTCGGCCGGCGAGGCCCCCCCCGCGGCGCCCCGGCAGGCCGCGGGGGGGGGAGGCTAGCAGGGAGGGCCGCGGGGACAGGCGGGAAATCCGGCGGGGGAGAACCCAGGATGCTCAAGTACACGCTGGCGCGTATCCTCATGATGATCCCGACCCTCATCGGCATCACCCTGGTGAGCTTCACGGTGATGCACCTGGCCCCCGGCGACCCCACCAACTACGTGCTGGACATGAACCCGAAGGCCAGCCAGACGGCCCGGGCCAGGCTGCGGGAGATCTACGGGCTCGACAAGCCGCTCCACGTCCAGTACTGGAACTGGCTGTCGAGCCTGGCCAGGATGGATCTCGGGAGATCCTTCGCGCCGGACCGCAGGCTGGTGCGCGAGAAGATCGCCGAGCGCCTCCCGGTGACCCTGGCCCTCAACGCCTTCTCCCTCGCGATAATACTCGTGCTCTCGCTCCCGCTGGGGCTGGCGGCGGCGGTGCGGGCGGGAGGGCTCTTCGACCGGATGTCCACGGTCGGGGTCTTCCTCTTCTTCGCCGCGCCCTCGTTCTGGCTGGCCCTCCTGGGCATGTACCTCTTCGGGGTGACGCTGGGGTGGCTACCCATCTCGGGCCTCACCTCGATCGACCACGCCCGGATGACCGAACTGCAGAAGCTGGCGGATCTCGCCCGGCACCTGGCCATGCCGGTGCTCATCTCCTCCCTAGGAGGGCTGGCGGGCCTGTCGCGGTACCTCAGGTCCAACATGCTAGAGATCATCCGCCAGGACTTCCTCACCACGGCCAGGGCCAAGGGGCTCCCCGAGAGGACGGTCATCTGGAAGCACGCGCTCAGGAACGCCCTCATCCCCGTCATCACCATCCTGGGCCTCTCGGTGCCGGGGCTGGTGGGCGGCTCCGTCATCATGGAGTCCATCTACGGCATCCCCGGCCTGGGCCAGCTGTTCTACGCGGCGGTCATGAGCCGCGACTACCCCGTGGTGATGGGTGGGCTCGTCATGGGCGCCGTGCTCACCCTGGCGGGCAACCTCCTGGCCGATCTCGGCTACGCCGCCGCCGACCCCCGCGTGCGCGACGCGGCCTTCAAGTAGGGGGCGGCCGTGCCGAGGAACACCTTGCGGCTCCTGTGGCGCAACCGGCTCGCGGCGCTGGGCGGGCTCGTCATCCTGGGCCTCTTCGCCGTCTCCTGGCTCGCGCCGGCCATCGCCCCCTTCGACCCCGACACGGGGGACGTGCGCCGCGAGCGCCTGCTCCCGCCCGGCACGGCGGGGCACGTGCTGGGCACGGACTCCCTGGGCCGGGACGTGCTCTCGCGCCTCGTGTGGGGCTCGAGGGTGAGCCTCAAGGTCGGCTTCGTGGCGGTGGGCATCGCCACCCTCATCGGCCTGGCCCTGGGGGCGCTGGCCGGCTACCGCGGGGGGCTCGTGGACGGGATCGTCATGCGCTTCTGCGACCTCATGCTGTGCTTCCCCAGCATGTTCCTGATTCTCGCGGTGATAGCCGTCCTCGAGCCGTCCATCTGGAACGTCATGATAGTCATAGGGCTCACGGGCTGGATGGGGGTGGCGCGCCTCGTGCGCGCCGAGCTCATCAGCCTCAAGAACCGTGACTTCGCGCTCGCGGCGCGGGCCATGGGGGCTTCCGGCCTGCGCATAATCCTCGTGCACCTGCTGCCCAACGCCATGGGCCCGGTGCTGGTCACGGCCACGCTGGGCGTCGCGGGGGCCATCCTCACCGAGAGCGCCCTCTCCTTCCTGGGCCTGGGTGTCCAGCCCCCCACGCCCACCTGGGGCTCCATGCTCACCGAGGGGAAGGACTACCTGCAGAGGGCCTGGTGGCTGAGCCTGTACCCGGGGCTGGCCATCCTCGTCACCGTGCTCAGCTACAACCTCCTGGGCGAGGGCCTGAGGGAGGCGCTGGATCCCCACAACCGCGAGGCGGTCCCGCGGTAGGGCCCGGCGCGCCGGGCGGGGCCCCGCCGCGCAGGTCCTGGGAAGGGAAACGCCGCCGAGCGCGGACAGGGAAAGGACGCTCCGACAGCATGCTCAACTCACCGCTCCTGGACGGCATAGGCCGCGGGAAAGGCACGGACAAGTGCGCGGGGGACGGATCCTGCCACGACTACCTCCGCAAGTACGAGTTCTTCCTCAGGCCGCTCAGGGGGGAGGCCTTCACGCTCCTGGAGCTGGGAGTCTTCAAGGGCGCCAGCCTCCGCACCTGGGAGGAGTACTTCCCCGAGGCGCGCATAGTGGGCGTCGACATCGAGCCGGAGACCGAGAGGCACGCTGGGGGCCGGGTGGAGGTGATCCTGGGGGATCTCTCCAGGACACCCTTCGTGGAATCCCTGCGGGCCATCGGCGCGAGGGTGATCATCGACGACGCCTCGCACTGGTGGACCGACCAGCTGCGTTCGCTCTTCGTGCTGTACCCCTCGCTCCCCAGGGGGGGGATATATATCGTCGAGGACATCCACACCTCCTTCCAGCCGCTGGCGCCCCTCTTCTCCGCGGGGATAGACGCCCCGCCGGCCAGGGTGCTCCTCAAGATCGCCGAGTACATGACCGGGAACGGCAAGACCACCCCCCTCGCCCCTGGCAAGCCCCTCCTGCCGCTCTCCCCGGAACCGCTCTTCCACAACGAGGTGCGCCAGATGGCCGGCATGACCGATCTTGCGGTCTTCATGGAGAGCTCCTGCCTTCTCGTGAGGAATTGACATCCTCCCCGACATGAAGGACGGGGATTCCCTCCGGAAACGGGATCCTGCGCCCCTGATTCCCGGCGGCAGTTCCCTGCCTCACCGCCCACGGAGCCATGCTCCGGAGTCTCTTGCGGGGGGCCCCGGGCGCCCCTTCCCCCGCTGGCGGTGTCGGCCCGCCCGGCGTCTCCCCCTGGCGGAGGCGGACATTTCCGTCACCTCCGGATCCCCGGCCGCCATGACGGCGAGATCCCTGCCGGTCGCGGCCGGGGCCCGCGGAGGGAATCCCGGCGGGCATCCGCGTCCCGCGCCGGATCCGCGTCGCCTCCCTCCCGGCCCTGGGCCGGCTCCTGCCGCCTTCCCTCTTCCGGGACGGGTCCCGTCGCGCCCCGGCCGGCCTTTTCGGCCTTTCCCCGGGGTATTGAGCGGCCCGGCGAACGTCCCGTCCGGAAGGGTGGCGGACCGGGCGGTCCCCATGCCGACTCCGATCGCCGGAGCGGACGGACGGGCCGGATCCGGGATCACGCGTCCGGTCTGAGCCGGGATGAAGATCCCCGGGCCCGTCACCTCCGCGGTCACGTTCCCCGGGCTTCCCTGAACCCTCCGGCTCCCGCGGTGTCGCGCCCGCCCCGGCCCTGGGAGGCGGAACGGAATATCCTCTCCCCGTCGATCCCGCGTCTTCCCCGCCGATCCCGCGTCCGGCGGACAGACTCATGGGGGCTTCCGGCAGAAGACCACAAGCGGGACACCCGGGGATTCCAGGCAGGCACGGATCGGCAGGGCCATGGCCGTCGTGGCATTCCGCCGTTTCCTGCGGCGGCGCCCCGGTATCCGCCGCAGGGAGACGTATCGGGAGTCAGAGCCGTCCGGGGAGATGATCCCTGACGATCGCGCATCCATCCCGGCCCCCGCGAACCGGGGGAGGCCGCAGGAAGGGGCGCGCTAACTGGCGTCCGGCTTCCCGGCGCGCCCCGGGGCTCAGGTTCCGCCGCGGCGGCCCGGCCCTTGCAGGGAATCACCGTGGCCGGCGGACGCGGCGCCGCGGCTGATGCCGCAGGGTGCCGCCCGGTCCGGGGTCGCGACGGAGACGCCGTCCACCGCACGCCGCAACCGCAGCCGTCACAATTCGCGCGGCGTCCCGGCGAAGGCCACGGGCGCTGGCGAGCCCCGCGTTCCTTGCCGGGCAAGGCTTCCGGTCACGCACCGCAAGGGATTGCGGACACCGGCCCGCGCGCCGGGTAGACCCCGCGGGACACGCGCGGGGGGGGAAGCGCGCGCGCGGCGCCTCCCGGGGCGGCCGGCTGCCGCCTCGCGGCAGGACGCGGGAACGCTCAAAATGCTGCGCCGAGAGACCGTCCAGGCACCGCAAGACGCCCGGATCATCTTAACACCGCGGCGGGCGTCCGGCCCGTCCGGCGGACGTCCCCCGCGACGATCGCCGGGGTCGCGGGGGACGCGATCCGTGCTACGCACAAAGCCCACAAGTACTAGCGGGCAAGGAGGCCACCGGGCCGAAGACGGAAAACTGTCAATCGCTAGTCGAAAAAATTCTTTTGAACCAGTTCCGCCCGGTCGCTTCCACCAGATATTGAACGGGCCGGCCGGGGCCGGCCCCCCGGGCTCGGGGGGGGGACGGCGCCACGCCGGCCGCCTCCCCCCGCTCCCTGCCCGGAAGACAAGGGCAGGCCTTGACTTCAAGGCAAACGGGCCGCCGCGCGGCATCCTCCAACCTTTCCCCATAAGATCCAACAGGGCTAATCTTAGATCCCATTGGCGCAATATTGATCGAAGCTCGGGAAAGAGGATGCCATATTCACCGGAAGTCTACGCAAATGATCAAAACTGACGCCCGCAAGCGGCCCCTTCCGGACGGGCCGCCGGTTGACAAGGTGATCGCGAGAGCCTATATAAAGCATTGACAGGCGCGCCCTCCGGACAGCGGTTCCGGCCCCGCGCTGCCGGCGCGGGACGCGCGCCCCCCGGCGCGCCGCGGATCCTTCAGGGATCCCGGCGCGGCGCCCACACGAAAGGCAGGCAGGAAACGGCCAGGACAGACAGCAGCACGGAGGCGCCCCGCACGCGCTCCCTTCCGGTTTACAACGAGGCGGTATTCAAGCATCTCATGACCGCGCAGGGCCTCGAGCCCTTCCGCAGGTCGGTGGTTGGCGCGGCACTCCCGGCGGAATGGGCGGGCCGCGCGCGCATCAGCAGACACGTCGGCCCCACCCTCGCGGATGACCTGAGGCGGCTCGCCTCCCTCCCGCGCCTCCTCTCCTCCCCGGCGGAGGCCGCCGCCGCCTACGCCCTGAAGGGCGTGCGGCCGGTATCCGATCTCCATTTCGAGCTGGCAGAGGGCAGCCACCTGGCCGTCACCGTCCAGCCCTCCCCGATGCCCGGCGACGGCCCCCGCAACGGGCACGCCTCCCTCATGAGCCGCGTCAGGGCGCTCTCCTCCGCCGTGTACTGCCACCAGACCCGTCGATCGACGCGCCGCTCCAAGCCCCCCGGTTTCCACCTTCTCCTCGTAACCGGCTTCAGGATCCTGCCCCCCAGCGGGACCGGCCCCTTCCAGGTCTTCTCCATGAGAACCCCTGAGGGCCTGCTGTTCCCCGGCTCCCACTCCCTAGCCGTACTCGAACTCCCGTCCGCCACAGGGATCAGGCCCGCCGGAGACGCTGGCCCGAGCCAGTCCGACGACATCGCCTTCTTCATAGCTAACGCACACCTCGAAGACCGGAAGGGGCAGATCATGAGCCTTTGCGACCGGCGGGAGGAGCTTAAATTGGCCTTCTACGAGCTTCCCAGCATCCTCGAATCGCCCGACGTCAAGGGAGTCGTGGATTACATGGCGGAGATGGACCTCCAGAACGCCGAACGCATCATCAAGAGCCTGCGGGACGCGGCCGCGGACGAGCGGGAGAGCCAGCTTCGCGTGGATCTCGTCCTCGACCTCCACCGGGCGGGCCTTCCCGTGGAACTCATCATCTCGGTGTCCAGGCTCCCAGCGGACGACGTGTACTCCATCCTGAACCGCCGCTCCCAGGGCGCGATGCTCTCGGGCTTCTAGAACTTTCCCGCGGGGCCGCGCCGGGCGCGGCCCCCGCTCGCGATCAGGCCCCCTGCCCTCCGCGGCTGGGGGCCTTTTTTCCCCCCTGTTCCCCGGAGGCGCCAGTATCTCCCGGGACCCGCCGCGCCGCGCCCTCTCCGGGAAAGCGGCGCCTCTTGCGCCGTCATGCCCCCCTCGCACCGGCGCATCCGATCGGAGGAGGACGCTTCTCCCGCCGCCGATGCCCGCGTGTCCCGCAGGAATCCGGATCGGCCGCGCTCCCGCGCGCGGCCGCCGACCGGCCAGGAGCGCCCCCGCGTCGCGCAGGCACACCGGGGACGCGCGCAGGCGTATACGGTGCGCGCCAACGAAGCCTCCGCAGGCGGGAGAGGCCCGCCTTACGCGCCGCCTACTTCCTGGAGCGGTACTTCCGGAAATCTATCTTGTATTTTGCCATCCGGAGGCTCATCTTCCTCTCGGTCAGGCCCAGCCTGCCGGCCGCGCGGGTGACGTGGCCGCCGGTGGCCTCCAGAGCCTCGGTGAGGAGCCGCCGCTCGAGGGACTCCACCGCCTCGTCGAGGGTCTTGGGCTCCTTCTCGCCCTTGCGGGACTGGAGCCAGGCCGGAAGGTGACGCGCCTCTATGACGCCCTCCGGCCCGCAGAGCACCGCGGCCCGTTCGATGATGTTCTCCAGCTCGCGGATGTTTCCGGGCCACTCGTAGGCCATGAGGAGCCGGGAGGCCTCGCTAGAGATCTGTATGGGCCTTCCCGGGACCGGGCTGAACTTCTGGGCGAAGCTCTCGGCGAGATCCATGATGTCGTCCGCGCGCTTGCGGAGCGGGGGGAGCGACACGGGGAAGACCGAGAGGCGGTAGTAGAGATCCATCCGGAAGAGCCCCTCCTCCGCCATCTTCTCGAGATCGCGGTTGGTGGCGGCCAGTATCCGCACGTCCACCTTGAGGGTCTCGCCGCCGCCCAGGCGCTCGAACTCCTTTTCCTGGATGACCCGCAGGAGCTTGGCCTGGGTGGCGAGGGACATGTCGCCCACCTCGTCCAGGAACAGCGTTCCCCCGTGGGCCATCTCGAAGCGCCCCTTGCGGCCGGAGACGGCCCCCGTGAAGGCCCCGCGCTCGTGCCCGAAGAGCTCGCTCTCGACCAGGCCCTCCGGCAGGGCCGCGCAGTTGACCTTGATGAAGGGCTGTCCCGCCCTCTGGCTGTTGGCGTGTATGATGCTGGCTATCATCTCCTTGCCGGTCCCGGACTCGCCCCGGATGAGGACAGTCACGTTGGTGGCGGCCACCTGGGCCACCTCCTCCAGGATGTTCCTCAGCGCGTTGGAGTGCCCCACGAGCTGCCCGAGCTTGAAGTTCTGGTTGAGGATGGCCTGCAGCCTGCGGTTCTCCTCGAGCATCGCCGCGTGACGCGCGGCGAAATCCCGGCGCACGGCCACGGCCCTGGCGATGAGGGTGGCCAGGACGGTGAGGAGCCGCATGTCCTCCTCCATGCGCACGCCGTCCGCGAACAGCCTGTCGGCGCTGATGGCCCCTATGGTACGGCCGTCGAGGATGATGGGAACGCAGATGAAGGACACGAACTCCTTCTTGAGATCCCTGGCCCCCGTGCGGTTCAGGAACAGGGGCTCCTTGGAGACGTTGGGGACCGCCATGGGCCTGCCGGTCTCGGTCACGCGGCCTATCACGCCCTCGCCGGACTTGTAGCGGGCGCGCTTGAGCTCGGCCTGGTTGAGGCCGTAGGCGGCCTCCATCACGATGTCGCCCTCCCCGTTCACGAGATAGAACGCGCCGCGCATCATGCCCGTGTAGCGGGCCATGAGATCCAGCGTCTCGTCCAGGTGATCGGCGAGCTCGGTGGTGGTGCCGTTCAGGGCCTGGCTGACCTCGAAGAGCAGCCTCAGCTCGTCGGCCCGGTCCCTTATCTCGGCCGTCGCCTGCCCGTCCGGCCCCTGGGCCTGGGCGTACCCTTCCCCGCCGTCCGGGGTCTCCCGGCGGCATCCCGCGGCCGCCCCAGCCGGGGGGGCGCCGAGGGCTTCATCGCTTTTTCTGGTCGTTTTCTCTGACAACACTTGATCCGCCAACGGCCGGCCTTCCCCTTCCGGGAAGCGGGCCCTGTCAACCTGGAACGCTTGGGAGGCGGCGCCCCGCCCGGGCGGGCGCGCCAGCGGGGCGTGCCGCCGGAAGGGCATCCGCCGCTTCCGGCGGGTCGGCCGGGCGGGGCGGGCCTGACGCCCTCCGGCCGGTCAGGATCCGGAGACGCGCCGGTGCGGCGCGGGGGGGCCTCCGGGAAGGCTATGCAAGGGATTCGCCCTGCGGGAGGGAAGACACGCGGGGCTCTTCCCGGGGGATGGGGATGCCAGCGGCTCCGGGCCTCAGGAGGCCCGGGGGAGGCCGGTATGCGGGGGCCGGGACGTTGCCCTGACGGTGGCGGACGGCGGAAAAGCGGCCCGGGAGTTCCGGAAAGGGCCGGGGGGAGGGACACTGATGGCGCCGAACGTCCGGACGGCCGGAAAGCGGGCAGGCGGGACGCCGCGCCGGAAAGCCCCATCGGGGCGACCGTCAGACGGCGGGGGTGGAAGGCACCGGGGCATTTTCGGCGGCCTGGGATGGCAGAGGGCGGGCGTGAGGGGCGCTGGAAAGCAAGGGCCGAGTCAATGCTGAAGGGCAAGGGCAAGGGCACCGCTGGAAAGCAAGGGCCGAGTCAACGCTGAAGGGCAAGGGCACCGCTGGAAAGCAAGGGCCGAGTCAAAGCTGAAGAGCAAGGGAGCGGGAGAATCCGGGAACGGCTACCGCCGCCCGGGCGCTGAGGCGCGGGGCGGGCGGACGCGGGAACCGCTGCGGCAGGTGGCCGGGACGGCGAGAACCCGGGCCCCTGTCCCGGGGTGCGCCTAGGGATGATAGTCCTGGAGAGGGGAGATCCGCCAGTGGGAACTCTTCACGGCCTTAAGACCCTCCACCATGGCCGAGAGCCCCGCGATGGTGGTCATTATGGGCACCCCGCAACTGATGGCCTCCGCCCGCAGGAAGCTGGAATCCCTGATGGACTGGGGGTCGTTGGCGGTGTTGACGAACATCTTGACCCGGCCGCTCTTCAGGTACTCGTGGACGTTGGGGCTCCGCTGATCGTTGATGTTGAAGAGGGTGGCGGAGGGGAGACCGTTCTCCTCGAGAGACCTTACGGTGCCGGGGGTGGCGTGGAAGGTGAAGCCCATCTCCGCGAGCTCGCGGGCCAGGGGAACCAGGGCCGGCTTGTCTCGGTCGCAGACGGTGAGGATTATCTCGCCGCCCAGGGGCACGTCGGTGCCGGCGGCTATCTGAGCCTTGAGGAAGGCGTGCCCGAAGGTGCGGTCGACCCCCATCACCTCGCCGGTCGAGTGCATCTCGGGGCCCAGGAGCACTTCCGCCCCGGAGAAGCGGCCCCAGGGGATGACGGCCTCCTTGACAGCGAAATACTTCGGCGGCTCCTGCTCGAGGAAGCCCGCCTCGGCGAGGGTGCGGCCGGCCATCACCTCGGCCGCGGCCTCTATGAGGGGCCTCCCAGTGGCCTTGACGACGAAGGGCGCGGTCCGAGAGGCCCTGGGGTTGGCCTCGAGCACGTAGACGCTGCCCTCCCGGACCGCGAACTGGATGTTCATGAGCCCGCGCACCCCCAGCTCGAGGCCGAGCAGGGACGTCTGGCGGAGTATCTCGTCGCGGATCTCAGGAGGGAGCGTGAAGGGCGGGATGCAGCAGCTGGAATCCCCTGAATGCACGCCCGCCCGCTCTATGTGCTCCATGACGGCCGCCACCACCACGCGTTCCCCGTCCGCCACGGCGTCCACGTCCACCTCCACCGCGTCGTCCAGGAACTTGTCGACCAGGATGGGGGAGCCGGGGCCCAGGGCGAGCCCGCTCTCGGCGAAGCTCCGCACGTAGGAGGCCAGCTCCTGGCTGTTGCCGATTATGCGCATGGCCCTGCCCCCCAGGACAAAGGAGGGCCGCACGAGCACCGGGTAGCCGGCCTCGTCGGCGGCGGCGAGGGCGCTCCTCTCGTCCTCGGCCATGTGCCCGGGCGGCTGCAGGAGAGAGAGCTTTTCCACCAGCTCGTTCCAGCTCCGGCGATCCTCGGCCCGGAATATGGCCTCGGGAGGGGTCCCCCAGATGGGGACGCCGGCCTCCTTGAGGCTCATGGCTAGGTTCAGGGGGGTCTGGCCGCCCAGCTGGACTATCACGCCGTCGGGACTCTCCTCCGCGCACACCGCGAGCACGTCCTCCAGGGTCACCGGCTCGAAGTAGAGCCTCCCCACCGCGTCGTAGTCGGTCGAGACAGTCTCGGGGTTGGAGTTCACCATCACGGTGTCGAAGCCCATGGCATCGAAGGCCTGGCAGGCCTTGACGCAGCAGTAGTCGAACTCTATCCCCTGGCCGATGCGGTTGGGCCCGCCGCCGAGGATCATGACCTTGCGGCGGCGGCCCGGGGCCACGGCGGCGGGCGCCTCACCCTCCCCGGGGGCGGCGGGCGGAGCGGCGGCGGGCGGAGCGTCGTAGCTGGAATAGTAATAGGGGGTCTCTGCCAGGAACTCGCCCGCGCAGGTGTCGACCTGCCGGAAGGAGGGGGACACGCCCAGCCGCCCGCACAGGGCCGTTATGTCGCCCGCAGGGATGAAGGTGCCTTTCTTCGCGTTCACTATCCTGGCTATCTGGGCGTCCGAGAAGCCCTGGGCCTTGACGCGCCGCAGATCCTCGCCGTCAGGGAGGCCGCCCGAGACGATGGCGTCCGCCAGTGGGCCCTCGATGAAGCGTTCGGTCTCGAGTATCATCTCCAGCTGCATGACGAACCACGGGTCGAGCGAGGTTATCTCCACCGCCTCCTCGCGGGTGAGGCCCAGCTTCAGGGCCGCGTAGAGGCGGTTCAGGCGGTCGGGCTCGGGGTAGGCAAGGCGCCTTTTCATGTGCTCGAGACAGCGCTCCCGGTCGCCGCCCAGCCCGTCCTCGCCGGTCCCAGGCCGCCACTCGAGGCTCAGGAGGCTGTTCTCCAGGCCTCGCAGCGCCTTCTGGAGGGCCTCGCGGTAGTTGCCGCCCAGGGCCATGGTCTCGCCCACGGCGCGCATCTCGAGGCCCAGTACAGGCGAGGCCCCGGCGAACTTCTCGAAGTTGAAGCGGGGGGCCTTGACCACGCAGTAGTCGAGGGCCGGCTCGAAGCAGGCCGACTTGCGGGTGATGCCGTTCTTGAGCTCGGAAAGCACGTACCCCACGGCGAGCTTGGCCGCGACGCGGGCGATGGGGAAGCCCGTCGCCTTGGAGGCGAGCGCGGAGGACCGCGACACGCGGGGGTTCATCTCGATCACGACCCGGCGGCCGGTGCGGGGGTTCACGGCGAACTGGATGTTGCAGCCGCCGTTCAGGCCCACCGCCCTGGCGACTCGGAGGGCCTCGTCGCGCATGGCCTGGTATTCCGCGTCAGTGAGAGTCTGGATGGGGGCCACCGTGACGGAGTCCCCGGTGTGGACCCCCATGGGGTCGACGTTCTCTATGCCGCAGACTATGACCGCGTTGTCGCCGCGGTCGCGGATCATCTCGAGCTCCATCTCCTTCCAGCCGATGAGGGACTCCTCGACGAGAATCTGCCTCACGGGGGAGGCGTTGAGCCCCTTCCAGGCCAGGAGCTCCATCTCAGAGCGGTTGCGGGCGATGCCCCCGCCGGTGCCGCCCAGGGTGTAGCTGGGGCGGATGATGGCGGGGTAGCCGGTGCGCCCGGCCGTGTCCAGGGCTTCCTCCACCGTGTTCGCAAGGGCCGACACGGGGATGTCGAGGCCCAGGGCGGTCATGGTCCGGCGGAAGCGTTCCCGGTTCTCGGCAATCTCGATGACGTCCGGGTCGGCGCCTATCATCTCGACCCCGGTCTCCGCGAGCGCCCCCTTCTCGTGGAGCTCCATCGCGAGGTTCAGGGCCGTCTGGCCGCCCAGGGTGGGCAGTATGGCCTGGGGCCTCTCGAGGCGGATGATGTCGAGGGCCACGTCGGCGGTCATGGGCTCGATGTAGGTGCGGTCGGAGAGACCCGGATCCGTCATGACCGTCGCCGGGTTGGAGTTCAGGAGCACGAGCCGGAGCCCCTCCTCCTTCAGCGCCTTGCAGCCCTGGGTGGCGGAGTAGTCGAACTCGCAGGCCTGGCCGATGACGATGGGCCCGGACCCCAGGATCATGACCGTCTCCAGGTCCTTACGCTTGGGCATCGTGCTCCTTTATCATCTGGCGGAACCTGGCGAAGAGGCCGCGGGAGTCGTGGGGCCCGGGCGAGGCCTCGGGATGGAACTGGACGCAGAACGCGGGCGCGTCATCCCAAGTCAGGCCCTCCACCGTGCCATCGTTGAGGTTCCACATGTTGGCCCGGACGCCGGGGGGGAGGCTTTCCGGATCAACGCAGAAGCCGTGGTTCTGGCTCGTGATGAAGACCCTGCCGGTGTCGCGGTCGAGCACCGGGTGGTTCAGCCCGTGATGCCCGAAGGGAAGCTTGTATGTCCTCCCGCCCGCAGCGAGCCCCATGATCTGGTGGCCGAGGCAGATCCCGAAGAGGGGGACTCGCCCGAGGAAATGCCGGGCGGCCCTGATGGCGTAGGAGCAGGCAGCCGGATCCCCCGGGCCGTTGGCGAGGAAGATCCCCTGGGGCCTCTCCCCCCCTATCGTCTCGGGGGGGGTGTCGCCCGGCCAGACCGTGAGGTCGAAGCCCTGGAGGTTCAGCTGATCCAGGATGGATCTCTTTACACCGAAGTCCAGAACCGCCACGCGGTAGACGGGGGGGGACCCCTCTTCCCGCTCCCAGGCGCAGGGCCGCTTGAAGGGGGTCTTGCAGAAGACCCGGACGGCGAGGTCGAGCCCGTTCATGCTGGGCACCGCCCTGGCGCGGGCCAGGGCGACCTCGAGGCCAGCCGAGGCGGGCGCTATGACACCGTTGCGGGCACCCTTATCCCTGAGATGGAGCGTGAGCGACCGTGTGTCCACGCCCGTGAGCGCCCCCACCTTCCCAGCCCTGAGCCATTCCGGGAGATCGGCCTCGGAAAGCCAGTGTAGCGCCTCCGGGAGCCAGAGCTCGTGAAACACCACGCCCGCGACCTGGGGCGAGGAGGCCTGGTCGACCCCCGGATTGGTGCCGTAATTCCCGACGTGAGCGGTGGTGAAGACCACGATCTGGCCGTGGTAGGAGGGATCCGTCAGCACCTCCTGGTATCCGCTCATGGCCGTGATGAAAATCGCCTCGCCCGAGGCCTCGAGGCACTCCCCCACGGCCAGCCCCGTGAAGGAGGTCCCGTCGTCCAGAGTGAGCGCGGCCGGGGTTAGCTTCACTTTCCCGCCGACTGGGGACGGGCCTGTCGTCATGGGGGTCAATGGCTGTCTCTGCGGTTCTGCGGCCGCGTGGCCGGTGCGGGGTTACCGGGAGGGCCCGCGGCCGCCCGTCGCCGAGATCCCTCCCCCTGTCGGAGGGGGCTACCGGTGGCGGGGGCGTTCGCGATCAGGGCATTATAGGGAACCCGTGGATGTGAAGTCAAGGGCTCGCGGGGCCTGGGCTCCCGGTCACGGAATCCGGTCCGGGGGCGCCGGAAGCGTCAGCCCGGGCACGGGCAGGGGGCGGCGCGGGCCGTCCCCGCCGGGGAGGGAAGGCGGCGGGATGCCGAAACGGTGGCCGGGTGAAAGGCGCATAACGCCGGCAGGCTCCCTGGCAGGCTTGTGCGGCGGCAGCGGGACGCGCGCGCCGCGGCAGGCAATGGCGCGGGAGCGGGGTAAGAGTAGATCATCCGATTGTTACTCATGCTCTCTGTCTACAAAAGGAATTGAGCCTTATGTTACCGCCCTGTAATTGACACGGCCCCGTCCCCGGGCAGGGGCGGTAGGGCCGAACCTCCAGACGGTCGCGGGAACGGGCGAACGGCCGTGCCGCAGGCCGGCATCATGGCGGAGGGGGCGGGTGGCGACCGTAAACCCGGCGGCGGCAAAGGAGGCCGGGCGTGCCCGCGGGAGCCCGGCGGCCGTCCTGTTCCCTTCCGCGCATGCCGCTCGTACTCCTGAGCCGCTGCATGCCGGCACCTCCGGGCACCGTCCCCGCCTCCCGCAGGAGGCGGGATCCAGGTGGTCGCGCCTGCGGAACCGGCCGGAGGGTTCCGCGATGGCCTGCGGGCAGGGGCCCCCGCGGCTCCCGGACACGCACATCCGCTTTCACGGGCCCGCGGGGACGGCCGGAAGGGTACTTCGCGGAAAAAGCTGCCGCTGGCATTGTGACCACCCTGGTGACCCCCTGCGACGGAAGGCAGTCCTGTTCCTCCGTGGTCTTTCACAATCGCCCTCCCATAAACACGACAACTGTATACAACAACATTAATAAATATAATTAAATATACATCGCTCAAGGGAAGATGCGTTGCAGACCCTCGCCTCCAAACCCAGGAGCTGGCCGCCTTGGGCATGGACAGTCATGAGGAGGCCAGGACGGCGTCCAGCCGTCTTCAAGGAAGACGGGAATCGTTTCGGATCCCCGGCAAGTTGTTCCGCGACGGAAGCCGGGTCGGCATAGGGAAAGCGGATGGGGATACCGGGCTGCAAATCCATCAATGCGGCCGCCGGGACCCTCATGACGGAGAGCCGGCCCGGATCGAGCCGTGCCGCGATACCGCCATGCCCGGCGGGACGGCATCATCTGCCAGGCGCACCCTGGGCCCTTCAGGAATTGCCGGGAACCCGGACGAACGCCCAGGCACGGACAGACACACGTCAATCGGGTCCGCTGCGCCGTTCGCTGACCCGCAGGGCACGGCTTCCCTGTGAGGCGGGAGACTCCGGTGAGGGGGACGGCCCCGGCGGGGCGCTCCCTGCGGCCGGGCCGCCATCGATACGGCACACCTCTGCCAGGCGGCGGGAGGACGGATCGCCTCAGAATAATGATCCGGGGCGCGGAGCACCTTTCCAGACCGGCACATGGCGCGGCATCACCTCCCGCTCAGGCCGGAGGGGCGGTGGACCGCGGTCACGGGTACCGCCGGGACGCCGGATGGCTGCCGCATGCCGGCTCCGGATGCCGGCTCCCGCAGGCCGCGCCGCTTCCCGCTTCTCGCGCCGGCAGTCCCGGCCCTGGAGCGTGCGGGCCGCATACCCGTGTGGCCCCCCGGAAGCGGGGGCTCGGAGCGTCAGCCATGGCCCCGTTCCGGGCAAGAGGCCCTCGCGGCAACGGCTGAGGATGCATGGCAGGCGGCGGAGCGGAACCACCCGCGGCAGGCGGGTCGCGCCGCGGGAAGGCACTGTAAGCGACGGGGCAGGCATGCCCGGACGTCCCCGGCGGCGGGAACCGCATCGGCGGCGGCTGGCGATAGCCTTCAGGGCAAACGCCCGGATCCTGTTCCCCGCAGCCATGCCTGGAGCTGCCCTGGGGTTGCCACCGGTACCCCTGGCCGGCTTCGGCGGGCCGGCCAGGCGCAGGCCGCCGGTAGTTCCCGCCGGGCAAGGGCGGTGGCCTCCCCCTCATACCCCGCACCGTCCGCGCCCTGCCGCCCGAGCGGCGCCGTGCTTCCCTCGGCCTGCAGGCAGGCCCGGTAACGCTTGATGCGGTCCCCGTCAGCAGGGCCGGGGCTGACCTCCGGCCTCCTCCAGCCGGGACCAGCGGCCCTCCCCACGACGCGATCCCCGCCGCAAGCCCGCCGAGGGCAACCTCCTGGCCATTGCCCATGCCGAGCACTCGGGCACGACGCGATCCGCGCGGCACTGCGCGTGCCGCGACCGCGTCGGGGAGGGTAAATCGGGGAGGGGGCAGGCTCACACCTGCCCCTCCCACACCACTCGTACGCGCCGTTCGGCATACGGCGGTTCATCTATGGCCGATTCAGGACTGAAGTAACGCCTTCTTGTAAAGGTCCACGAGGCTAAACAGCCCCACCTTACTCCAAGCAAGCGTTGGTCATTGACACCGAAAGAATCTGGCTGTGGGCCGTGCGCCAATATCCCTTCCGGGTGTTGGCCCACATCCGCGCCTCATCCTTGGCTATGCCGAGAGCTCTCAAGTTACTGTACTTGGTCCTCACCAGCTTCCACTGCTTCCAGATGTACATCCGGACCCTAGCCCGGAGCCGTCCGTCCAACTCGGTAAACCTGGAAGTCAGGGATGCCAGCTTATAGTAGCCTAACCACCCTGCGACGGACCTCCTAATTCCAATTATAATTCAAGATGCGACTAATCATTATGTTATATAATGTTTCTTTATTATAGTTAAGGCCTTTGATATCCAGGGCCATAATGTTAATTGTGAAATAGATTTTCTATTA
>JAITEZ010000233.1 GCA_031281735.1 Deltaproteobacteria bacterium | reverse complement strand
GCGGGGGGCCGGGGCCGGCGCCCCGCCTCCCCCGCGCATCGCAAGCCGGGGCCCCGGGCTTCGCGTCGCTTGCGCCCCGCAGGGGGGGCGCGCCCCGTTCCGCCGTCGCGGGTCCCGCGTCCCGCCCCGTCCGCCTGCCCGGCCTTGACAGGAGGCTCCGCCAGCCCGAAAGCCCCCCGTCGAGCCGGAAAGCCCCCGCTGTGATCCCGAGAGGCCTTGCATTGTTCCTGAAATGCCTTGAGCATTCCTGGAATGTCTCGCGTGATTCCTGAAAGGTTCTGCTGTCCGCCCGAAACACCTTGCGATATGCCCGAAACGCCTTGCGATATGCCCGATAAGCCCAACGATATGCCCGATACGCCCTGCAAGCTGCCCGAAATGCCTTGCAAGCGGCCCGAAAGGCCTGGCAGGATGCCCGGTAGTCCTTAATTATTCCTTTGTTTGGCCTCGGCCTTGTGCTATTATCTGCTCCCCCCGGAATTCCGGCCCGATCCGCACATGGAAGGGCGCGGCTGCAAGCCGCGCCCGTCGCGAATATATGAGGCCCGGCCTCAGGGCCCCCGCCGCCGGCGCCCCCCCCCTGCGGGCCCCGCCGGAACATCCCACCCCGTCCGACGCCTCCGGGCACCCGCAGGCCTTGCCCGCCCGGCGCCCCGGCGGGCGCGTCCCCGCGCCCAGTCCCGGCCGCGCCGGAACACGCCGGCAGGATCGCCACGCGCATACCACCATCATCCTCCGCGGGGCCACACCATGATGAATACCGGTCTATACCACCCTGCATACGAGCACGACGCCTGTGGAGTCGGCTGCCTCTGCCGCCTGGACGGCCGGGCCGACCACGAGATCGTGTCGTCTTCCCTCAGGCTCCTCGCGAACCTCACCCACCGGGGCGCCGCCGGGGCGGACGCCGACTCGGGGGACGGGGCGGGCATAATCCTGCGGATCCCCGACGCCTTCTTCAGGAAGGTGGCGGGGGCGGCGCTCCCCCCCGCGGGCCAGTACGGGGTGGGCATGTTCTTCATGCCCCTGGATCCGGAAGAGCGGGAGAGCTGCCGCGAGATAGTGGACAACGAGGCGGGGCAGGCCGGCTTCCGGATCCTCGGGTGGAGGCACGTGCCCACCGACCCCTCCAAGGTGGGGAGGTACGCCCGGGAGATGCGCCCCGAGGTGTACCAGTGCTTCCTCGACGCGCCGGGCGGCGGCTTCCGGGATCCCGATGGGCTCGAGCGGGGCCTGTACGTTCTGCGCAAGTGCGTCGAGAGGGCGGCGGCCGCCGCGGGAGTCGATCGGGATCACTTCTACGTGCCGAGCCTCTCCTGCCTGACCATCGTCTACAAGGGCATGATGTACGCGGCCCAGCTGGAGGGCTTCTACCCAGAGCTCACGGATCCGGACGTGACGAGCCCGCTCACCGTCATCCACCAGCGCTACAGCACCAACACCGAGCCGTGCTGGCGCCTGGCCCAGCCCTTCCGGAGCCTCGGCCACAACGGCGAGATCAACACCATCAGCGGCAACCGCGCCTGGCTCACCGCGCGGGAGCCGCAGCTCTCCTCCCCCCTGTTCGGGGACGTCGCCAGGCTCTTCCCGCTCATCGAGCCCGGAGGGTCGGACTCCGCGAACCTGGACAACACCCTGGAGTTCCTCACCCGGGGGGGGCGGTCGCTGGAGCACTCGCTCGCCATGCTCATCCCGCAGGCCTGGGGGGTGAAGTACCCCATGAGCTCGAACCTGCGGGGCTTCTTCGAGTACCACGCGGGGCTCATGGAGCCCTGGGACGGGCCGGCGGCCGTGTGCGCGACGGACGGCAGGAAGGTGGCCGCGGTCATGGACCGCAACGGGCTGAGGCCGGCCCGCTACACCCTGACCGACGACGGGCTTTTCATCTTCTCGTCGGAGGCGGGCGCGCTCCCCGTAGATCCCCTGCGCGTGGTCGAGAAGGGCTCGCTCGGGCCCGGCCAGATGATCCTGGCCGAGGCGGGCTCGGGGACGCTAATCAAGAACACCGAGCTGAAGTCGATGCTCGCCCGCGCCAGGCCCTACCGCCGCTGGGTGGAGAGCAACCGGATAGAGATCCCGGGCTTCTTCTCGGTCACCACGGACTTCACGCTGAGCCTGGAGGACCTGAGGTTCCGACAGCAGATCTTCGGCATGACCCGGGACGACACGGAGGTCATCCTCGGCCCCATGGCCTCGAAGGGCGAGGAGCCCGTGGGGAGCATGGGCGCGGACGTGCCGCTGCCCGTCCTGGACGAGCGGACGGGATCGCTCTTCAACTTCTTCAGGCAGAAGTTCGCCCAGGTCACCAACCCCCCCATCGATCCGATACGGGAGGAGCTGGTGATGAGCCAGATGACCTTCATAGGCTACGACCCCAACATCCTGGCCGAGGAGGCCTCCCAGGCGCGGCTGGTGAAGCTGACCCACCCCTTCCTGTCCAACAGCGATCTCGAGAGGCTCGCGAAGGATCTGCGCTACGACGACTTCCACGCGGAGGTGCTCCCGGCCGCCTTCGCGCCCCCCCCGGAGGGGGGTGCGCCCGGCGCGGCGCTCACCGCCGCGCTGGCGGATCTCGCCCGCCGCGCCTCGGAGGCCGCGGAGAGGGGCGCGCGCATAATCATCGTCTCGGACCGCCAGGCGGGGAAGCCAGTGCCCGGCCTCCCCGAGGGCCCGGATCCGCTGGACGTGCCGGTCATGCTCCCGGTGCCGTCGCTTCTCGCCGTGGCCGCCGTCAACCAGAAGCTCATCGCGGACGGGCGCCGCGTCTCCACCGGCATCGTGTGCGAGTGCGGCGACGCCTGGGAGGTGAGCCACATGGCGATGCTCCTCTCCCTGGGCGCCTCGGCCGTGAACCCGTACCTGGCCTACGAGACCGTGGCTGAGATGGCCGGCAGGGGCGCCCTGGCCGCCCCCATGGGGGCGGCGGCGGCCGTCGAGAACTACGTGAAGGCCCTCCGCAAGGGCCTCCTCAAGATCATGAGCAAGATGGGCATCTCCACCCTGCGCGGCTACAGGGGCGCCCAGATCTTCGAGACGGTGGGGCTGGGCCCCGGCATCATGGGGACCTACTTCCCCGGCCCGTCCGCCGTCAACCGGCTGGGGGGGCTGGAGATCGGGGATTTCGAGCGGGCCATCGCCACGCGCCTGGTGGACACAGGCGATCTCCGCCCCTCCGCCGTCTCGGGCCAGGCGGACGCCGCCGCGGGCAGGCCCGTCCGCCCGCTCGACGTCGGGGGCTCGTACCGACTGCGGCACGGCGGCACGAGGCACCTCTGGACGGCGGAGAGCGTGACACTCCTCCAGCAGGCCGTCCGCGAGGGCAGCTACGAGAAGTACAGGGGCTACGCGGCCCTCATAAACGATCAGTGCGAGCGGGCCTTCACCCTCAGGGGCCTCCTGGACTTCAAGCCCGGCGACCCGCCCGTGCCCCTGGACGAGGTCGAGCCCGAGGAGGAGATCATCAGGAGGTTCGCGACGGGCGCCATGTCCTTCGGCTCCCTTTCCAAGGAGGCCCACGAGACCATGGCCATAGCCATGAACTCCCTGGGCGCCCGCAGCAACTCCGGCGAGGGCGGCGAGGATCCCGCCCGCTACTCCCCCCGCCCGGACGGCCAGAGCACGGTCTCCCGGGTCAAGCAGGTGGCCTCGGGCCGCTTCGGCGTGACCGTCGAGTACCTCAACCACGCTGACGAGCTGCAGATCAAGATCGCCCAGGGCGCCAAGCCCGGCGAGGGGGGCCGGCTGCCCAAGGACAAGGTGGACGCCGAGATAGGCCGGGTGCGCCACACGACCCCCGGCGTGACCCTCATCTCGCCCCCGCCGCACCACGACATCTACAGCATCGAGGACATCGCCCAGCTCATCTACGACCTCCACCAGGCGTCCGACGAGGCGACCGTGTGCGTGAAGCTCGTCTCCGAGGAGGGCGTGGGGACCATAGCCGTCGGCGTCGCCAAGGGCCACGCCGAGTCGATCCTCATCTCGGGCTTCGACGGCGGCACGGGGGCTTCCCCCCTGTCGTCCATCCGCCACGCGGGCACCCCCTGGGAGCTCGGCCTTTCCGAGACGCAGCAGACCCTGGTGGGGAGCAACCTGCGGTCGCGGGTGCGGCTCCAGGTGGACGGCCAGATGAAGACCGGCCGCGACGTGGCCGTGGCCTCCCTCCTGGGAGCGGACGAGTTCTGCTTCGCGACCGCCGTCCTGGTCTCCATGGGGTGCCTCATGATGCGCAGGTGCCACACCAACACCTGCCCCGTGGGCATCGCCACCCAGGACCCCGGCATGCGCGCGCGCTTCCGGGGCGAGCCGGAGCACGTGCGGAACTATTTCCGGTTCGTGGCCCGCGAGCTACGCGAGTACATGGCGCTCCTGGGCTTCCGGACGCTCGCCGAGATGACGGGCCGCTGCGACCGCCTGGAGCCCAGGCGCGACGCGCCGGCGGCCCGCGGCCGGGGCCTGGACTTCTCCCGCGTGCTGTGCCGGCCCGGGGGGGGCGAGCTGCGGTTCACGGGCTACGAGGACAGCCGCGACCGCGGCACCCTGGACGACCGCCTGCTGCCGGCGGTGCTCCCCGGCATCGAGAGGGGGGAGCGGGTCGCCGTGGAGAGCCCCGTCAGGAACACCGACCGCACGGTGGGGGCGAAGATCAGCTCCCGCATCGCGAGGCTCCACGGCCTGCGGGGGCTGCCCCCCGACACCGTGAGGGTCAGGCTCGCGGGCGTCGCCGGCCAGAGCTTCGGGGCCTTCGCCGCCCGGGGGCTCACCCTGGAGATCCGCGGCGAGGTGAACGACTACGTGGGCAAGGGCCTCTCCGGCGGCAGGATCGTCGTCAGGCCGCCCGACGAGCTCCACCCTGACTTCGTGCCCTCCCGCAACGCCATCGCCGGGAACGTGATCCTCTACGGCGCGACCTCGGGCGAGCTGTACGTGCGCGGCACGGCCGGCGAGCGCTTCGCCGTCCGCAACAGCGGGGCCCTGGCCGTGGTGGAGGGCGTGGGCGACCACGGCTGCGAGTACATGACCGGCGGCCGCGTCGTGGTGCTGGGGCCCGTGGGGGTGAACTTCGCGGCCGGCATGTCCGGCGGGCTCGCCTACGTGCTGGACAGGGACGACTCCTTCGACGTCCACGTGAACCACGAGATGGTGGATCTCGATCTCCTGGACGGCGAGGACGAGAGGGAGCTCCTGGCCCTCATGGGCAGGCACCTCCTCTACACCGGTAGCGAGGCGGCCAGGGGGATCCTCGAGGCCTGGCCCCGGGACCGCAACCTCTTCGTGAAGGTCTTCCCCCTCGACTTCCGCGAGGGCGTAGCGCTCGACCGCCGGAGGTTCATCTTCCCAGAGGACGATCCGGCCGCC
>JAITEZ010000231.1 GCA_031281735.1 Deltaproteobacteria bacterium | reverse complement strand
CGCCTGCAGGCTCTTGCCGGGCCCCCCGGCTCGGCCGGTTCCTCGGATGCCCGCCCGCATGCCAGCGCCCGCACGCCCCGGCGGCCGGGATCCGCTCACGCGCCGCGGCCGTCCCCCCCCGCCCCCTCACGGTCCACTGAATGCTCCTCTACCTGATAAACGTGGTTGACAACACCTGGCTGCTCGCGGTGACGGCGCCTCTCCTCCTCCTGGTTGCCGCGCGCGACCCGCGACCCGCCCTCTCCGGGCGGCTCCACCTGGCCGCCTTCGCGCTGGGGGCGGCCTCGGCGGCGGCCTACGCGGTCCTCAAGCGCCACACGGGCTTCATGGTCCGCGAGTATTACGACATAGCGATCCTCTGGCCCCTCCTGCCGGCCCTGGCCGGGTTCGCCCTCGCGGCCGCGCCGGCTCTCGGGCCCGGCCGGAGGGCCGGCGCGGCCGCGAGGGCCCTGGGGCCCCCGGTCCTCGCGTTCCTGACAGCGAGGACGCTGCCGGATCTCTTCCTGCAGCCCCTGGACTTCGACGTGGGCCTCGACTCCGTCTTCAACATGGAATACCTCGCCAAGCTCACGGGCTACCTGGCGGGGCTCCTCCTGATGGCCCTCGCCTTCTCCGCCACGGGGGCGCTCGCCCGCCGGCTCCCCGCGCGCGTCCTGCCCCCCGCGGCGCTCCTGACGCTGCTTTCGGGGTTCCTCATGCTGGCCCTGGACGCGTTGCGCGTCATGTTCGTGCGCGGCATGCTCCCCCGTGCCTCCTGGATCCCCGACGTGATCATCTTCCTCCGCTCGCGGGAGAACCTCTTCCTCTACGCCGTGACGGCGGTGTGGACGCTGGCCGCGGCCGCGGCCGCGGCACGGGCGCTGACGGCCAGGCCCGAGGGCCCCAACCCCGCCGTGATCCGCAAGCGCCGCCACGCCCTGAAGCTGGAGTTCAGGGCGGCGGTATTCCTGGTGTCCGTGATGGCCGTGACCCTCGTGACCGTGACCGCCCTCCGTGCCTACCAGAAGCGCGGCCCCTACATCTCCGAGCCCGGGCGCGTCGAGGCCGTCGACGGGAGGATAGCCCTCGACCTCGATGTGGTGGGCGACGGTGACCTCCACCGGCACGTCTACAGGGCCGAGGGGGGCACGGACGTGCGCTTCATCGTCATCAAGAAGGGCGCGACCGCCTACGGGGTGGGCCTCGACGCCTGCGACATCTGCGGGCCGACCGGCTATTACCAGCGGGGCGACCAGGTCATCTGCAAGCTCTGCGACGTCGTGATGAACAAGTCAACCATCGGCTTCCCCGGCGGATGCAACCCGGTGCCGCTGGCCTTCAGGATCGAGGGGGGGCGGCTCGTCATCGATGCCGCCAGCCTAGAGCGGGAGAAGCGCCGGTTCCAGTAGGCGCGGCCCGCCGCGCCGGCGCCCCGGCCCCGGCTGGCCGCGCCTCGCCGTCCTTGCCCGTCTCCCCCCGCGCCCCTCCGTCCCCTACCGCCCCTCTCCCCGCGTCCCCCGCCCTTCCGGCGGGCCCGCCGCATTCGAGGTCAATCGGCATGTTCTGGAAGATGGCCGCCGGCGCCCTCGGCCGGCAGAAAGGCAAGCACGCCCTCATAGCCTTCACCGTCGGCCTCGGCGTGTCGCTCGCGACCGCCATGCTGGGCGTGATGTTCGACGTGGGCGACAAGGTGAACCAGGAGCTCAAGACGTACGGGGCCAACCTCACGGTCATCCCCCGCGGGGCCTCCCTGGCCGGGGAGAAGTACGAGTTCGCAGGGGGGGAGGGCGGTTCGCCCGAGGCGGTGCAGGACGCCCACTACATCCGCGAGGACGAGCTTTACAAGATCAAGATGATCTTCTGGGCATACAACATCGTTGACTTCGCCCCGTTCCTGAACACGCGGGTCGGGACAGGGGCGGGCCCCGCCGTTCTCGCCGGCACGTGGTTCAGCCGACGCCTGTCGCTCCCCACGGGCGACGAGGTGGAAACCGGCATGATGCCGCTAAAGTCGTGGTGGACGCTGGAGGGGCGCGCCGGGGACGACGGCGACCCCTCGGGGGTCATCGTCGGCAGGGATCTCGCCGCCGCGCTGGGCCTGGCCCCGGGGGGCGAGCTCGCGGTGAGCACGGAGAAGGCGGGGGAAGTGAACCTCAGGGTCACGGGCGTCTTCGACAGCGGCGGGGAGGAGAACGGCTGGATCATAGGGACGACCGCTCTCGCCCAGGAGGCCGCCGGGCTCCCCGGACTGGTCCAGAGGGTCGAGGTCTCGGCCCTGACTACCCCGGAAAACGATCTGGCCCGCCGCGCCGCCATGAACCCGGGCGGCCTCTCGCGGGCCGAGTGGGACACCTGGTATTGCACTGCCTACATCAGTAGCATCGCCTACCAGATCGAGGAGATAATACCGGGGGTGCGGGTCAAGCCGGTCATGCGGGTGGCGGAGTCCGAGGGCGCGATACTCGAGAAGACGCAGCTCATGATAATACTCCTCACCCTCCTCACCCTCTTCTGCTCGGCGCTCGCCATCTCGAACCTCGTAACCGCCAACATCATGGAGAGGAGCGTCGAGATAGGTCTCATGAAGGCCCTCGGCGCGGACAACATCTCGGTCTCGCTCCTGGTGCTCACCGAGATGCTGGTCGTGGCCTTCGCCGGCGGGGCGGCGGGGTACCTTTGCGGGCTCGGGCTCGCGCAGTTCATCGGGAAGGCCGTCTTCGGCCAGCTGGTGGCGGTCAAGACGGCGGTCATCCCCCTGGCAGCCGTCATGATAGTCGCGGTGACGCTCCTGGGGAGCCTCCCGGCCCTCCGGGCGCTCCTGCGGCTCAAGCCCACCGAGGTACTCCACGGGAGGTAACATGGAAGCCGATGCAACCGACAGGGCCGGGACGCCGAAGCCAGCGGGCGGGGCCCCGGCGGCGTCCCCCGCCCCGGGGCAGGCGGACGCCAGGGCCGCCTCGGGGGCCAACGCCAGGTTCCTGGGCAGGATGCTCCTCTTCTCCCTCGTGCGCCGGCGCTCGCGACTCCTCGTGGCCCTGGTGGGAGTGGCCGTGGGGGCGACCGTGCTCCTGGGGCTCGTGACCCTCTGCTACGACATACCGCGCCAGCTGAGCCGGGAGTTCCGGTCCTACGGGGCGAACCTGGTCTTCGTAAGCGAGGGCGGCCCGGGCCGGCTCGGGGCGGCGGATCTGGCCCGCGCGGAGGCCCTCCTGCCCGCGGAGGCCCTCGTGGGGCTCACCCCCTTCCGCTACGAGTCCGTCCGGCGCAACATGCTCCCCTACACCGCGGTGGGGACCGTCTTCGAGGACGTGCGGGAGACCAGCCCCTACTGGCGGGTGGCCGGCGAGTGGCCCTCGCGGCCCGGCGAGATCCTCCTGGGCGTGGACGTGGCGGAGGCGACGGGTCTCGCGGCGGGGGGCGCCTTCCCCCTGGACGGCCGCAACTCCGCCCAGGAGCGCTACGAGATGGACTTCACGGTGACGGGCACCGTCGCCACCGGCGGGGTAGAGGACGGCTTCGTCTTCATGTCCCTCGCCGACATGGAGCGGATGACCGGGGAGGCCGGCGTCCTCGACCTGGCCGAGGCCTCCCTGACGCTCGGCTCGGACGCCCTAGCCCGCGCCGCGGCCGCCGTCCGGGCCGGGGTGCCCGGTGTGGATCCCAGGCTCGTAA
This sequence comes from Deltaproteobacteria bacterium, assembly GCA_031281735.1. Lineage (GTDB taxonomy): Bacteria > Desulfobacterota > Desulfarculia > Adiutricales > Adiutricaceae > JAIRZX01. The sequence continues at coordinate 1,764 of JAITEZ010000231.1, read as the reverse complement.
CCAGGGTCACCCGCTCCGAGGAGCAGGTGATGGGCAAGCTCACGGCGCTGGTCTATCTCGTGACCCTGGTAGTCCTGACCCTCACCATGATCTGCGTGGCCACCACCATGATGACGGTGGTGCTCGAGCGCCGCCGCGAGATAGGGCTCAAGAAGGCCCTCGGCGCCGGGAACCGCCGCGTTGCCCGCGAGTTCCTGGCCGAGGGCCTCCTCCTGGGCGTGGTGGGCGGGCTGGCCGGGTCCTTCTGCGGGCTACTCTTCGCGCGCCTCGTCTCGTCCAGCGTCTTCGGCAGGGGCCTCACCCCGGAGCCCTGGCTCGTCCCCGTCACCGTGGCCGTCTCGGCCCTGGTGACGGTTGCAGCCTGCCTCGCTCCGGTCAAGCGGGCCGTGGACGTGGAGCCCGCCCTGGTGCTCCGGGGCGAGTGAGACGGGCCCGGAGGTCCGGCCGGGCCTCCCCTCCGGGCCGCGCCGCCGGCGTCCGCCCCTCCCCTCCGGCGCGCCGCACCTCTTCTGTTATGATGTCCGCCGGCCCGAATATGATGTCCGCCGGCCCGAAGGCCCGGCTGCCCTGCGGGCCGCCGCGCAAGGCCGCGCGGATCACCGGCGCGGGCCGCCGCCCGCCGCTGACGCCCCCGACCCCAAGGTTCCACCCATGCCCAACCTAATGGAAATCACGGACATATCCAAGATCTACGGGCCCCTGAAGGCCCTCCAGAACATCACGCTCTTCATCCCCCCCGGGCAGTGGCTGGCGGTCATGGGGCCCTCCGGTTCCGGGAAGACCACCCTCATGAACATCATGGGATGCCTCGACACCCCCAGCCTGGGGGAGGTGATCCTGGACGGGGAGAGGCTCTCTGGCCTCTCGCCTGCGGGGCTCACCGCCCTCCGGCGCGAGGCCATCGGCCTCATCTTCCAGCAGTTCCACCTCATCTCCTACCTGACCGCCCTGGAGAACGTCATGGTGGCCCAGTACTACCACAGCATGGTGGACGAGAGGGAGGCGCTGGAGGCCCTGGCCAGGGTGGGCCTGGCCGAGCGGGCCAGGCACCTGCCCCGCCAGCTCTCGGGCGGGGAACAGCAGAGGGTCTGCATCGCCCGTGCCCTCATCAACCACCCCAAGCTCATACTCGCGGACGAGCCCACCGGCAATCTCGATGAGACCAACGAGGCCCTGGTGATGGAGATTCTCCACGGCCTCCACAACGCGGGGGCGACCATAGTCACCGTCACGCACGCCCCGGAGGTGGCGCGCCACGCCGAGAGGGTCATCGTGCTCGAGCACGGGAAGCTGGTCTCGGACCAGTACCAGACTCATCCCTCCCACCGTCCCGCCCCGCAGGAGGGGGGGGGCGCGTGCCGCCCCGCCGGGCCCGTTCCCGGACCTGACGGGCGGGCGGCCGCCGACGGGGACGCCTCGGGAGTCCCTGGCGTTGCCGGGGCGGGGGAGGCCGCCGTCTGACTCCCCTGCTGCGGGCCTTTCCCGGCGGAGGCGGAGGCACGGCCGCGGGAGGGGGGGCTGGCTGAGGGGCAGGGGGCGGTTTCCGCAACCACCCGGCCCTCCCGGCCTTCTGGCCGGGTTCCCCGCGCCTTCCCCCCGGGCCGCCACGGCCAGTCCACGGGCGTCCGGGGGCGGCCTCATGCCTGGTGGAGGCAGGAGATCCAGAAACGGCGCGGCCTGTTTTTTTTTGACGGCCCCGAGTCTAATCCCGGAGCGGCCTCCCCCGCCCCGGCAACGCCAGGGACTCCCGAGGCGTCCCCGTCG
>JAITEZ010000227.1 GCA_031281735.1 Deltaproteobacteria bacterium | reverse complement strand
GTGCCGGGGACTGTCCCGTATGTGCCGGTTGACAGGCGGCCTGTCCTGGCGCGCCGGGGAGGGACGCGGAAGGAAACTGGACGTCTTCCTGCGCAAGGGAGTAACTGGAGTAACTGTTGCTACGGCTTGAAAAAACCGATCTAATGCTGTTTATAATATGAAAGGCCGTGGCCTCCGCGGCCGCCCCTTCAGGCCCGCACCGGGCGCGGCGGGAGACAGGCCTCCGCCTGCGTGCTCCCCGAGCCGGAATCCGGCTTCCCCGCGCCGCCGGCCTTCCGGGGGGGCGGATCGCGCCGCCCCCGGCCCGAACAGAGATCCCCGTGCGGGGCGGAGGGATTCACTCCCCTGCCGCCCGCGACGGTTCCGGGCCTCCCCGGCCAGCTCCCGGCTCCACGGCCGGGGGCCGTGGACGGGGGAGGCCGCGGGCCTCTGACTCCCTGCCCGCGGGGCCGGGCCGTCCGGCGCGGCCCCGCGGGCAGGGCGGCGGGCAGGGTCGCGGGGATGGGAGGTACGCTCCATGAACAATACCGTGAGAGCAGTCGAGTCGCCGGAGCTCGATGACTGGCTCATCACCGCCTTCAACGCCGCCCGGTCCGGGTCCGGCAAGCTCCTGGACGCCTACGCGGAACTGGTGAAGGGCCGCTGGGACGGCCCGCCGCCGGCTGTTGAGGCCCCCGCCCGCGACTCCGAGCGGGAGATCCGGCGGATCCTCTACGAGGCCTTCCCGGATCACCCGGTGCACGTGGGGGAGGGGCCCGCACCCGGCGAGACCGCCGACTACTTCTGGAGGGCCGATCCGCTGGACGGCGCGAGGGCCTTCCGGCGGGGCAGCCCTTTCTTCTCCGTGTCCCTATCTCTCGTGGGGAGGAACCAGGAGGGCAACCACGAGACCGTCCTGGGGGTGGTCCTGGCCCCCGTCCTGATGGAGATGTTCTGGGCGGTGTCGGGCGGGGGCTCCTTCCAGTGCCGCCAGGTGCCCGGCATAGGCCTCTGCGAGGGGCCGATCTCCGTCTCCGACTGCGGCCGCTGCGAGGAGGCGGCCGTGCGCACGGGCTTGCCCGACGGCGCCCCCGCCCAGGGGCAGAGGGAGGCCTCCGCCCGCGTCCTCGGAGTCGCCCAGTCCCTGACGGCGGAGGAATCGTCTTCGCTGGGCCTCGCCTACGTCGCGGCGGGCAGGGCCGAGGGTTTCTTCCAGGCCGTCCCCGACCCCTGGGGCACGGCCGCAGGGGCGCTTCTGGTAACCGAGGCCGGGGGCCGGGTGACCGGCATGGCCGGGGGCGAGAGCCACGCGGGCGAGGGAACGGGCATCCTCGCCACCAACAGCCTCCTTCACCGTAAGCTCATGGAGCTTCTGGGCGGGGGCTGAGCCTCCGCCCCCGTCCGCCGCGGGGGCCCGTCCGGGTCGGGCGGCCGGCCGCACCGGGAGGGGGCCAGATGGCTGCGGGGTGGCCGGTCCCCGGCTCACGGGAGCGCCCGTCAGGCGGTAGCGCGGTTCGCCGGCTCCCCGGAGGCGGGGCCTCCACGTTGCGGGCCGGGCCGGCCCGTCAGGGCGGGCCGCTGCGGGCTGAAGGGTCGCGGCCGGCGGAATGGTCGCGGCGGGGGGCACGGAAGCCCCCGGCCGCGGGCGGCGGAGCCTCGCCGCGTCGAGGGGCGGAGCCTGTCCTGCCGGGGGGGCTGACGGAGCTCGCCAGGCGGGTAGCGGGGCTCGTGCGGAAACCCCAGAGCCGCCGGCCGGGGGGCGGGGCCTCAGGGCGCCTTACGGGCTCGGGAGAAAAGGAAAAGCCGGAGGCTGCCCTCCGGCTTCCGTGATCCGCGGGAGGCGCCGCCGCCCTTCCGGTGGGGGCGCGGCGTCTCAGAAGCCCATGGCCAGGCCGGCTAGCTCCTCGCCCACCAGGATGCGGTCTATGTCGAGGAGGATCTTCACGCCCTTGCCGATCTTCGCCATGCCGAGGATATACTCGGTGTTGAGGCGGGAGCCGAAGGCGGGGGCGGCCTCGATGTCATCGGCCTTGATGTTGACCACCTCGGACACGTAGTCCACCACGATGCCGATGTGGATGAAGCGGTCGGGCCCGGCCGAAACGTCCACCACGATGATGCTGGTCTTGTCGGTGTATTCCGTCTCTGACATGTTGAACTTGAGCCGGAGGTCCACCACCGGGATGACCTTGCCGCGGAGGTTGATGACCCCCTTGACGAAGCCCGGCGTCTGGGGCACGGTCCTGATGGGCATCATGCCGATGATCTCGCGGACCTTCAGGATGCCTATGCCGTACTCTTCGGAGGCCAGGGAGAAGGTGAGGAACTTGCCCTCCTGGCCTGCCGCCCGCCCCTTGTTCGGCTCGGGCTGGCCCTTGGGTGAACTGGCGCTGCTCATTAGGTCTCTCCGGGTGGGCCCTGCCGGGCAGTGAATCGGGGAGGTGTGGAGGCGGACCGCCCTGCGGGGGGTGCGGGACGTCTTCAGGCGCTGCCGTGCGCGATCTCTTTGCCTCGCTTACCCTGCTGGCGTGACAGAGACTAGCAGAGATCGCGCAGTAATGCAATCTGGCCCGCCTCCGAGCGGGGCTTCCGCCGCCGCCCTCCGGCAGGCCCCCATGGCCAGGGGGGAGGCGCCGTGCCCGCCGGCCGCCCGCAGGGGGCGGCCGGCACCGTTGACGCGGCCTCCGGCGGCGTCTGGCGTAGGGACGGGTCCGCACGTGCCAGGCTCCCGGCAGGCCGGTAAGGGGGTGCCCGGGGGGAGCCCCCCGCCCCAGGCGGCCTCCGCGGGGCTCGGCGGCATGAAAAAAGGGCGGAAGGCCAGGCCTTCCGCCCTTCCCGGCCCCGGAGGGCGGGAATCAGGCCCTGTCTACAGGGTGGAGCCGCCCACGGGGCGGTTGCAGGCGCAGAGGAAGCCGGTCTGGAGGGCGTCCAGGAGCCTCAGGGCCTCGTCGGTGTTGCGTCCCACGGACAGGGTGTTGACGGTGACGTGCTTGATCACGTTGTCGGGGTCGACGATGAAGGTGGCGCGGAGGGGCACCCCGGCCTCCTTGTCGCGGATGCCGAGCTGGTCGATGAGGGTCCCCTGGGAGTCGGCGAAGGACCAGTGGTTGAGCTTGTTGAGATCCTTGTGGTCGCGCCTCCAGGCGAGCTTGACGAACTCGTTGTCGCCGTTGCCGCCCAGGAGCACCGCCCCGCGCTCGTCGAGATCCTTGACCAGCTTGGAGTAGCCAACTATCTCGGTGGGGCAGACGAACGTGAAGTCCTTTGGGTAGAAGTAGATTATCTTCCACTTGCCGGGGAAGGAGGCCTCGGTCAGTGTCTCGAAGGCGCTCTCGCCGTTCTCCTTGTCGAGGTTGAACCCGGGCTTCACCCCAACGATCTTGAAGGGGTCGAGCTTGTCGCCCACTGTCTTCGGGATGACGAGGGGCTTGAGGCCCCGGTGGTGGTGATGGTGGAAGGTGTCGAATTTCTCGTCGCTCATATCGAACTCCTGAGGTCGTTATGGTGCAGTTGCAGGTGAAAGACCGGGAAGTGACGGCCCCGGCGCCTGGGGGTGCCGGGGGGCTGGCCCGCCGCCGCGGTCTCCGCGGCGGGCCCGTGAAGGCCCGCCCTGGATCCTGGCGCGGCTTGAGATGCCTTTCCGGGCGGCGGGGTTCAGGGGGGAGTTGGCCGTCCCCGGCGCGGCTCCCGGTTCGCGAATCGGTTCCGTCCTGGCTGGGGATAGCCCGCAGGCTGGAAAGAGCGGCCCTCCGGCGCCGGGGGGAGGCCCGCGGCGCCGCTCCCGCGAGGCAGTCCTTCCGATCGCGGGCCTGGGGGCAGGCGACCGCGGGGACCGTGGGAGCGATGACGGAAAGTGTATGCCAAACCCTGGGCCTTGTCAAAGCGCGGGGCGAAAGAGCGGAACGTTGGGCTTGCCCGGACGGAAGGGGCCGGGAAAGGCACACGGTCTGCGCTTTCCGGTGCCGATGGCGGCTTTCCCGGTGCCGATGGCGGTTTTCCCGGTGCCGATGCGGGTTTTCCCGTTGCCGATGGCGGCTTTTACGATTCCGATGCCGAGCGAAGGGGAGTGAGTTCTGGAGCGGGGCAACAGCAGGAGGGAGAGGGCGAGGGATAGCAACCCGGGTTGACCGGGCGGGGGGGCGGCCTCCGGGAGACCGGAAAGGCAGGGGCGCGCCCGGGTCGGGCGGGGAGTCTCTTCAGGGAAGGGAGGGGGCGAGATCAGTGCCTTGCGCCAGGTTGCCGGGAAGCCCCGGTCGGCATGGCCCCGAGGCATGTCTGCGGAGGGCAGCGCCGGGGGCTGGCGGCCCGCCGGCGATGCGCCTCGCGGATCCGGGGGGCGAAGGCCCCTGCCCGCATCCGGAGCCGGGGTCGGCGCGACCAGTCAGCGGCATCAGGGCATGGTTCCGGTACGGCATCGTCCGGGGCCGTCAGGCCCCGTTCAGCGGCTTCTGGCCCCAGACCAGCATGGCGGCCTGGAAGGTGTAGGTGTGGTACTCCACTCCCTTGAAGCCCGCCTCCTCCAGCTCATCCATGATCACCGCCGGGTGTGGGAAGTCTATGATGGAGCGGCTGAGATAATCGTAGGCCTTGCCGTTGCTGTAGAAGAAGCGGCCGGCGAGCCAGGGGGATATCGTGGCGAGGTGGAAGCGGTGGAAGGGCGCCAGGAGATTCCTGGAGTCGAAGAAGAGCTCGAGGGCCAGGAACCTGCCTCCAGGTTTGAGGAGTCTCAGGACCTCACGGTAGAAGGCCTCCCGGTCGGGGAGGTTCCTCAGGCCGAAGGAGATGGCGACGGAGTCGAAGGAGCTCGGCTCGAAGGGGGGGTTATACACGTCGCCCAGGACGAGCTTCACGCCTTCGTGCGCGCCGTGTTTCGCGAGCTTCTCACGGGCCACGCTGAGCATCGGCGGCGAGAAGTCGAGCCCGGTCAGCTCCGCGTAAGGCCAGAGTTTGCGGATGGCCAGCAGCTGCTCTCCCGAGCCCGTCGCGAGATCCAGGAAGCTTCCGGGGTATTCCCTGGCCACCAGGCGCCGGGCCAGGGCCTTCCGCCAGAAGTGATCCCTCCCGAAGCTCAGGAAATGGGATAGGAGGTCGTAGCGTTCGGAGACGCTGTTGAACATGGACTGGATGCTTCCGGAGTACTGCCGGAGGCTGTTCCCGTAGGCGCTGGGATCCATTTTAAACGGTGTTCCTGTGACGGGGGCTCTCGGGTGCCGTCTTTCCCGCAGGCCGACCCGGCGGGCGGGATCGGGTTCAAGATGGCACTTAATCAGTTAAAATAAAGGATTTAAGGCCCCTTTTTCAATACCTAAAAGGCGGCGGAGGCGCGGTAAGGTAGCAGGTAGCATATGACAATCGCAGGTTTTTAAAATACCATAAAAAGATTTATATTTTAAAAAATAAATAATGTATATAAAAATACATTGTAATTATTTGCCTTGGGAGACGGAAAGCGGTTTACGGCTCTTGAGGCCTCCTGTGGGCGGCCGGCCGGGTTGCGACCGGGGCGGGGTCACGGACGGAGGTAGGCCGGGGGAGGCCTGGTGGGGTGTGCGCCGGCTGCCCGGGTTGCGGAAGCCCTCGGCCTGCGGGGCTGCAGCTGGGCATGCGGGCAACCCCCCTGGGGGAGGGGGCCTGGTGAGGGCGGTGTCGGAAAACCGGACAGGAGCGGCTGGCCGGACGGTTCTGGGAACCAACGGGTTCCCTGAGGCCGGGCGAACAGGGCTGGAGGGACTCCGGCCGGTTCCCGGCCTCCGGGGTCAAAAAAAACCTCCCTGGGGAGGTGACGCGGGCGGAGGGGAGTCCGGGCCCTTGCTGGCGGGCCGGGACAGGGAAGGGCGAGGGTGGATGCCGGGAGCGCGGGCCCGGCGCCTGGAGCTCGGGCCGAGGGCGAGCATGGAAGCGGGGGGCCGGGGGCGCCGGAAACCTGCGGTCCAGGGAGGGGGGGCTCGGGAACCCGAAGGGGTTCCCGGGTCAGGGGGACCGGTTCAGGGGAGGCCGGTCAGGGGACGGGCGTTATGTCGGCCTGCGGCGGTTGCCCGGAGAGCGGCGGGGAACGGGCTTCCCGGCACCGGGATCATCCGAGCGAGTAGCCGGAGGGCTTGTCCAGGAACTCGTCCAGCGCGGCCAGATCCGGGCGCACCTTCCAGGCCCCGGCATCCAGGAGCTCCCTTTCGGTGTAGCCGCCCTGGGTGAGCCCCAGCCCGCGGATGCCGGCGGACAGGGCGGATTTCATGTCGAGTGGCGAGTCGCCCACCAGGATCACCGCGGAGGCGTCGGCGTGGAGCTGCTTCACCGCCAGCTGTGGGATGTCGGGATGGGGCTTGGGTTTCACTGTGGCGTCCGGGCCCACCGCCGTGTCGAAGAACTCGGCGATGCCCATGTCGGCGAGATCCAGCCAGGGGTTCATGCGGTTGGTGGCGACGCCCAGGGCGATGCCCCGCTCCCTGGCCTTCTTCAGGAGTTCCACTGCTCCCGGGTAGAGGGGGCGGTTGATGTCCACCGTTGCGGACACGGAGGACTCGTAGTAGTCGCGCCAGGCGGGATCGTAGCCTCCCCACATCTTCCGCCAGAAGGGCTCTAGTGGGAGGCTTATGGCCTCCAGCACCTCGCGGTCGCTCTTCTCGGGGAGACCGAACCTCCTGGCGATGAGGTTGGTGCCCTCCACGCAGGCCTGGAGGGAGTCGACCAGCGTGAGATCTATGTCGAAGATAATTGTGCTAATCATGGCGAAGACGCGGAGGCGGCCCGGGGTAAGGGCGCAGTGAAGCGGACGCGGGGAGGCAAGCTGCGGGACGGGACCGCCGGGGGATGGAAACGGCCGAGCTGGCGGGGATTCGGGACGAAACTAACACATCCCGGTCCGGCTTTTCAAGGCGAGACTGCCGTTTCGCGATCCCGGAAAGAGTGCGCCCTGAGAATGCCATGAGCGCTTTGGGAGACGGGTCAGCGCCCAGCCCCGGCCTTGCGGGCCAGGAGGCATCGCGAACAATATAACTTCAAAGTCTTCCGCGAAAGTGATATTATCAACCGTTCGTAGGTTAAAGTCCGCTCTTGCAGGCCGACATGGTCGGCGGCCCCCGCCGACTTCATCAAGCTTTTTCGTCTGGGATCGCGAAGGGAATAGGCCCCGCCGCATCCGCGCCGCCTCCCCGCCTACGCCCCGCCTGCCCGCCTGCCCTCCCCGTCCCCGGCGGGCCTCCTACGCTCCCGGAGGCCTTCCCGAGGCCAGCCCCTCCCGGTGAGCGGTACGCGGGGGAAGCCGTCTGGTTCGCTCTTCCCGGCCTTTCCCGGATGACGGCGCCCGTGGCCGTCCCGCCGCAGCCCCGCGTCGCGCCCCCGTCCCCCCGTCCCCCCGCACCGCGCCGCTCCCCCCTCCTCCCCGGCCGCGCCCTCGTGCCGCGGCAGGCCTGCGGGGCCGCCCCCGTTCGCTCCGGCACCTGGGGGTTTGCCCCCCGGAACGCTTCCGTCCCCCCCCTTCAGGATGACTATGAGGTTCCGCCGCTCCATCAAGCTGTTCCCCGGCGTCAGGCTCAACTTCGGGACCACCGGGCTCACCAGCGTCTCCTTCGGGGGGCGTGGGGCGTCTGTCTCGGTGGGCAAGCGGGGTTCCTACCTGAATCTGGGCCTTCCCGGCACGGGCCTCAGCCACCGTGTGCGCCTGGATTCCGGCGGGGCCGCCGCGCCGCCCCGTGCCAGGGAACCCAGGCAGCCCATGCAGCTCCCCCGTGTTCTCCTGCCGCCCGTCTCTTCCACCTTGTACCTGCCGCCCTCGGCGCCCGTCAGGAAGCCGCCGGGCTTCGGCCGCTCGTCCGCGGCCGGCGCGGCGGCGGGTGCCGCGCCGGCTTCCCGCTGCTCCGCGCCGCCCCCCTCCGCCTGCGGGTTCCCGGAATCCGCCGCGTTATCCGGTTCCGCTCCCGCGTTCACCGGCCCCCTGCCGCCCGTGGGCTTCAGCGTGGCGACCGTGGTGGGCGCCTCGAGGGCCCTGGCGTCTCCCGCCGCATCCGCCCCGGACTTCCGGGCACCCGCCTGGCCGGGGCTCTCGCAGCCTGCCTCCCCGCCCGCTTCCGCCGCCCCCCCTCCCCTGGCGAGCCCCGCCCCGGGAGGGGAAGGCCTGCCCGCAGGGCTGGAGGCACCGGCCGAGACCCTGCGGCGCGAGGCGGAGAGGATCCGGAGGGCCTACGATGAGGCGGTGAACCAGCACCGCAAGTTGAGGCCCCTCCCCGATGATCCCGCCGAGGCCTACGCGCGTTTCATGCCCCGGCGGCCCCCCTTGCGGATCTGGCCTTTCGCGGCGGGGGCGCTCTCTGTCTTCGCCCTCCTCGCCGCCCCCGCCTACCTCCACCCCCTCGCCCTGCTCGTTCCCGCTGTCCTGGTTCTGGGCGTGTCGACCGGCTTCGCGCTGTCCGGTGCCTCGCGCCTCGGGCGGTGGAGACGGGAGGCGAGGCGCGCCACTGAGCTCCGGGACAGCGCCCTCTCCGGCCACTATACGGCGGTCGAGACCGTGCTCGCGGCGGTACTCTCGGAGATCGACTGGGTGCTGGAGACCAGCGCCACCTTCGAGGCCTCCGCCGACGGGGCCTACGTCTCCGTAGACGTGAACCTCCCCGAGATAGAGGATTTGGAGAAGTGCGCACTGGCGGCCCGTGATGCCGGGGCCGGCCTGGGAACGGTACCTGAGAACAGGTGGGTGGTCCAGCGGGAGTACCAGCTGCTGGTGCATTCCATCCTGCTCCGCATCGCGGGTGAGATCTTCCGCCACTTCCCGACGGTTCGCCAGGTGGCGGCAAGCGGCTGGACGGACCGCGCCGACCCCGCGACGGGAAACCTGCGCGGCGAGTACATCATCTCCGCCGTCTTCGGCCGCGATCTCTGGAGCACGATCAACCCGGCGGCGGCCGACCCCGTCGGGTGCGTGGGGCTCTTCCCCGTGCGCCGCGCCATTGCCGAGGATTCGCACATGTCGGCCATCACGCCTTTCAAGCTGGACTGACGCCGGTCTTTCAGGCTGGACTGACGCCGGGCAGGTACAAGGCTGGGAGCTGGGGCGCCTGTGCTGCCGGGGCCGCGCGGGAGGCTGCCCGTGACGCGGGCGGGGGCAGGGTTGCCGTGCGGTGGCACCGTTGCCGCGCGGCGCTTCCGGGCCGCCGCCTCAGGACGTCAGGGCACTGCGGACCGCCCGGCGTGCGGTCAGGACGGAAGGGCCCTTGCCGGAGAAAAAAAGCCCCGCCGGGTCTCTCCAGACCCGGCGGGGCATTTTCGCGACTCCTGGAACCCTGCCTGGCTCCCCCGGAGTGAGGGAGAGGAGCCTACAGGGCGAGGAGTGACGCCCTGATTCTTACCCAGATTGGCGGACCGCTGGAAAGGAGGAGTGGCGCGGGGCGGGCGGAAGGCCCCCTGAAGCCTCCCAGCCTCCGCAGGCCATCCGGATCCGTCTCTGGAGCCCGGATCCCCCGCTTGCCCGGCCAGGGTGCCGGAGTCGCGGGAAAAACGGCCCCGCCGCGCCGCGCAGTACCGCCGCAGCGGGGCCTTTCCGCCCCTTGTGTGCCCTGCCTGGCCCCTGGAGTGAGAGAGGGAACCTAACAGAGGGGTAGGAAACCGGTTCCCGGTGCCCTGCACCGGGGTGTGGTTTTTGCGGTTGAATATGATTCTTGCGGATGAATATTATCCTTACGGCAGAATGAATATGATTCTTGCGGATGAACAGGGTCCTTCTGGATGAGTGGGATTCCTGATGATGAATCACGGTTCTTACGGCTGAAAAAAAAATATAGCCGGCTGAAGAAACTGGGGTTCGGGACTCTGCGGAGGGATGATGGATCAGAATGCGGATGCTGCCGTCGTCTGGAGACGGGCCAGGCCGGAACCGGGCCAGCAGGGGGAGAGGGCCCGGTAGAGGCGGATTGCCGTCCTCAGGCCGGCCCTGGCCCGCCTGGAACGGGGCGCTCAGAGGGACGAACCCTCTGCGACCCCCGGGACGGCCCTCCCTGCCCCCGCGAAAGGATCGCCCTTCCCCTCGAGCAGCGAGCGGCAGAGCCTCACGGCCTCCCAGGCGTCCAGGACCACGTGGTCGGCCTCCAGGAACCTCCTCGCGTCCTCGCGCCTGTCGCCGCCCTCGCCGCTGGGGAAACCGGGGCCCAGGAAGCCGCAACCCACGAAGACCGGCGGGGCCGGGCGGTCGGTGTAGGCGTCCTTGACGAGCCTGACCAGGCGCCTCACCTCCTCCACGCTCGCGAGTAGCAGGACCGAGACCCCCACCAGATCCGGCTCCCGCTGGAGGATCTCCTTGAGGAAGATCCTGGCGGGCAACCCGGTGCCCAGATCCGACACCTCGAAGCCGTTGGCGCTCAGCAGGTAACCCGCGAGGTTCTTGCCGAGGTCGTGGAAGTCCCCGGCAGGGGTGCCCAGCACCACGAGCCCCCTCCTGCGGGCGGGGCCTGCGGCCCGGATGGCCGGGAGGAGCTCGTCCATGGCGACCCTGATGATCTCGCCCGCGAGCATGAGCCCCGAGATGTAACAGGCGCCCGTCTCGAAGAGCTTGCCGACGGCGGAGGCCCCGGCGGTAAGCGCGTCGGCGAGGCCCTTGGGATCCTCCCCAGCATCGAGCGCCTCGCGCAGGGCGGTCAGTACCGCCCCCTCGTCCAGTGTGGCGAGGGTGTCCGCGAGCTTCCTGGGATAGCCGGTCAGGGCGGATCCGGAGAAGAGCCCTTGCGGGGTCAGGGAGGCGCCCCCCTGGGCCGGGGGGCCGGGCTCGGTGGCTGCCATGCCGGATTCGGGGAATGGGGCTTCGGGCTCAGGCATCGAGACTGTCCTTCCCGCCGACCCCGGCGGCGGGGGAGTCTTCCCCGTCGGGCGGGGCCGCGGCGGGGAAAGCGGACGCCCCCCCCCTGGACGTGCCTGAAGCCTCCCGGCGGCTGGCCTGGAGAGGGAGCCCGAACTCGGCCGCGAGGGTCAGGATCCCCTCGGGGGCGAGGTAGAAGCCCGTGGCGACGGGCCGGGAGGCCGCGTCGAAGAAAAGGTAGGAGAGCTTGTGCGCGGGGAGGCCCGGCTCGCGAGCCAGGACGCGCGCCTGCTCTTCCGACAGGGTCGCGGGGGCGACGGTCAGGGAGGCGCTCTTTAGGAGCCCCTGGGCTCCGCCCTGGAAAAGGCCCTTGAGGAAGGAGGCCGGAAGCCCGGCCTCGACGAGGGGGCGGAAGGGATCCAGTATCAGCCGCCCCTCCTCCGCCATGAATGGGGGCTTGCCCGGAAGCCTGAAGCGGTGCCGCATTGCGGCCAGCGGGCTTCCGGCGGGTACGGCGAGGATCTCGGCCTCGCGGGGGCCTGCCCGCTCCACGGCAGAGCTGAGGAGTTCGCAGGCGATCTCATCGCGCTCGATGGCGGGGTCGGCCGGGGCGAGCCCGAACGGGGTCCGGCGCCAGTTGAGGCCGGAGACGAATGTGCCCCGTCCTGGGTAGCGCTCAAGGAGGCCCTCGTCCACGAGAACCTTGAGGGCCTGGCGCACGGTGAGGAAAGAGAGCCCGGCGGACTTCGCGAGGGCTGTCTCCGAGGGGATGCGCTCCCCCGGCCCGTAGGTGCCGTCGGCGATGCGGTCGCGCACCATATCCGCCAACCGCCGGTAATGCGGGAGCTCCCGTTCGCCGGGGAGCTGGGTCCGGAGGCCTGGTTTTTCGGCGTCAGTCATGGGCCGTGGAAGTCTGGACGTCCCGCGGCGGTGCACGGGAAGAGGTTAGGGATGCACGGAACTCTATATAGCTTTCCGTTAATTCTTTATATCGCTATTTACACGGGTTGTCAACCCCTTTACAGAGGTCATCCGTCATTTTTATAAGCAGAAGGGAACTGGCGGGTTCGCCAGGCCTCTTCCCGGTAGCGGATTGCCACCGGAGGTGATGAAAGGAACCTCAAGATATGGATAATCATTATCAATATCATCTCTGTTTAGGGTGCAATCCCAGATGGAGGGCTTCAAGGGCCCTTCCGGCGAAGGTTCCGCCGGGAGGCAGGCTGACCCAGGCTGCCGGTCGGCAACCGGGCGAAGACCGCGCCGGGCGTCCGGGGAAGGCGCCGATCGGGATCCTGGCGGGGCGGGTCGCCGGGAGGGGGCGGCGGCACGGTATCCAGATGGAGGAGGGACCGGGGCGTGCCGGTCAGGTTCAGCGGCGGCCCTGGAGGAGCGGTTCCCCGTGTCAAACGGGGAAGGGGCGGGGAGGCCAGGAAGGGAGTGGCGGGGGAGGCGTGGCAAGTCCAGGGGGGATGAGGGTCGAGGCGAGGTCGGGCGGGTGTTCGGGTTACCGGTAATGCTCTTAAGCGATCCGGAAGCGTGGTCATCCTGCGGCCAGGGTCTGCCAGGTGGCGATCGGTTCCCGGAGGGGTGCCGGAAGGGTGGCAGGGCGGCCTGCCGGATGAGGACGGCCTAGGCCCGGGGCGGGGTGGCGCGAGCTGGGCGTTTCCGGAAGGTTCCCGGAGACTCCCGGGGAGGGTCATGGCAGGTTGCCCCCGGAAGCTTCATCGGAAGGCCGGGGAAGCCCGGAAAACCCCGGAAAGTCAAAGAAAGGCGTTGACACTGAAAATCGCTACATAGTATTATCGCCCTGTTTCATCCAATTGGCATCAACAGACGCGGGACGGGAACCCTCCTGACCGGTTTCCGGCCATAATTCGGCCTTTGTACCCATTCTTGCGGTAATATAACTATATAGTTATTTTACCGCGGCTGTCAGCGACACGATGTCGGGCCCGCTACCGCCCCCCCCCTCGCGCCGGGGTGTCGCGGCGGACGCCCTGCCGGAGGGCCGGGCCGTTCCCTGGAGGCTTCCTTATGAAAAAGCGCACCGTTCCTTCCCTGTCCTCCGCCCTCTCCCTCGCCCTCACGCTGGCGCTTGGCGCCGGGGCCGCCCTCGCCGCGGACGGTGGCGAGTACCAGAGGGAGAAGGCCTTCCGCGACCTGGTCCTCGATTACCAGAAGGCCGCGCTGCACGCCCCCTCCGGGGGCGACGGCGGTTCCGGCGTGAGCTTCGTGCTCATCCCCGAATTCAACTACGTCTCCCACGGGGACGTCACGGGCACCATCGAGGGGACGAGGCTCAAGATGGCGGGAGGCGACTCCAAGGCCTACTCGCTCACCTTCATCGCGGCCAGGCAGTTCACGGACTGGCTCAAGGTGTCCTTCCTGTACGAGTTCTCGCAGACCAAATACAAGGGCGGGCTCCTCGTCCCCGACCAGCCGGAGCTCTCGGGGCGCACCGACATCACCAACAACGCCCACCTGGTGGGCTTCGTAGGGAACTTCACATCCAGGGTCCTGGGGAACTTCGAGGTCAGCCTCATGGAGGCCTGGGACATCTACAGCGGGACCGAGACCATGGTTGTAGACACGGGGGCGGGGATCGCGGAGGACGAGAGATCCGTGGGAGCCTTCGACGACCGGGTATTCTCCTTCATCGTCTGGTGGGACAGGGACTTCCCGGTCAACGACTCCTGGAAGGTGGACCCCTACCTGGGCTGGCGCTCGGTCCAGGTGGTCCTCAAGGGCATGAACGACTTCTCCCCGGGAGGGAACCTCAAGGACGACTCGTCGTACACCCACATAGTGAGCGGCGGGCTCAAGCTCAAGTACTCCGCCGGGCTCATGGGGTTCTACGTCCGGGCCGGGGTGAACCACAGGATCACCAAGGACCCGATCCCGGGTTTCTCTACGCGTGCCGTCGCCCCTGGCGTAGTTAACATGGGTTTCATGAGCGGCTGGGACCGCACCGTCGCCTCCTGGGGCCTGGGGTTCAGCTACGTTGTCCCGGAAACGGTCGTGATCGATCTCTCCTATAACGGCGGGGCGGGCAGCAACATCAAGCTCCACACGGCCACTGCGGCCTTCGTCTTCCTGTTCTGAAACAGTGCCGCGTCCTGGAGCAGTCTCATTGTCCTGAAACCGTCGCGCCGCGGGCGCGGCGGCTGTCCCGCTGAAACGGCCGGAGGCGGAGGGTCGCGGCCTTGTCCCCTGGCGGCGGGATGACCGTCCCGCGGAGCCGAAGTCTGCGGCTTCCTGGAGGGACCCCCTGCGGGCCAACCTGGGATGGACGGCCGGAGTTCCGCAGGTCCTGCCTTCCGGCGCTCTCCGCGCTCGGCCGGGAGGCCATGATCGCCCGGCGGCGGGGGGTTTCGGCACGGGATCAAGGTCGGCGGGGAAACGGTCTCGGAGGAGGCGCGCCCTGCGTTCCGGCGTTTCCTCGCGGGGGCTGACGGGACGGTCATCCGCTGGCCGGGGTCCCGGGGAAACCGGGGCCTTGGCGGTGCCCGTCGGCTGCCGTTTCAGGCTGGCAGGCGGGCCGCCAGCGGCCTGCGCGGCTTTCCGGCACATGGTCGGCGGGGGAAGCGGACTAGCGGATTCCGCACTCGTGATATGCTCCCGCCACCTAACGCTTACGGGTTTGAGGCGGGGCGACGCGCTCAAGGCGTCCCGGGCCCGCCGGATCGACGTCCGGGCTGACCCGCGCATCCCGCGGTTCCCGCCTTCAGGGAGGCCCGGCATACGGGGCCCCTCCATCCTGATGTTCAGGGCGGCGTCCGATCCCGATCCGTGACGTGCCCGCACCTTTCGCAGGCATGTCCGTTCCGAGAGGCCGGGGCGTCCGTCACGTGGCCGCACCGGGAGCAGGTCTTGCCCGCCGGGCAGGACCTCCCGATCACCGATGGCCTCCCGCCCCGTTCCCTCAGCCTGTGACCGGGCACCGGGACGGGCACCCCCCGGCCGCCGCCGCCCGCGCCCTTGCCGGGGTTCAGGGCCCGGGCGGGGCCGCGCGGGTCCAGATCCCCGGTTATCGCCGCGCCGCAGATCCTGGCCGTCGGCCGCGACGGCTTGCGGAGGGAATCCCCGCGTTTCCGGGCTGCCCTGCCGCGGGTCCTGGCCGCTTTCCTGCGCTGTCTCTCCCGGTTCCCACCCCTTCCCGCAGAGCAACGGCCTCCCCGTTCCCGGGGGAGCCTCTCCCGCGCCTTCCGGCACGCCCTGGGCTATCCGGCCCGGTTCCCGTCCGGGCTCGCGCAAAGCCCGGGCACGGGGAAGCCGAGCCCCCTCACCTTCCCCGGATCCGCCGGAGCCTCCGGGACGGGAGGTTCCGGGGACCCGGACGGGACGGACGCGAGGCATTGCCCTTCCGGGTCCTGGCCTGCGGTCACCGATTTCAGCCGCCTGCCTTCGGGGATCTCCCTGTGGCGGACGGTGCGCGCCCTGCCCGGCCTGGGAGTTTCAGACGCCCCGAGTCCGGGATGGCGACGTCCGTCCCGGCGGGATCCGTGGCGTGGCCTGGCCGGTCCCTGCGCCTGCCCCTGTGATCCGGGAACCCGAGACGGCCGGGGTCCCGGAAGGGGTCCGCGAAAGCCCTCTCCGTGCCCGGCCGGACGTCCGGTCGATCAAATCCTTCCGCTTCCGGCCCGGGTACATGCGGGACACGGACGCCCTGTCCGCCATCTCGATGCCTCAGGTTCTCGATATAGCGTCTCAAGGTCTCCGGCGGCGCCCCGCGGCTGATGCCAGGCGGCAGCCCCCGTGCCAAAAACAACCCTTCCGCAAGGGTTGCCTGGTTTCCGGGAACATCTCCCGTGCCTTCCCGCGCTCCGGGACTTGTAGGTTCCCAGAAAGACATCCATACGGGTGCCCGGCGTCCCGGTCATCAACGCATGAACATGATCATAATCATGATTCCATTCTAATAATGTTATATTATATTTAAAATTTGTTTTAGTAAATATATATTTTAAAATAATAAATAAATTTTTTAATATAAGATTATATTTATATTTTATTTATAATACTAAATAATAATATATAAATAGACCGGTTTAAAACCAGATGTCAGATGAATAAATGTACCCTCCTTCCAAATACGGATTATAGTATCTTACCAGCTTGAAATTTCACGCAATTCCTCCCGCCTCCTACGCTTCCCGCTTCGCGGGCAAGGTGGCGCTGAGGCGGGGGAATCCCTGCGGCCTTCTGTTGACTTCGGTGGTACGTCCGGCACGCGCCCCGCAGTCCTGGTTCCCCGGCGGGTCAGTCGGCCTGTTTCCGTAGTTTGGTCTCGAGCGCTTGGGGAACTGATGAATAACCATGCTATCAGTTAACTATATATAAATATATAAATCGCTCCTTCGTAGTGCTGTTGCCTTAAGCGATGACAGTCAGCTTCGGGCATGCCTCAAGGTGTTGCTGGTTTCCTCTGGCAGGAAGGAGAAGGCGATGAGAGACGGATTCCGGACGGCCCTGAGACGGCAGCCCGGCAGGAGGTCGAGCGGGGGAAGTGACGGCGTAGTCTGTCGCCGTCACCGGCCCGGTCATCACCGGCATCCTTCTAAAACGACCCTTCGGATGCTAAAATGCGGCGCAGATTAGCACTTTACCGGAGAGGGGGACGGCGGGAGGCCGGGAGCAGGGCCTCGTGCGCCTGCGCCGTGCTCTCCCGGCCCCGGCCGGGTAAGGGGGAGCGGGAAGGGGAAAATGGATCCGGGCGAGAAGAAACTCATGGACGCCCTCATCAGGGTTTGCGACGACCTGGCCTGGGACAGGCCCGCGGATCCGGACGAGCTCTTCGCCCTCACGCGTGAGACCCCGGGGGCCGAGGAGTTCTCGCGGCTGGCCGAGTCCTTCGGCATGATGCTCGTGAAGCTCGACGCGCGGGACATGGAGCGGGACAGTCTAGTGGAGGAGCTCAAGACCCGCATGCGGGAGCTCGAGGAGGCCCGTGAGCTCCTGGCGCGGAGAAACGACTTCCTGCAGAGGCAGGTCTCCGAGACCTGGAACAGGCCCTTCCTGGGGAAGTCCCCTGCGGTGGAGAGGGTCGTCAAGATCGCTCTCGATATGGCCAAGCGCCCCATCAACACGATGATCCTGGGCCCCACGGGCAGCGGCAAGGAAGTCATGGCCAAGATGATCTTCTTCAACTCGCCCAGGCGGGAGCGGGAGTTCGTGGCGGTCAACTGCTCCGCCATCCCGGACACCCTGTTCGAGAGCGAGATGTTCGGCATCGAGAAGGGCGTGGCGACGGGAGTGACCCAGCGCAAGGGCCTGGTCGAGGAGTCCAGCGGGGGGACCCTGTTCCTGGATGAGGTGGGGGACATGGCCCTCGAGCACCAGGCCAAGCTCCTGAGGGTGCTGGAGGAGCACGAGGTGGTCCGCGTGGGAGGCCACAAGCCCATCCCCTTGGATCTCCACGTCATCTCCGCCACCAACGCCGACATCCGCGAGGCGGTCAAGACCCGGCGCTTCCGCGAGGATCTCTACTACCGCCTGAACGTCCTGGAGCTCCATCTCCCGCCCCTGCGCGAGCGCGGGGACGACGTGCTCCTCCTCGCCCGCGACTTCCTCCAGAGGCACGCGGCCCGCCTGGGGAGGCCTCGCATGACGCTCTCGCCGGAGGCGGACGCCGCGCTCATGGCCTACCCCTGGCCTGGCAACGTCCGTGAGCTCAACAACGAGATGGAGCGCACGGCCTCTCTCGCCCCCGAGCTCACGGTCAGGAGGGGGGATCTTTCCGAGAGGGTCCGCAACTACCGGCCGGTTCCGGTGTCCGAGGCGGCGCAGGAATCCGCCGAGCCGCCCCGGCCCCCCGCCGCTCCTCCCCTTGCGCAGGCGCAGCCTTTCCTCCCTTCCCCGGCGCTCCCTGAAACCGGGTACCCGGCCGTCCCGCCTGCCTCCTTTCCGACTGGCTCGCTGGGCGCCCCCTGGGGAGGTGCGGGGCCGGACCAGGGTGGCCCTCAGGCCGCCGCACGTGGCAACTGGGCCGGAGGCGGGGCCACCCGGCACACGGATCAGACGGTGCTGGACGCCCTGGCCGCCAGCGGCGGAAACAAGACCCGGGCCGCGAAGATCCTGGGCCTGTCCCGGGAGGGCTTGCGCAAGAGGCTCATGAAGATCGAGACGGGCATCGCGGACGGCTCCGGGAACTGACTCCGCCCGAGACTCTCCCGCCGCGGACAGGCCCTGCCGTGCCCGCGCTCCCGAGCCGCCCCTCAACCCGCCGTCCGGGGCTTCCCCCTGTCTTCCGAATCCCTTTCGATCCATGTCCGCTCCCATCCGACCCCGTCCGCTCCCTTTCCGAATCCCCATACGATTTCGTTCCCCCAAGCCTCCTTGAGTTGTCGTCCACGGCTCCGTCCGGCGGCTCAGGCTTCACGCCTCCCTCCCGTCGTCCTGCCTTCCGGCCCCACGCGGCCCGGAGCCTCGCCTCGGCATCTCAGTACCGCTGCAAGGCTTCAGCAACTGGTTTAACCGATCATTCCGGTACGGCCTCTGCCTGCGCTGTGTCTCTGGTTGCACACCTGGTGTTACTCAGAGTGCACAGATCAGGTCTGTTTCTTCTCGCCCGGTACCCGGAAAGGGGGGCGGCCCTCCCCCCAGCCGCGCCCTGGATCCTTAGCGCGGTGCCAGGACTGCACTTCAGGGAAAAGGTCCCAGAAGGGGAAAGTTGCGCGCGATTCTTGCTAATTCAGCCTGCGGGGACGGGATTTCCGCCCCGCCGGAACTGGAAGGGAGGACGCGCCATGTCCCAGAACATCGTGAGCCGCATGTACTGCATGGAGGAGAGGATGAGGGAGCTGGATCAGGGCTTCGCGCGCATCATCCTGGATCTCGAGCGGCGGGTGAGGGCCCTTTCCGAGTCGGGCGACATGGTTCCCAGCCGGGATCCCTCTTCCTTCGCGGCGCCCGCCCTGGCCTCCATAACTATTCCCGGCCCCCAGGCCGTCTCCTGCCTCCCGCGGGAGGCTGACTCCGCTCCCGCGCAGGCCGAGTTCCCTGCCGAGGCCTCCCCCGCCTGCAACCGCCTCCTCGCGGTTTCCTGTGAAGTGGACTTCACGGATGTCCTCCAGTCCTCGGCTCTTGCCGTTACGGGCGTCCACTTCAGCCCTGACCAGGCCCCGGCGGCCATCTGAAGGCCCGGTGTTACCGGGGCGTGTCTCGCCAGGAGGCCGACACGGCCCTCCAGGCGCCTCCGGCCACCCACGGCGGTGCCCCGACGGAATTCTGACTGCCACCTCGACGGGCCCTCGCGGCCCGTCGAACGTTTCAGGGCCGGTACTGCCCCGGCCGTCACGGAGTGACGGTTTTTTGTCTCCCCCTTCCGGCCCCCGCCTGCCCCGGCCCCCTCCCCCCCCTCGCCTCCGCCCCCTCCTTCATCCGGCTTTTCTGTCCTCCGGCTTCCCCGTCCTCCGGCTTTCCCGTCCTCAAGGACCCTCCTTCCCCAGGTGTCTCTCCCCCAGTCTCCACCCTCCCCGGATTCCTTCCCCCTCCCGCTCCTCCTTCCGGGGTTCCGGCCGCCCGCTGAGCCATAGCGGGGAACGACCTTCCGCCTCAGGGCACCTCCATCGCCTGCCCCCGCAGCCTCCGGAGCCTGTAGCCTCCGGCTCCTCCCGCTTCGCGACACTTTTGACTCAAAAACCGTCGTCCAGGCGTTTCCCCTCTTCATGACATCCTGCTTCCCGGGCCGGCTCCCTGTTCCGGCCATCATCCATTCCATGCCGGCTGGCGCCTCCCGTCGTCAGGCGCCCGGTTCCCGGAAAGCCAGACTCGCTTCCCGGACGCCGCGGTGCCGGGATGCGAACCATCTTTGGACTTTCGCGGCCGGAAGGTATAAAATACATCAAGCGGAAGGCCTCCGGCGGCTTTTACGTCCTGGCTGGGACGTCTGTCGGCCCTTGCGCGATATGTCATCTGCGTTTCCCCCCGGCGCCCGATGTCCCGGCCGGAGCCCTGAGCCTTCCCGGCGAGGCTGTTTTTTTTGGTCGACATCCACGGCGGCGGGTCCCCGCGTTTTCCCCCGGATGCCGTCTCGGTGCTCACGCACCCCGTGATTCCTGCGGGTTCCGCGGGGATCACGGGGGATGGGCCGCGCTTCCCCGCGGGAAGGCGGCGGAGGGATCGGATTTCCCGGAAACCAGCGGGCCGGAAGGGCGATTCCCCCGCCGCCGCTGCCTGCGGCGGGATGGGCCTTTCCGGGCACGGGGAGGATCCTCGCGGCCCTGCCTGTCACAGGGGCGCCGTCCCGTTCTTCTTTAATTTTTTACAGGCCGGGCGAGATGCCCTCCCTGCCCCCTCGGTGGCTTGGCGTTCCTTATCCGGGGCGGCTGCGGGGGCTCGGGCAAACCGGCCGGGGCCATGGAGAGCTATCGCAAGAGTACCTGGAGCGCCTGCGGGGGATTGGCGGGAACGGGTCAGTGGCCCCGGTAAGGTGACGGGCGAAGCTACGAAGTGACTTTTACAGTTGACATAGCAGCGGTCTTTATGCTAACAGATTGTCTCCGCAGGGACGGGGCCTCACCCGCCCGTTTTTCGCGCGCCGGCGTAGCTCAGTGGTAGAGCAGCTGATTCGTAATCAGCAGGCCGCGGGTTCAAATCCCATCGCCGGCTCCATCTTCTCCGTCCCGGGCGCGCCCCTGGCGCACTGGACGGCACCTGCGCCGGCCGATTCCCCAGGGCATCGGCCGTTTTTTTTGCGCCGCCTGGGCGGCGCCCCCCCGCGCGTCCCCCCACGCGCGGGGGGGCGCGCGCGAAAGGAAGTCAGATGAGCAGTGATAAATTCGTGCAGGCCTTTGCCCGCCGCGTCAGGGCCCGCATGTCCGCGTCCGGTTACACCCAGCAGACGCTCGCCGACCAGATGGGAACCTCCCGCGCCACGGTCAACACCCTCTGCGGCGGGAACTGGCTCCCCTCCCTGGACACCCTCCTGAGGCTCTGCCAGGCCCTGGAGACGAGCCCCGACGTGCTCCTGGGCATGAACCCGGCTCCGGTTCGGGCTGCCCTGCCTCCCTGGGTGGAGAAGATACTGCCTCAGCTCGCCGCCCTGGACGAGGCGGGCCGCAAGGCGGTGAAGGGCCTCCTGGACGCCGTGGCCTCCGCGCGCTCCACCCCCAAGTAAGCCGGAAGCCCTGGTGGCAGGGATGCCGCCGCCCAGGCCGGCTCCCTCCGGGCGCCCCGCCGAGGGCGATATGGGAAGCGGGCCCTGTGGCCATGGCGTTGCGGGGTCATCCGTCCCTTCTCCCCCTCCGACGCCCGCACCGGTTCTCGCCTAGCCGCATCATCTGGCTCTCATCCTGCATTCTTCACTCCAGATACGGTTCCCGCTTTCGGGCTTTCCGGGATGAGAGCCTCCGGAAGCCTTGACGGCGCCTGAGGCGGAGACAGACGCCGGGGCTGCCAGGGGGACGGCCCCAATGCGTGCCCGGGGGATCGCCCCAGTGAACAGGCGGTCACGGCGGCCGGCGGGCCCTGGAGCCGGTGTGGTGCCGCGGCGCCTCAGTGGCGGCCCCCGTCCCTCTCCGCGGCCTGCCTCTCCCGCTCTCCCTCGGCCTGAGCCAGGCCTGCCCTGGCCTGGAGGATGCCGCGGGGCGGCACCCTTCCCTGTCCGAGGGGCGTCCGGCGCTTTAGCTGAGGAAAGAATCCCCTCGATGCCCTCGGGAGCCACCTGATATCGGTGCCCCGGGTGCCCTGGTGCAGGGAAGGGCGGACTGTCCCCTCGGCCGGGCGGGCATCCGGCCTTCCCCGGCCAAGGGTCGCGGCTCCGGCCGCGCGTGGAGCGACCAGGGGCGCCCCCGCGGGGGGCTTGCGCTCCCCCTGCGCACCGGTCCAGGATGCCCCGGGGCCGGCGGCCCCCGCGGCCTTTCGAGCAATCGTCCCCGGCTGTGGGGGGACGGGGATGATGATGATGATGGGATCCCAGTTTTCCCCGGCCCGGGCCGGTTCCGGAGCCCGATCCCCTGCCCTCGTCCGGGCGCTGGCTTTCGTCCTGGCCCTGGCCGCCACTCCGGTCCCGCTTTTCGCCGCCTCCGTCCCCGGCCCCGGCGCCGCGCCGGTCAGGGACGCCGCGCCCGGCGGGGGAGGGCCGGGGCCGGCCGACGAGGCGACGCTCCTCCAGATCCTGGACGACTACTTCCTGGACGTCCCGGGCGCCTCCGCCCGCTACGGGGACGACTGGCACGGCATCAAGGATTCGGTGGTGGTGGAGGTCGTAAGGGGGCCTGGGGATCATTACACCGTCGTCCTGGATGTACCCGAGGAACGGGAGGGGGACAAGCCCTTCGGCTCTAACCGCTTCCACTGCCGGATACTCCCGGATTCGCGCGATCCGCGGGTTCTGGCGCTCCTGCAGGGGTACAGGGCGGGGGACAGGCGGAGGTTCCTGGGGCGTCATCTGGAAACAGATTTCATCGCCATCACGTTCGAGTGCGTTGACGCTGAGACCGGGGAGCCCTCCGCGAGCGGCGGGGTTCCGCAAGCGGAGAGAGGGCGGTAGTCGCCGGCGCAACCGGTCATCCCCCTCCGGGCCTTCTCCGGGACTCCCGGCTCCGGTCCCGTCCCGGCGCCCTTGCTGCCGGTACCCCGCTCTCCCTGTTCCCGGCATCCTCCCTCCGGCCCCTTCGCTGCCCGCCCCTCCACACTCCCTCCTGCGGCTCTTGCGGTTACAATCTGCCTTGCCCTCTCCGGATCCCCAGGGCGGGCGGGTGACGCCCCCGTGTTCCCCGACGCAACCCTTCCGCCGTTTCGGGGGCCTGGAAACCGCGCCGCCGGCCCCGGCACCGGCGGGCCGCGCCACCGCCGCCCTGCGGCTGACGCGCCCGTCCGGGACGCATGCGAGCCGCCCCCGTGGTGTATGATAGTCTATCACCGAGGCGTCCGGACGGCCGGAAGGGATAGCCGCCGCCGTCCGGGGGGAGGACGCGTTCCACGGCTTCATCACCGCCTGAAGGGGCCTCCCGGCGAGACCCTCTCAAGGCCCATGCGGAGGATCGAATGCACCATAAGATCGGAATCCTGACCGGCGGCGGAGACTGTGCGGGTCTCAACAGCGCCATAAAGTGGGTCGTCAAGACCGCCCTTGATCCCTACCTCTCCCGCAACGGGGACATGACCCTGGAGGTGGTGGGCATCCGGGACGGCTGGAAGGGCCTGGTGGAGGTCGACCCCTCCGATCCGACCTCGCTGGCCAGGTGGACCCAGCCCCTGGACGAGCTCATCGTGCGCACCTGGGACCGGTACGGCGGCACCAACCTCGGCACCTCTCGGACCAACCCGTTCAACCCCAAGGACGACAAGAGCGCCAAATGCCTGGCCAACATCGAGGGCCTGGGGCTCACCTCCATCGTGGCCATCGGCGGCGAGGACACCCTTTCCGTAGCGCACAAGCTCTACAATCTGGGGCAGAAGGTGGTGGGCATCCCCAAGACCATCGACCGCGACCTCAACGTCACGGACTACACGCTGGGCTACGACACCGCGCTCAACGTGATAACGGAGGAGGTGGACCGCCTGCGCACCACCGCCGGGAGCCACAACAGGATATTCGTGGTGGAGGTGATGGGCAGGCACGCGGGCTGGCTCGCGCTCGAGGGCGGCCAGGCGGCGGGCGCCCACATCATCCTCATCCCCGAGCACGACTTCGACACGGCCAAGGTGGCGGAGCTGCTCCAGAAACGCCGCGCGGCCGGCGTGCGCTACGACGTCGTGGTGGTCTCCGAGGGCGCCAAGGCCCGGGGCGGCGAGGAGGTATACCTCTCCGACAAGACGGACGGCTTCGGCCACAAGGTCCTGGGCGGCATCGGGAACGCCCTCGCCAAGGATCTCGAGCGCCTCACCGGCTTCGAGACCCGGCACGTCGTCCTCTCGCACATCCAGCGCGGCGGCTCCCCCACCTCCCGCGACCGGCTCATGGGACGCTATTTCGGCATAGCTGCGGTGGATCTGATACTGGAGGAGGACTTCGGCCGCATGGTGGCCTACCGCAACGGCGAGATCACCTCCGTGGCCCTCAAGCAGGCCATAGAGAGGCTCTTCCTGGTGGACATCGACAGGTACTACGATACCGAGCGTTACAACGGGCGCCGGTCGTCCCTGTCCTCCTACCTCAAGGTCTGAGACCGGTGGGCCGGGGCCCGGGCCCGGCCCCGGGGTGCCGCGGACCGGCCCCGCGTCCCGGGTACCGGCCCGGCTCCCCTCGCTTCCCGCCGTCCCCGTCCCCGGCGCCCCCTGGCGCGAGGGCGTCCCCCTTCCGGGCCGCCGCCCGGGGCCCCGCGGCGTTGCCGGCGGCCACTTCCAGAGGGACAGCTTGCCATACAGCCGGAGTTTCAGGTGCCTCCTCTGCGGCGAGTGCTGCCGGGGCAGGGGTGGTATCTACCTGGACCGGGAGGGCGCCGAGGCCGCGGCCCGCCACCTGGGCCTCCCGTTCCCCGTGGCGGAGAGGCTTTTCCTGGAGCAGGAGAGGCCCGGCCTCTGGTCCGTCCTGAACCGCCCCGGGGGCCACTGCCTCCTCTTCCGGGGAGGGGTGTGCCTGATCCATCCCGTCAAGCCCCCGATCTGCCGGGCCTGGCCCCGCCTGAGGGCGCTCGTTACCGATCCCCTCGCCTTCCTCGAGGCGGCGGAGGCCTGTCCGGGGCTCGCCCGGCTGGACTTCGCGGGCTTCTCGGCGGGGTATCGGGAGGGGCGCCTCCCGCTTCCCCCGCCGAGCTTCAAGGCCGCGCTCCTGGCCCGCGCGGGGGGCGGGCGCTGAGCCGCGCCTGCGGGCCGCCCCGGTGCCGGCCCGCCGGGGGAGCCCAGCCCCCCCGCCTTCCGGAAAGGCTTGACAACGGCGGGAAAAGCCGTATCATTAAAACCTGACTCCCGGGTCGGCAGGCCCGGGTTCTGCCGGGTCGGCCGCTTACCCCGGGGTTTTCCGCGTTACCAGGAACCTTCCCCATGACCTTCGGAACAGGCACAGCTTACCCCGCCTCCCTCCGCGACACCGCCGAGGCCCCGCGCAGCTGCGACCTGCCCCCGTCCGCCCTTTACCTCCTCGCCCTTCTGGCCGGCCTATTCGGCCGGCCCGGCACAGGGGTGTTATGACTTGAGGGGCGACCTTGCGTGATACCACTTCCAGAGCCGGGCCAGCCCGGCTTTTTTTGTGCCCGCGGCTTCGCGCGGGCGGCTTTCCAAGGGGGTTATCAGATGAAGCCACAGAAGCGAGACGCCGAGGCCGCGACCGGGCCCGAGGGCCGGGTGCAGTTCTTCGAC
The DNA here is from genome assembly GCA_031281735.1 of Deltaproteobacteria bacterium. Lineage (GTDB taxonomy): Bacteria > Desulfobacterota > Desulfarculia > Adiutricales > Adiutricaceae > JAIRZX01. The sequence goes on along the minus strand of JAITEZ010000227.1, from coordinate 4,454 downwards.
ACCACCCTGAGGGACGGCGAGCAGGCCGCCGGCGTGAACCTCAACGTCGACGAGAAGCTCCAGATAGCCCGCCAGCTCGCCAAGATGAACATGGACGTGATAGAGGCGGGCTTCCCCGCCGCCTCCCCGGGCGACTTCAACTGCGTCCAGGCCATCGCCCGGGAGATCCAGACCTCCACGGTCTGCGGGCTCGCGCGGACGCTGGAGGGCGACATCCGGGCCGCCGCCCAGGCCCTGGCCCCTGCCGAGAACCCCCGCATCCACGTCTTCATCGCCACCTCGCCCATCCACATGGAGTTCAAGCTCAAGATGACCCCGGAGGAGGTGCTAGGCCAGGCCCGGGCCGGGGTGCTCCTCGCCCGGTCGCTCGCCCCCGAGGTGGAGTTCTCGGCCGAGGACGCCTCCCGCTCGGATCCCGAGTTCCTGATAAGGGTGTTCCGTACCGCGGCGGAGGCCGGGGCCACGATCCTGAACATCCCCGACACTGTGGGCTACGCTCTCCCCGAGGAGTTCCACGACTTCTGCAAGAGGATCATCGAGGGCGTGGGGGCCCCTCCCGGCGTCGTCTACTCGGTCCATGCCCACAACGACCTGGGGCTGGCCGTCGCCAACTCGCTTGCCGCGGTGCGGGCGGGGGTCCGGCAGGTGGAGGGCACCATCAACGGCATGGGCGAGCGGGGAGGCAACTCCGCGCTCGAGGAGGTGGCCATGGCCATCCGCACCCGCCGCGACCTCTTCGGGCTCGACTTCAGGCTCGACACCCGCAGGCTGTACCCGGTGAGCCGCCTGGTGTCCCGCCTCTCCGGGGTGGTCGTGCCCCCCAACAAGGCCGTCGTAGGGGCCAACGCCTTCGCCCACGAGGCGGGCATCCACCAGCACGGCGTGCTCGCCAAGCGCGAGACCTACGAGATCATGAGGGCCGAGGACGTGGGGAGCACCCCCGCCGTGATGGTCCTGGGCAAGCACTCCGGCCGCCACGCCTTCCGGGACCGCCTGGAGCACCTGGGCTACAACCTCCCGGACGCGGAGGTGACGCGGGCCTTCGAGAGCTTCAAGCGCCTCTGCGACGAGAAGAAGGACGCGACGGACGGCGACATCGAGGCCATCATCTCGGACGAGATCCTCTCTGTCCAGCCGGAGTACCGCTACGAGTTCCGGAGCTACTCCATGCACGTCGGCAGCGAGGGCACCACCTGCACGGTCGTCCTCTCCCTGGACGGCCGCGAGCTCACCGACGCCGCCACCGGCCACGGCCCTGTCGAGGCCGCCTACGCCGCCATCAAGCGCATCGTGCGCGTGCACCCGCGGCTGGAGAACTTCAGGATCGCGGCCACATCGGAGCGCAGCAACGCCCTGGGCGAGGCCCAGGTGACCCTCGCCCAGGACGGCATCAGGGCCCAGGGCCACGGGGCCTCCACGGACATCATCAAGGCCTCCATCCGCGCCTACGTGAACGCCGTCAACCGCCTGTACTCCACCGCCGCCGTCCGCAAGGTGAACCTCACCGTGCCAGCGGGCGTCGGCCCCGCCCTCGACAGGGGGCGGCCTGAGGGCGAGGGGGCGGCCGCCCGGTAGCGGCGCCCTCCCGCGGCGGCGCCGGCGGAGGCAGGCTCCCCGGTGCCGCCCGGTGCCCCCGCGCGGCCGGGGCTCCGTCGCGGCGGGTTACCCGTCCGCGCGGGTTCGCCGGAACGGCCTCCGCGCCGGAACGGCCCGGCCGCCCGGGCCGACCGTGATCGCAGGCCCGTCCCTGACGGTGTCCCTGAGGATCCGTGCCGATTCCTGGGCGATGCCTCGCCTCCCCTGCCGATCCTCTTCCTTGACGCTGACATCATCCTAGGGTCGCGGGGGGCCTCGGGGGGGCGTGGCGTTCCCGGCCAAATCCTGAAAGCAAGGGCTCTCCGTCCTGTTTCGGATGGTCTGCCCATCGCTGCGGTCATGAAGGCGCTTCGGCAGCAATCCGTCCATCAGCCTTACAGGCGGCGCTGCGCAACCTTCCTTCCCCTTGAAACCCGGACGGCGGGTGCGCCGGGCTGTCCCGGAACGATGCCTCCCGCTGGCCGACGGCCCAGGGCGAGGCGGCGGGAGCCTTCGCCGCGGCGATCCGGCGGGGGAACGCGAAAGACGCAAGCCGCATGCCGCCTCCCGCGCGGGACGGGATTGGGCCCGGTTCGCCTTCCCTTGCCGGCGTGGGGCCTGGCGCGGCTCCCGGCAGGCGCGGTACGTAGACTGATCCTGAGCTGGCATCCTCCCCGCCCTTCCGGGCGGGGAGGATGCCAGCCTCTCCCTCTGTCTTTGCCCTTCATCTCCACTTTCCCGTTTTTCTTCCCCGCCGTTATCATTCCTTCCATCTCTCTTCCCTCCTCTCTCACTAGCCACTTTATTCTTCCGTCCCATCTTTCACTCTAACTGACACTGATTATCTCCCTCGCTCTCCTTCCGTCCCTCATTCTACTTCCCAGGCACTTTCCGTCTCTCTCATTACTCTCAGTCTCTCATGATCCCGCCGTCTCTTTCCTTTCAGAGGCCTTTCTCGCTCCCTCGCTCCCTCCTTCCCTCTCTCCTCAGCCTGCCTTTATCACCCCCCGGCGAACGGGGCAACGTCAGCGGCCGCCGGAGGGCGGGCGGAGGCAGGAGGGCAGGCTGAGGCAGGATCCGGCCTTGAAAGATCCCCTGCGGCGGTGCTAACATCAATGACTGCAAACGCGGCCCCCTGTAGCGCGGCTCCCGCCCGGACGGCTGTCCGGGAGGCGGAGCCGGTTTTTTTCCCTGTTTCGTCCGCTGACCCGGGCCGCGACGGAGGGGAGTCCATGCTCGCAAGCCTCTCGTGGCTCGGGGAGTTCGTGGAGATTGCCGATATGAGCCCCGAGGAGGTGGCCGGCCGGCTGGTCATGGTCGGGCTCGAGGTGGAGGGCCTGAGCGACTTCAAGGGTTACCTCGCGGACGTGGAGGCGGCCCGGCTGGCCGAACTGGAGCCGCTGGGGGAGGACGGGCGGCTCTCGCGCTGCCTCCTGGACCTGGGGGCCAGGGGCCGCATCCAGGCCGTCTGCGGGGCGCCCGGGCTCAGGACGGGCGAGGTGTACCCTCTCGCCCTCCCCGGGGCCGGGCTGCCGGGGGGCACGGTCAAGGCCGGCTCGATCCGCGGGGTCAGGTCGGACGGCATGCTCTGCTCCGAGGCCGAGCTCCTCCTGGGCGAGGACGCCTCGCGGCTCCTCGCGCTGGATCCGGGCGTCGAGCCCGGCACGCCCCTGGCCGCCCTGTTCCCGGGAGGCGACTGGATACTCGAGGTGGGCGTCACCCCCAACCGCGGGGACGCGCTATCGCACCTGGGGATCGCGAGGGATCTCGCGGCCGTCCTCGCGCGGCCCCTCAAGGGCCGCTTCTACCCGGTGGAGGAGGACGGCCCTCCGGCGGCGGAGAGGATAAGGGTGGACATAGAGTGCCCGGACGCCTGCTTCCGCTACTGCGGGCGGGTGGTCTACGGGGCCCGCCCCGCCCCGAGCCCGGTGTGGCTGGCGGGCAGGCTCATGAGCCTGGGGCTGAGGTCCATCAACAACATCGTCGACGTCACGAACTACGTGATGCTGGAGCTCGGGCTGCCGCTCCACGCCTTCGACCTGGCCAGGATCGCCGGCGGCCGCATCGTGGTCAGGACCTACGGGCCGGGGACGCGCTTCACCACCCTGGACGGCCAGGAGCGGGAGCTCAGGGCCGAGGGGAACGTGCTCATCTGCGACGGGGAGGGTCCGGTCGCCATCGGCGGGGTGATGGGCGGCCTGAACTCCGAGGTCGCCCCCGACACCGGGGACGTCTTCCTCGAGGGGGCCATGTTCAACCCCGTGAACGTGAGGCGGACCTCCAAGTCGCTGGGGCTCTCGACGGACGCCTCCTTCCGCTTCGAGCGCGGCCAGGACGTGAACATGTGCCCGCGGGCGGTGGACCGCGCGGCGTCCCTCGTGTCCTCCCTCACCCTCGGGCACGTGGCGCCGGGCCTGGTGGACTGCTGCCCGAGGCCCTGGAAGGCCAGGTACGTGCCCTTCACTCCGGCCAGGTGCAACGCCCTGCTGGGGACCTCCCACCCCGAGCCCGAGATGGAGAGGGCCCTGGGCGATCTGGGGATAAGGCTCAGGCCCTCCCAGTCCCCCCAGAGGATCTACGACGCCGAGATCCCCTCCTGGCGCCCGGATCTCTCCCGCGAGGCGGATCTGATCGAGGAGGTGATGCGGATACTCGATCTCGGGAGCCTCCCCGAGACGCTCCCCAAGCCGCCCGCCCCGGCGGGGGATCCCCCGGCCGCCTACGCCCTGGACGAGCGCCTGCGGAGGTTCATGGTGGGGCTGGGCTTCATGGAGCTCATGAGCTTCTCCTTCACGAACGGTAATTTCGCCGAGAAGCTGGGCCTCCCCGTGTCCCACCCCCTGCGCTCCGAGATCCGCGCGGTGGCCAACCCCCTCTCC
>JAITEZ010000225.1 GCA_031281735.1 Deltaproteobacteria bacterium | reverse complement strand
GAGAACAAGCCCTACCACGACATGGAGGACGTGTCCTGCACCTACTCCAAGATCACCTGGACCTACAACGACGGCAACATCGAGTACACCGACGACTGGAAGGCATAGGACGGCTGGCTAGCCGCCCCCGCGCAGTCTCGGCCCCCGCTCCCGTGCTTCGGGCGCGGGGGCCCTGCCCGGCCATCGCGGGTCCGCGGCTCGCGCGGGAAGGCGCAACACCGGCTGTTCGTGGGCTGGACGGGGCCAGTCGGGACCGCCCCGCGGCTTCGCGGCTGACCGTTTACGGCGTCAAGCGGCCCGCCCGCAGCGGATTGCCCCGGGGCGGTTGAGGGTACGCTTATCGGGCGCGTCCGGCCACCGCTGGGACGGACGGGCCTGACCGGCGGGATCAGGACATGCGCGAAGGGTGCGCGGTTTAAGGCGGGCGAGGCAACAAGATCGCCAGCTCCGCCGAACTTTAGGAACGGAGGGCGGAATGCAGGGAAGCGACATCAGGGCCCTAATCTCGAAGCTGAACACCGCCTCGACCCGCATCCTCTACGAGGCGGGGGGGCTTTCGGTCGGGCGGACCAACTACGAGGTGGCGGTGGAGCACTTCTTCATCAAGGCTATGGAGGACAAGGAGACCGACATTTACCTCGCCTCCCAGCACTACAAGCTGGATATCCCCAAGATCTTCCAAAACCTGAACCAGGCCCTCGAGAGCTTCTCACGCGGTAACACGGGCAGGCCCACCTTCTCACCGGTTCTTCTGGATCTCATCGAGTCCGCCTGGATCACCGCCTCGGTGGATCAGGGCTACCCGTTCATCCGGACCGGCTCCATCCTCATTGCCTATCTCAAGCGCCCGGGCGTGTTCAGCCAGGGCGGCTCCCTTCCCGAGCTCGCTAAGATCCCCCGCGAGGAGCTGGAAAAGGCCTTCAAGGAGGTTACCCAGGGCTCCAAGGAGGATCTGGCCCTAGAGCCCAAGTCCGCCCAGGAGACGGACGAGGCGGCCGAGGCTGGCGCGGGGGGCGGCTTCATCTCCCAGTTCTGCGAGGACTTCACCGCCAAGGCCCGGAAGGGGAAGATAGACCCCGTCTTCGGCCGTGACGACGAGATCCGCCAGATGATCAACATCCTGGCCAGGCGCCGCAAAAACAACCCCATCCTCGTGGGGGAGCCCGGAGTTGGCAAGACAGCGGTCCTGGAGGGTCTGGCGCTCCGCATAGTTGAGGGGGACGTCCCGGACGTCATCAGGAACGTGACCCTCGTGGGCCTGGACATGGGGCTCCTCGAGGCCGGGGCCAGCATGAAGGGGGAGTTCGAGCGCAGGCTGAAGGGCGTCATCGACGAGATCAAGGGGAGCCCCAAGCCCATCATCCTCTTCATCGACGAGGCGCACATGCTCGTGGGGGCAGGGGGATCGCAGGGCGGCTCAGACGCCGCGAACCTTCTCAAGCCCGCGCTCGCCCGCGGCGAGCTCAAGACCTGCGCCGCCACCACCTGGAAGGAGTACAAGAAATACTTCGAGAAGGACGCGGCGCTCGCGCGGCGTTTCCAGCTGGTAGCCCTGGACGAGCCTTCCATCCCCACGGCGGCGCTCATCCTGCGCGGGCTGAGGGACTCCTATGAGAAGAGCCACGGCGTGCTGGTCCGCGACGAGGCGCTCACCGCGGCGGCCGAACTGAGCGGCCGCTACATCTCAGGGCGCTTCCTGCCCGACAAGGCGGTGGATCTCCTTGACACCGCCTGCGCGAGGGTCAAGGTGGGACTGGTAGCCAAGCCCGCCGAGCTGGAGGATCTCGAGAGGTCCGTCCAGGCCCTGGAGAGACGCATAGGCGGCATCGAGCGCGATCGCGACGACGACAACCCCATCGACGAGGAGCTTCTGTCCGGCCTCAAGGAGGAAGCGGCCTCCAAGCTGGAAATGGCGGACACCCTCCGCGCCTCCTGGCAGGAGCAGCAGAAGCTCGCAAGGGATCTTCTGGACGCCCGCGCGGCTTACCTTGACGCGCTTAAGGCGGCGCCCGCCGCCGCCCCCGTGGCGGCCCCCCCCGCCCCGGGGGCCCCTGACGAGGCGCCTGCCGCGGACGCTCCCGCCGAGGCCGGAGCCCCTGCCGGGGCCGCCGCCCTCAAGATAGCCTTCGGGGAAGCCAAGGCTGCCTACGAGAGCGCCGGCGGCGGCGATCCGCTCCTGGACGTGGAGGTGACCGCCGACGTGGTAGCCAAGGTGGTGTCCGACTGGACCGGCATCCCCGTGGGCCGCATCGCGGCGGAGCAGGCGGGTCTCGTAGCGGATCTGGAGAGCCGCCTGTCCGAGCGCATCAAGGGGCAGGAGGAGGCGCTCAGGACCGTCGTCAAGGTAATCCAGGCCTCCAAGGCCGGCCTTCGCGATCCGGACACTCCCATGGGGGTGTTCCTGTTCGCGGGACCCTCCGGGGTCGGCAAGACGGAGACGGGCCTGGCCCTCGCCTCTCTCCTCTTCGGCGATGAGGGCAACGTCGTGATCATCAACATGAGCGAGTACCAGGAGAAGTTCACGGTCACCCGGCTCATCGGGAGCCCCCCCGGCTACGTCGGCTACGGCGAGGGGGGGGTGCTAACCGAGGCCGTGCGGCAGAAGCCTTACTCCGTCGTGCTCATCGACGAGGCGGAGAAGGCCCACATCGACGTCCTGAACCTCTTCTATCAGGTCTTCGACAAGGGCGTCCTCTCCGACGGGGAGGGCAAGATAATCAACTTCAAGAACACCCTTATCCTGCTCACTTCCAACCTCGGCACCGATATCATAGAGAGCGCGGCCAGGGCCGATCCGCCCCCCACCGCCGAGGAGATCGGAGATGCCGTGAGGCCGGTGCTGATCAGCCACTTCAAGCCCGCCCTGCTGGCCCGGATGACGGTGGTGCCCTACCGGGCCCTCACCGCGGAGGCCCTGGCGGACATCACGCGCATCAAGCTCGGGGCGCTCAGGGACAGGGTAAGGGCCAACAACGGCCTGGAACTCACCTACGGCGACGACCTCGTAGGCAGCATAGTCGGGCGTTGCCATGACGCCGAGACCGGCGCCCGCAACATTGACACGGTGCTCGCGGCTGGCGTCATGCCTCCCATGGCGCGGGAGATCCTGAAGCTGATGTCATCGGGAGACAAGGAGCGCAAGACGCTGGCGCTGGGCGTGGACGAGCAGGGGGACTTCACCTTCGACTTCTCGTAGCCCGGCGGGCCTGCAGCCGCCGGGCCGCCTTTCATGGCCTCCCGCGAAGGCACACGCCTTCCCGTCCCGTCCGCCTTCCCCGGACGCCCCCGGCACCCGTCCCGACTGGGCCGGGCCCCGGGGGCGTTTCCGCCGCGGGAGGCGGCAAGGCCCGCTTGGCGGCAGCACGCGTTCCCGCTGCCAGCGGGCGCCGTCTGGGGGAGAGCCAGCCGTCCCGCTTGCCGCTTGCAGGCGGCACTTGAGCTTGAATGGGATTGCTTTTGAATATAAAGTGTCAGCAGGCCGAGAGGAGGAGTCCCGCACGCCCGACGCGCCGCCGGGCGGCCGGCCCGCGTGCCTCGTTCCCTCGAGCGGCGGCCCCAGTGACGCCGATCCCGCCGCAGCGGTGGGCATTCCGGGACGTGCCGGACGCGCCCTGCGGCCTTCGAGACCTGAACCGCTTTCAGGCGCCGCGCCGTTCGCCGGTTGCGGGGCCGAGGTCCCGATGACTTGACGACCCCCGAGGACGAAATCAGCAGCATGCAGGAGCCCGCCCGGCAGGCGGACGGAGACGGGGACGGCCCCGGCGTCCCCGGGGACG
>JAITEZ010000228.1 GCA_031281735.1 Deltaproteobacteria bacterium | reverse complement strand
GTCCTTCCGGGAGAAGGGGGGCCGCGACCTGGTGGCGCTGGCCGGCGTCTGGAACCCTCCCGGCGCCATAGCCCGCCTGGACTCGCTCCGGTTCAACTACCCGGGCGCCAGCGAGACGCTGGTCCTCCTCCGGCCGGTCTCCCTCTCCGGCCCCGCAGGCCGGGGGTCGCTGGACTCCCCGCGGCTGTCGCTGGACTCCCTGGAGCTCGGGCTGGGCCGCACCACGGTGAGCCTCAAGGGCGACGTGAAACCGCTCGGGCTCGCCCTCGAGATCCGCGAGGCGCCCTTCTCGCTCGTCAAGGGCTTCCGGGGCCCGGAGCTCCCGGAAGGGGAGCTGAGCTCCCTCACGGCGCGCCTGGGGCCCGACGGCTCGGGCTCCTTCGATCTCAAGGCCTTCGTCCTGCTCGCCACCGAGACCGGCCGCAAGCTGCGCTTCGGGGCCGAGGCCAAGGGCGCCCTGGAGGGCGGCAGGGCTCTCGCGGGCGAGATAGACGTGACCCTCCCCGAGCGGCCGCGGGGACGCGCCCGCGCGCCGCAGGCAACGCGCCAGGCCGGGGGGGGCGCGGGCCCGCAGGCCCCGCGGGACGCCCCGGGGGGGCCTGCCCCGGAAGACGGCGCGGATCCCGCGAGCGGGGATCCCCCGGACGGGGGGGGGGATCCTCCCGGGCGCGCCCCGGCCGGGGCGGCTGAGGTCACCGCCGCGGCGCGCGCGGGCGGCGGCGACCCCGCCGGCCGCGTTCCCGGCGCCGGCCCCGTGCATGTCAAGTACCGGCTGCCCTTCAGCCGGCAGGGCGACCTGCCCGTGCCCGATCTTAACGGCCCGGTCCAGGCGGAGCTCGCCTGGACCGGGCGGATCGAGAGCCTTTGGGGCTACCTGGGCCTGGCGGAGAGGTTCCTCACGGGGAGCGTGGAGGTTGACGCCCGCCTCCACGGCACCCTGAAAAGGCTCCAGGCGGGGGGCTCCGTCTACGTCGCCAACGGCACCTACGAGGATCGCGTGGCGGGCATTTCGCTCACCGACATCAGCCTCGAGGGCCGGGTCTCGGACAACACCAACGACATATCGGTGCTGGCCGAGGCCTCCGACGGGAACAGGGGGACCGTAGCCCTCGAGGGGAAGCTCAGGCTCGACTCCGCCCCGGCGCTGGACGCCCGCGCGCAGCTGAGGCACCTCGCGCCCCTCCACCGCGACGACTTCTCGCTCACCGCCTCGGGGCTCGTGCGCATCGCTGGGCCTCTCACGGCCCTCAGGATCTCCTCCAAGGCCCTGGTGGAGAGCCTGGAGGTGAACATCCAGTCCGCGGGCGGCGGCCGCTCGGTGCGCACGCTCGACATCGACACGGGGGTCATGACCCGCTCCCCCGGCCCGGAGCTGGACATCTCGGTGTCGATCCCCCGCGGGGCCTACGTCCGGGGCCGGGGGCTGGACAGCGAGTGGGCGGGCGACTTACACATCGGCGGGACCGCCTCCATGCCCCTCTTCAGCGGGAACCTCAAGCCGGTGCGCGGCTACTTCACCTTCCTGAGCAGGGACTTCCAGTTCTCCGGGGGCGGCATAAGCTTCCGCAACAACCGCCGCCTAAACCCCGGCCTCGACATCGAGCTCATGCGGAGCGTGCCGGACCTCACGGCCTACCTGCGGATACGCGGCACGCTCTCGCGGCCGCAGATCCGCTTCGAGAGCCAGCCGCCCTATCCCGAGGACGAGGTCCTCTCCCGGGTGCTCTTCGACAAGGACACCTCGGAGCTCTCGCGGATGGAGGCCCTGCAGCTCGCCAACAGCCTCATGGAGATGACCGGCCTGGGCCCGCGCATCTCGAACCCGCTCGTCACCATGCGGGACGCCCTGGGCCTCTCGGTCCTGCGCGTGGGCGACACCTCCGGCCGCAGGGACGACCGCCACCTGCAGGGGACCGGCTTCCGCGACAACCTGGATCTCGGCGACGACGACGATTCCGACTCCGAGATAGCGAGCACCCTCGAGGCGGGCAAGTACATCTCCGACAACATCTACGTGGGAGTGGAGCAGAACCTCGCCGACAACACCACAGGCGTCCGGGTGGACGTGGAGCTCGCACCCAACGTTAACCTCACCAGCCGCTCCACCTCCACATCCTCGCGCGTGGCCCTGGGCTGGAAGCACGACTACTGACGGCGGCGGGAGGACGGCGATGCGCCCCCGCGGGGGTGCCGGGATGCCTCCCGGACCCCTTAATCCGCGCCTTCCCCGGCACGCCGCCGTCCGGAGCCGCCTCAGGCCGGGAGCAGCCGTCCCCTCGCGGGTCATTGACGGCCCCGGCCCTGGCCGCCACCCCCCCCTCCCGAAGTGGATGCTTCCGGGCAAGAGCGCGGGGGGGCCGCAAGAGGCATGCAGGCTGCACGGGAAAGGCGCCGGCCCCGCGCCTTCCTCTGGTGCCCTCCCGGACGATCCCCCTGCGGAAGAACCCTAGACATATAAAACATAATGCACGGAATGATTCATGTAATCCGGAAGGCATGTCATATAACCTATCCTAATGACCCTCAAGGGGTCAAGGGACGGCCTTGCGGGAGCATCTGACTTGCAGCCCATGGACCTCACTGTTTTTATTGCTTATGGAACAATAGCATTAAAAGAACAGCAAGAGACCGCGCCAGGGAAAACGCCGCCGGACACGCGCCCCCGGAGCGCCTGAAACCGCCCGGGCCGAGGCGGGAAGCCGCCGCCGGGCGGCCGTGCCGTCTCCGGCAGCGGAAGCGCGGAGCGCTCCTCGGGAACGGGGCGCCGCCTCGGCAGGCCGCGAAAGCCGCGGATGAGGGCAGGCCTGCGGCCCTGCCGCCCCGGAGCCGGGCGGGCGGCCCGGGACGGGCGGGAACCGCCCGGGACAGGAAACCGGCATCCTGGCGCGTCCGTCCGCCGCGAAACGGCGGGCGGAACGGCAATCCCTTGCATTCCTCGCCCTGATTATGATATCCTATATTTTACATCCGGGCTCGGCTCCACCCGCGCCGGAACGCCTGCTGACACGCGCAAGCCGCCGGGTGCCGCGCGCCACCCCGGCCGGACAGAGTCCGGCGGGGCTTTTTTTTCCTTTAGTCACACGGTCGGCGCCGCGCCCGACCGGGGCGCGTCCCCGTCCCGCGCGGAGGGGAACACCCCTCCCCGGCAGGAACACCCCACGCGAGGGTTACGCCGCTACCCATGAGCAGCAACAACTTCCGCCACAGCTTCTCGACCGATCCCGAGGACGTCGCCAGGTACCTGGACGCCCTGATAGAGGGCTTCCGGGACCGCAAGCTCACCTTCCGCTCCCAGCAGCGCAAGGTGACCCTGGAGCCCGCGGACGTGATGGACATGTCCATCGAGACCTCGGCCCGGCGCGGGCGGACAAGGCTCACCCTCTCCTTCTCCTGGGATGACGACGAGGGGCTCGTGCTCCCGCAGCTCCCCCTCGGCAAGCCCCCCGCCGAGGAGAGGTAGCCCGGAGGCGCACCGATGCTGAGCGAGATACGGGGCGGCTTCAAGATCCTCGCGAGCGAGACCCTGCAGGCGGCCACGGAGACCAGGGACCTGCTGCGCAGGAGGGATCCCGCCAAGAGCCGGGAACTCTACCACCGCACCTCCTACATCGCCACCCAGTCGGCGCTGCTGCAGAAGCAGACCCTCGAGCTCTACGCGGGCCGCTCCGCGAAGAGGCGCGACTCCATCTACCTGCAGGCGCTCTCGAGCGTGTCCTCCCGGCTCGAGCGGATCTCGGAACTCTTCCTGAACCTCGACCGCCAGGCGGGCTACCTGGGCTCCCTGGATTTCCTGAAGCATTTCCGCCTGGACGACTTTTTCCACGAGATCCTCTTCGGACTCGGCCGGATCGAGCCGGCCCTGGAGCGCAAGGATCTCGACCTCGCCATCCGCCTCGGCCAGGCCGAGGAGAGGCTGGACGTCTCCTACGCGGACCGCTTCGCGCGGATCATAGACGAGCTCAAGAAGGGCGACTCGGATCCCGGGGATCTCGTGACGTCCCTCATGATAGTCCACTACCTCGAGCGGGTCGGGGATCTGCTCCTGGAGATAGGCGAGAAGATCATCTACGTCATCATGGGCGAGAAGATCAAGCTCGAGCAGTACAAGGCGCTGGACGAGGGCCTGAAGGCGACCGGCAGGCACCTGGAGATAGGTCGGGCGGGATACCGCGCCATCTGGGGCGGCCGCTCGGGCTGCCGGATCGGGGTGGTGGACGCCGTGCCCCAGGAGGGGGAAGCGCCGTCCCCCGGGGCCCCCGGGCAGGCGGACCGCGGAGGGGCCAGGCTCGCCTCCCCCACCGAGACGGTGCTCTTCAAACACGGCCCGGCCTTCAAGCTCTCGCGGGAGCGCGAGAGCCTGGTGCGCTGGGCCGCGCTGAGGCCGGGGCTCACGCCGGACGTGAAGGCCTTCATCCCCGCCCGGGAAGGCTCCGAGGCGGCGCTGGTGCTGGAGTACATCCCATGCAGGAACCTCCAGGCCCTCTTCATGGAGAACGTCCCGGACGAGGCCTTCGAGGGCCTGGAGCGGGCGCTCTCCGTCATGTGCGGGGTCTGGGAGGAGACATTGCGGGACGGGCCCTGCTCGGCGGGCTTCGCGCGGCAGGCCGAGAACCGCCTGAGCGAGGCACGTTGCCTCTACCCGCAGATCATCAGGTACTGCGGCGCGATTGGCCCGCTGGATATAAGGCCTCTGGCGGATCTGCTCCCCGAGCTGGCCGCCCTCGAGGAGCTCTGCCCCGCCCCCCGGAGCATGTTCATACACGGGGACTTCAACCTGAGCAACATCCTCTACGACCCCGGCTCAGGCCGCGTCCACCTGGTGGATCTCTACCGATCGCAGGAGTCCGACTTCGTCCAGGACGTCTCGGTGATGCTGGTGTCCATCCTCAGGCTCCCCGTCCTGAGCCAGCCGGTGCGCCGCAGACTCTGCGCCGCCGCCTCCCGCACCTGGGACATCACACGGCGTTTCGCCCATGCCGTCGGGGACGAGACCTACGAGGCACGGCTCGCCTTCGGGCTGGGTCGATCCTTCCTCACCTCCACCCGCTTCATCCTGGACGAGAGGATGGCCCAGCGTTTCACGGCCCGGGCGCGGTACCTCTTCGAGAAGCTCCTCCTCTTCCGCGGGGAGGGGAGGCCCATGGACGAGTTCACCCTTTCCCGCGATGTCCTGAGCATACAGGTATTCTGAACCCCGGCCGGGCGGCCGCCGCACCCGGCCACCGCCGAGGCGACGGCCCAGGGGCATAGCGGAAAACGGGCGCGGCCAGGGCCCGGGAACCCCCTGGACTGCGGGCGCCGGGACTGGCTCCCCTGGCGTCCGGTCTCCCTTCCGCCCGGAACGGCCGCACTCCGCGGGGACTGAGACGGCTCTTTCCGCGGCCGGTTCCCGCCGCCCGCCCGGCGGGTGGCGGGCCCCCGCCCGAAGAAGGCGGGGGGAACCCGCTCGGGACGCCCTGCCGCTCAGGAAACGACCCTCTCCAGGTATCCGGTCAACCGGCACCGGGCAGGCGGCCACCGCAGCAGGAGGCCAGGCCTCCCCGTTTCCGGCGGCGGGGGGACGGGCAGGCCCCGCCTACCGCCGGATTCTGACCGCCGGGGGGGATCCCATCCCCCGTCACCGAGAGGGCCCGCGGCGAAAGGCGCACGCGTCCCTTAATTCCCGGAGGACGCCGATGCAGCAGGAAAATGACCAAGGGACGCGGGCAGGCGAGGCAACCGACGATTGCCTTTGCCGCCACCGTTAAAGTAAAAATTATATAAAATTATAAATAAAATTATTAATTAAATATTTTTTATATAAAAAACATTAAAATCAAATTAAAAACAATCAATAATCCACAATGGTATAAGGCAATAACATCATGACCCAGACTCCGGATTAAGCGGTGCTGGGTAGACTTTGTCCAGAACTAGACCTACATTCACGCCGGGAGCAGGCCGATGGAGCCGACGGCCTCCGCGCGCGTCTGGGGGAACGCGTCTCCCCAGCGCGCCCCGGGCAGGGCCGCTCTCCGGGAGGGCCCGTGCCGGGACGCGGGAAGGGACGGGGCCGGGAACGGGCTAGGAGGCCAGAACCTCGCTCGTGAACTCGGCGATGGCCAGCTCCTCGTTGGTGGGGACGACCATGATCTTGTAGGGGCTGTCGTCAGTGGATATGACCCGGATATCCGAGGAGCGCACGTCGTTGCGGGCCCTGTCCAGCTTGAAGCCCAGGCCGTCCAGCCCTTCCAGGATGGCGGCCCGCAGGGTGTTGGAGTTCTCGCCCGCGCCGGCAGTGAAGACCAGGATGTCGAGGCCGCCCAGGGCGACGAGATAGGCGCCGATGTACTTGCGGATCCGGTAGGCGTAGATGTCGAGGGCCTGGGCGCACTGCTTGTTGCCCTTGTTGGCCGCCTCCTCGATGTCGCGCAGATCCGAGGAGCCGATGCCCGCGAGGCCCAGGACGCCGCTCTGCTTGTTGAGGAGGTTGTCCACCTCCTGGTAGGAGAGGCCCTTGATCTTCATGATGTGGAAGATGACCGCCGGGTCGATGTCGCCCGAGCGGGTTCCCATGATGACGCCCTCGAGGGGGGTGAGGCCCATGGAGGTGTCGTAGGACTTGCCGCCCTTGACGGCGGTGATCGAGGCCCCGTTGCCCAGGTGGGCGGAGACGATCCGGAGATCCTCGATGGGCCTGCCGTCGAAGCGGGCGGCGGCGCGGGAGACGTAGGCGTGGGAAGTGCCGTGGAAGCCGTAGCGGCGGATCTGGTCCTTGGTGTACAGCTCGTAGGGGATGCCGTACAGGAAGGTCCTGGGCGGCATGGTGCTGTGGAAGGCCGTGTCGAAGACGCCGACGTTGGGGACGCCCTTCAGGACGCCCTCGCAGGCCTCGATCCCCGCCAGATTGTGGGGGTTGTGGAGGGGGCTCATGGAGAAGCAGTCCTTCAGGATGCCCTTGACCTCCTCGGTGACCCGCACGGGCCTGTTGACCTTCTCGCCGCCGTGCACGATGCGGTGGCCCACGGCCTTGATCTCCGAGAGCGCCCCGATGACGCCGTATTTCGTGTCCACAAGGCGCTCGCTGATGACCTTGACGGCCTCCTTGGGGTTCTTGACGTCCACCGAACCCTGGCTCTTCTCGCCCTTCCAGTTGGAGTACTTCATGCTGGTCCCCTCGATGCCTATGCGCTCGATGAGACCGGTCGCCAGGACCTTCTTGTCGTCTTTCATGTCGAACAGCGTGAACTTGACCGATGAGCTGCCCGCGTTGATGACCAGGATTATCATAAGGAACCCTCTTCTGTGCGAAACGGTATTGTAACCGGCCCGGCACTGCGGACCGCGCAAATGACTCGGGAATGTGCCAATTCGCCTATTCTATTGCAGCGCGGCCAGCGATTTCAATACCTTTCGCCGTCCCGCCGCGCCCCCGTGGCCCGCCCCGCCGGGCGGCGCGGGGGGCCCGCGAAGCGGGGGGCCCCGGCCCGTCCGTCCGGCCAGCGGCCCGTCCCTGCCCGCCCGCCATGCTCCGCTCCTGCAACGGCCTGCGAAAACACGGGTTTTACAGTTTATCTATTATGTTTTATTGATTTTATCATTGCCTATGGTAACATAATCAATAAACAGCAGGTCGGATTCCTGTGGGTCCAGCAGGAATGATTCCTGCTGGATCCGGACACGCCGGCGGCCGGGCGTCCCGGTCTCCTTCCGGCGGGAGCCCGCGTTCCCCGCAGACGCCCTGGCGCTGGCTGATCCAAGCCCGGCCTGATGCCGGCGGGAGGGC
>JAITEZ010000177.1 GCA_031281735.1 Deltaproteobacteria bacterium | reverse complement strand
GCGGAGATGCTCCGGGCGGCCGCCTCCGCCGGGGAGGCCCCGGCGAGGCCAGCCCCTGCGGACGCCGCCGCCCCGCCGGGGTCCGGGGGCGGCCCCGCCGAGGAGATAGAGGATCTGGTGGACGTCTCCCGCGTGGTGCCGGCCGACGAGGACGAGGAACTTCCTCCCGACATCGCCATCACCCCCCTGGACGAGCCGGTCGACGTGGACGTCTTCGGGTTCGGCGAGCCCCCGGCGGACAGCGGGGACGGGGAGCCGCAGGCTCCTGACGTGGCGAGGCCCGCCTTCGCGGCGGCGGGGGAACAGGTTCCCGCGCCAGCGGCGGCGCTGGATCCGGCTTCCGCGACAGCGGCGGCGGCGGTGGATCCGGCTCCCGCGCCAGCGGGGGCGGCGGATCCGGCTCCCCCGCCAGCGGCGGTCCCGGCGGGGGAGCTGGTTTCCGCGTCCGCGGCGGCGGCGAAGGAGCTGGTGGCGAGATCGTCGGCGGCGGCCGGGGGCCTGGTGGAGGAGGCATCGGCGGCGGCCGGGGAGCTGGTGGAGGGGTCGTCGGCGGCGGCCGGGGAGCAGGTGGGAGAGGCGTCGGCGGCGGCCGGGGAGCTGGTGGAGGGGGCGGCGGCGGCGGCCGGGGAGCTGGTGGAGGGGGCGGCGGCGGACGCCGCGGGGAAGGCGGCGCTCGAGCGGGCTTGGGCTTTGCGCGCCCTATCCGAGCACGTCGATGCCGCCAGGGTGGAGAGCCTGACACCGCTCGGGCCCTTCCAGAGGGCGCTGGCCGCCCAGGCCGCCGTACAGACGGATCCCCTGGGGCTGGTGGGGCTGAAATCCTGGATCCTCGAGGCGCCCCTGGCCCCGGACGCCCTGGAGGCCGCCTTCGCGGGGATAGTGGGGGAGACGCCCAGGCTGCGGAGCGTCTTCACCCCCGGCCCCGGCATGATGCGGGCGGCCTTGCGGGAAACGGCCAGGTCGTTCTCGGCGAGCGACCTGAAGCCGCTGGGCAAGGGCGCCTCCGGGGCGGCCCGGGAGGCGGCCCTGCAGGTCGCCCTCTCCTTCTGGGGGGGCGCGGGTGCCCCCGCCCTCCACCGGGGCCCCCTCGTGCGGCTCCTGTGCTTCCGGCTCGCGGAGGGCCTCTACCGCCTGACCCTGGTCTACGCCCTGCCCGTCCTCTCGCCGCCGGAGGCGGGCATGCTCCTGGAGGCCGTGGCCGTGCGCGCCGCGGGGGGGTGGGCCGCCTTCAGGCCCTTCCCCGACCCGCCGCTCCCGCGCCCCGCCCCGCCTGAGAAGCCCCCGGAACTCCACCCGGCCTTCCAGGGCCTCCCGGGCCTGGGGGTGCCCCCCCCGTCCCGGTCGCCCGAGTCCTTCGGCTTCGCGGGACCATGGGAGCCGGTGCGCAGATCCGTGCTGGGATGGAAGGCCAGGGCCTTCCCCCTGCGCGTCCCCGAGGGGCCCGCCGAGGCCGAGAGCCCGCTCCTCGAGGTCGACCTGGGCCTCGAGGGGGGGCTCGAGGCCCGGATCCTCAAGGCCGCCGGGGACCGGGGGATCGGCGTGAAGCCCCTCCTCTCCGCCGCCTGGCTCCTGTTCCTGGGGCTGTGGTTCGACGAGGACCGGGCGGGCACCGGCTACCTGGACGGCCCGCCGGGGGCGGGGCGCGGCGCACCCGGCGGGGAGGCCCCCGCCCGCGGGGATCCCGGCGGCCCGGGGCCGGTCCCCGGGATCCCGGTCATGATGCCCCTCTCCCTCGATCTTCCGCCCGGCTCGGCCGTCGCGGAGGTGCTGGAGGAATGCGAGGCGAGGATCGCGGCGCTCTCCCGTGCGAGGCTTTCCGAGGCCTTCCCCGGCTGGGGGCGGGTCTTCAAGATCCTGGGCAAGCGCGGCCCCGCCCAGTCCTATTTCTCCAGCGCCCTGGTCTTCGACCAGCGCGGCGCCCCGCCCGGGCCCGCCGGCTTCCGCACCCGGGGCTGGGAGGGCGCGCTGTGGCCCGGATGCCCGCTGTCGATCCATCTCGAGACCGAGGACACGGCCGGGAGGGGGGGCGGGCTCTCCGGCCGGGTGAGGGTTGACCGCTCGCTCCTGGGCGCCGAGATCGCCTGGTCCGTCCGCGCGGGCTTCCTGAGCGTGCTCTCACAGGTGACGGGCGACCCCTCGCGGGCCGTGCGGTCGCTCACCCTTCTCGCCTCCGGCGAGGGTGAGAGGATCCGCTCGCTCGCCCTGGGCCCGCAGCTCCCGGCGCCCACCCGGGAGAGCCTGGGCTTCCAGCTCAGGCGCAGGCTAGAGGAGGCGGGGAGGGCTCCCGCCCTGAGCTCCCCCAACGGGAGGCTGGACGGCGGGGGCCTGCTCGCCCGGGCCAGGGAGATCTCGGACTTCTCGGGCGGCATGGGGCCCGGGCTCCTGGGTGCCCTGCTCCTGCCCATGGGCGCGGACTTCGCGGCGGGGGCGCTAAGCCTCCTCATGAGCGGGGCGGCGGCGGCGCCCCTGGATCCCGAGTGGGCGCGCCCGCGGCTCAGGAACGCCCTCGCGGACGCGGATCCCGACCTGCTCGTGCTCTCCGAGGCCCTGAACCCCCTGGCCGAGGAGCACGGGGCCCCGCGGCTGGTCTTCCGCGAGGGGGGCGGCCTCAGCCCCCTGCCAGGGCTGCGGCCCTCCCGGGCCCCGCTCCCCCCGCAGACCGCATGCGTGCTCTATTCCGGCGCCTCGGGGGGGACGGCCCTGGGGGCGGTCTTCGAGGGCCGGGCGGTCGCCGCGCGGGCCAGGCAGATCCGCGAGGCCTGGAAGCTCGGCCCCCGGGACAAGTGCGCGTTCCTGCTGGGGGCTACCGCCCCCGAGGCCCTGCCCGTCCTCTGCGCGGCCGTGCTCGCCGGGGCCGAGTTCTGCCTGCCGCCCGCCTGGGCCCGGGCCTCCGGGGCGTCCTTCCTGGACTACGTCCGCCGCGAGGGGGTGACGGTGGCCTTCGTCCCGGCGCTCCTGGCCCGCGGCCTCCAGAGCGGGGAGGCGCCTCCCTCCCTGCGCGCCGTGGTGGCCTCGGGGGGCAGGGTGTCGTTCTACCGGCCTCAGCCCTATTCCTTCTGGTCCGTCTGGGGCGCGCGGGAGACCCTCGGCGCGGGGCTGCGCCGCCAGCTGGGCGAGCAGCTCGCCGTCCACCCGCTGGGCCGCCCAGAGCCGGGGGCGGAGGCCTGGGTGCTCTCGCGGGCGGGGGCCCCGCGCCCCGTGGGCCTCCCCGGGGAGATCTGCCTGGGCGGGCCGCTCGTGGCCCGGGAGTACCTGAACCGCCCCGAGGAGAGCGCCGGCCGACTGGGGCCCGGCCCCGCCGGGGCGGCGGGAGCGGGGGATCCGTCGCCACTGTACCGCACGGGCAGGCGCGGGGTCCTGCGCGCCGACGGGGATCTCTTCCTCAAGGGGCGCCAGGGGGAGATCCCGAACGTCCTGGGCCTAGAGCCCGAGATCCAGGACATAGAGAAGGCCGTCAAGGTCTACCCGGGGGTGTTCGATGTCCGCGTGGTGTCCTTCTCCGACCCCAAGGGCCTCCTGACCGCGGCGGCCTACGTGATCCGCCGGGGGGCCTCCCCCCCGCCGGCCCCGCCCGTGCGCAGGGCCGCGCCGTCCCCCTTCGCGCCGGGGGATGGGATCTGGCTGGAGCCGGAGCCGATGCCGCAGGAGGGCCCGGGCGGCGTACCCGCCGCCCGCCCGGAGGCGCGGCGGGATCAGGGAAAGGACGGCGGCCCGGGCTCCCTCGGCGGAGCCGTGGCGCCGCCGCCCCCGCCCGCGCGGGCCACCGTGCCCCCGGGGGCGGCGGGGCCCGCCGGCCCCGCCGCGGACGACGACGCGCTCTTCGTGAGGAAGCTGGAGGCCCACCTGCGGGCCGTGCTCCCCCCGGCCCTGGCCCCCAGGTGCATCGTCTGCGTTCCCTCCTTCCCCCTCACGGAGGCGGGATCCCTCGATCTCGCGGCCCTGCCCAAGCCCTGGCGGGAGGGGTTCCGGGCCGGGAGCGACACCGTCCCCGGCACCCTGGGGGAGTACCTGATCCTGAAGGAGGTGAGGCGCGCCTGGCCCCGGGAGGAGGCGGGCCTCTCCGAGAGGTTCACCGACCTGGGCGGGGACTCGCTTTCCGCGGCGGAGTTCTCCTGGAGCCTCCGGGAGAGGCTGGGGCTGGCGCCCTGCGCCAGAGAGGTGCTGGCCTCGGCCTCCTTCCGGGATCTGGCCCGGACGCTGGAGGGCATGCTCGCCGAGAAGGGCGGGGGGGTGCTCACCCTCCGCCGGGGCCGCGGCCCGGCCCTGGTGATCGTGCCCGCCGCCGCCGGCGGCGTCCTCCCCTGGCGGGGCCTGCTGGAGGCGCTCCCGGAAGCCGTCCCTGTCCTGGCCCTCGACCCCTACGGGGACTTCCACCGTACCCACCGCGGCGCGCGCGAGGACGAGCTCACGGGCCTCTGGGCGGAGCAGGCGGCGGCTTCCGTGGCCGCGGCGCTGCCCCGGCAGGGGTTCGTCGTGCTGGGCTCCGGCTTCAAGGCGTCCCTGGCCTGGGAGTGCGCGCGCAGGCTCAGGGAGTCCCGCGGGCTCGCCGCTCGGGCCCTGGTCCTCCTGGACGCGGCGGCCCCCCCAGCGGGGGGGGGGGCCTTCCCCGTCCCCTCCCCCCAGGCCCTCGGCAGATCACTGGAGACCCTCTACCACTACGAGGGTGCGCCCCCGACGCGCCGGGAGGCCTCCGAGGAGGCCCTCCTCTTCGAGCTCAGATCCTGGTGGGCCACGCCCCCCGCTCCCCTCGGCGTGCCCGTCCTCTCCGTCCGGAGCGCGGGCGGCCCGCCGGAGGGGCACCTGCCCGTGCCCCATGTCCCGGCCCCCCTGGAGTCCTGGGCCAGGGCGGGCTTCCGGGAGATGACCCTGGAGGGCGACTCGCCCTCGCTCCACACCGGGTCGGGAGCCGCGATCGTCGCGAAGGCCCTCGAGGCGCTCCTGTCGTAGCCCCGCCCCCGGTCCGGCGGGGACGCCCGCCAGTCTCGCGAGGTCCTTCCACGTGCCGATGGAGCAGGGGGCGGGCGCCCCCGTCCTCTTCCTCCT
>JAITEZ010000148.1 GCA_031281735.1 Deltaproteobacteria bacterium | reverse complement strand
AGGGAACGCCGCCGGGGACGGCCGGGCACGCCTGACGGCAAGGCCGGCGTCTTCTGGCCTGATCCCAACGGTTTCCGGCCGCCTGCGGGCGGCAAGGGACGATGTGTGGTGAAAGAAATCTTTTCTGGCTCTCGGGGTATCGTGCCTCCGTTCAGGCATCCGCCCAGAGCCGCCGGGACGGGCCGGGGATACCGGACAGGCGGGGCCGGCGGGCACTGGACGCGGCCGGCAGAGTCGGCGAAGCCCGGCAGGCCGGAAGGGGGGCCGGGCGGCTGCGGATCGTCCGGGGCCGGGTCCCGTCTGGCGGGGCGCAGGCGCGGGGCGTTTCCGGGACGGGCGACGGGGGCGCGACAGTCCGGGAGAGGCCGCCGGGGCTCACGCTCCGGCGAGGGGAGGGCCTCGCCGCCCGCAGGCGCGTGAAGACGCCGCGCCTGCGCGCTGGAGGCCGCGGGTCCGCCCGCGGGCGGCTGTCCCGATGCCGGTCGCAAGAGCGGGGCTTCGCCAGGCGACAGCGCCGGGGGGCCCGGACGGCGATCCTGCCGGGCCTCTCCAGGAAGACGGCGGGCCTGCGGCATCTCTCCAGGTGGTTGCATAGGGATACCGACAATGTTCCACAAATGGTAATAATTTTAATTGCTGGGGAAAGCCCCCCGTCTTTCCTCCTGCGGCTCATCTCCCTTGATCCGAGGACGGGCGCCGTGGTAAAGTCAGCCATTCGGATAGGCTTTTCCGCCTGTCATGCGGAACTTCACTCCATCCCAGCCGCCGCTCCCGGTCAACGCCCGGCGGGCGGCGGGGCCGCCGAAGCACGTTCGGCCAGGAGGAGCGCGGGATGTCCCTGCGCCGAGCCTCCGCCACCCCGTGTCCTTAAGTCCGGCGGGCGCCCGCCGCCGCGGTTCGGGTTCCGGCCCTATCCCGCGGACGCGTGGCCGCCCCCGTACTGAGAGCCCCGCCCGGCGCGGGGATCCCGGTCAGCCAGCATGAGTGATTCCGCCGACAGCGCTTCCGCGGCCGGCCCGGCCGGGGGGCAGGAACGCGCGCGGGGCCGCCTCCGCTCCCTCGTCCTGAGCGGGGCCTTCCTGGCGGGCCTGGGGCTCGCGGTCTGGGGCCATCAGACGCTGAGGGCCGCCACCACCCCCCGCCCCGTCCCCCCGCAACCCCGGAGCATAGTCACCCTCGCCCCCAGCGTGACGGAGACGGCCTTCGCCGTAGGGCTTGGCCCGGCGGTCAAGGGTGTCACGAAATTCTGCCGCTACCCCCCCGAGGTGGAATCGATCCCCAAGGTGGCCGGCTTCAGCGATGTCAACGTCGAGGCCATACTGCGCCTCAGGCCCGACCTCGTGATCCTCCCGGTGGACAAGACGGCCACTGCGGCGGAGCTCTCCATGCTGGGGCTCACCGTGATGCCCCTCGACACCAGGAACCTCGAGGGCCTCATGGAGGCCATGGTGGAGCTGGGGGCGGCCACGGGCCGCGCCCGCGAGGCGGGCGAGGCCGTCTCCCGCATCCGGGAGGCCGCCGGCTACGCCCAGGCCAAGGCCAGGGGCAAGCCCAGGCCCAGGGTCCTCTTCTCGGTCATGCATTCCTACGCGGGCCTGGGTTACATAAGCGAGATCACCGCCGCGGGCCAGGACGGCTTCTTCTCCAACCTGATCGAGATGTGCGGGGGCGTGAACGCGTACCAGGGCAGCCTCCCCTTCCCGAGCCTGTCGCGCGAGGCCATCTTCAAGATCAACCCTGAGGTCATAATCGATCTGCTGCGCGGCGAGGAGGAGGCCGCCGAGGCGATGAGGGGCTGGCGGGAGCTCGCCAACGTGTCGGCGGTCCGCAACGGCCGCGTCTACCTTTTCACCGATGATTCCGACACGGTCCCCGGCCCCCGCGCCTGGAAGACCATACGCAAGGTGGCCGACGCCATCCAGCCCGGCCCCCCCCTGTCCGGGCCGGCCCTCGCCGCGGCGGAGGCCGCGCCCGCCGGCCCCGGAAGGGCGGCCCCCGTGGCGCCCGCCGAAGCCGCCGGCGCCACGGCGTCCCTCTAGGTGGAGGCCATGACGGGCACTGCCGAGGAGAGGGCGGGCGCGCCCGGCGCTGCGGCGGCCCAGGGCGGCGCAGCGGAGTGGGCCGTCAGGGGGCCCCTCCCGGGGACGCCCGGTGCCGCGCCGGGCTCCGGGATGATGGTGTCGGTGAGGGATTTCTCCTTCTCCATCGGGCCGAAGCGCATCCTGGAGCACGTGGACTTCGCCATACCGCAGGGTGCCTACCTCTCCATCCTGGGCCCCAACGGCGCGGGCAAGTCGACGCTCCTGAAAAGCCTTCTGCGCCTCCACGAGAAGGGGACGGTCGAGGGGGAGGTGGAGATCGGCGGCAGGTCCATCGGCCTCTACACCCAGAAGGAGCTCGCCAGGCTCGTCAGCTACGTCCCCCAGGCGGGGGGCTGGATCCCGCCCTTCACGATAGGCGAGCTCGCGAAGCTTTCGCGCTTCCCCTACGCCACCAGCGTCTCGGCCCTCACGAGACGTGACATCGAGGCCGTGGACGCCGCCCTCGAGAAGACCGATCTCGTCCACATGGCGGACAGGCCCCTCAAGACCCTCTCGGGCGGCGAGCGCCAGAAGGCCTTCCTCGCGGCGGCCCTCGCCCAGGGCTCTCCCGTGATGCTCCTGGACGAGCCCGCGTCCTTCCTGGATCCGCACCACACCTCCGAGCTCGAGAGGCTGCTCATCAGCCTGAACCGGGACGAGGGCCTCACGATGCTCGCCGTGACCCACGACCTCAACCACCCCGTGAAGAGCGGCGGCTACGCCCTCGTCCTCAAGCGCGGCAGGACCGCCTACTTCGGGCCCGTGGAGGGCCTCATGGGCGGCGGCGTCCTCGAGGGGGCCTTCAGCCACGAGTTCACGTACCTCAGGCACCCGGTCGACGGCCGGCCCGTGATCCTCGCCGAGTAGCCGCCGGGCCGGCCATTTACCGCCCCGCGGAGGCACGGGGCGGTAAAGCCGCTGGGCGGCACGCCCCCGGCAGGGGCGCGGGCGGGAGGCGGCGGGGCGCGGGGCGGCAGCCGCGGAGCGGAGAACAGATGAAGTTTAGCCCGGGATTCAAGGTGGCGGCCATCATCGCTGGAAGCCTCGCCGTCACGGCGGCGAGCCCCTTCTTCGGGCTTTCGATCATCAGCCCCTCGGACATATTCCTGCCGGATCACCCCGACGCCGAGGTGTTCTGGCGGCTGCGGGCCCCCCGGGCCTGCGCGGCCTTCCTGGCGGGGGCGGGGCTCTCCCTCTCCGGCATGGTCTTCCAGGCCTTCTTCCGGAACCCGCTCGCCACGCCTTTCACCCTGGGCGTGTCCAGCGGGGCGTCCTTCGGGGCCTCCGTGTACTTCTACATCGGCGGGACCCTCTTCATCCGGCTGGGGGGGGTGGGCCCGCTCTTCGCGTCCCTGGCGGGGGCAGGGCTCTCCATGTCCCTCGTGTGGACCATCACCAGGGTCAAGGGGGGGTTCTCCACGGTCATCATGCTGCTCGCCGGGGTCGTGATCAACTTCTTCTTCTCGAGCCTGGTCCTTTTCGTGCAGTACCTGTCCGACTCCCACGACTCCCTCCGCATCATGCACTGGCTCATGGGGTCGCTCGCCGGTCTCGAGACCGCGCGCCTGGCCGATCTCGCCTTCGTGATCCTGGCGGGGCTCGTCGTCATCCGCCTCATGGCGTCGGAGATCGACCTGCTGACGGCGGGCGAGGAGCTGGCCGCCAGCCGCGGGGTGCGGGTGGGCGTCGCCAAGCTCAAGATCTTCCTCGCGGCCTCGATCATGGTGGGATCGGTGGTCTCCCTCGCGGGGCCCATCGGCTTCGTGGGGCTCATGGTGCCCCACGCCTGCCGCCTCACCCTGGGCTGGTCCCACCGGCTCCTCATCCCGGCGGTGTTCTTCGCCGGGGGGTGCTTCCTGGTGCTCTGCGATCTCGCCTCGCGCGTGATCCTCGCGCCCGCCGAGATCCCCATCGGCATCGTGACCTCCATGCTGGGCGGGCCCTTCTTCCTGTGGACGCTGTTCCGGTCCCAGAAGACGGGGGATCTCTTCTGACGGGCCGCGTGGCCCCCCGCCCCGGGGCTCCCGGTCGCCGCGCCACGCGGCCGGGCCCTGCGGCGGTTCCCTGCGGGGCTTTACCGGGGGGGCCGGGAAGGGTTATAGTTTCAGGCGACCTGGCGTTCGGTAGGCCGCGCCGCGCCCGGCAAGGAGGACGCGCGAACCATGCCCGTGCCCGGAATACACGAGCTTCTGGCGGAGGGCCGCCTCGGCGCGGCAGAGGAGCTGATCCTCGCCTGGAGCGCCGACTCGTGTGAGGATGTCCGAGCGGATCTCGCGGAGCACCTGACCGTTCTCGCCGGGGAATACGCCCGCCTGGGCCGCATCGAGGACGCCGCCCGGGCCTGCGAGCGCCTCGCTGATCTCGCGGGGGAGGGGTGTGGCCTGGCGCTCCCCCGCGCCCGCGCCGACGTCTCGCTCATCAACGCCCTGCTGGACCGGGGCGAGGGCACCGAGGCCCTGGCGATCCTCCGCCGCATGCCCGGCAACCCCCTGGACGGGGGCGCGCCTCCGGCGGCGGATCTCCGGCGGCTCGCGCTCATGGCGGCCGTGAACGTCCTCTCCGCTCTCGCCGACGAGGGCGACCTTTCGGGCGCCGAGGCCCTCTTCTGGGCCCTGAGGGAACGACCCCGCGATCCGGCGAATCTCGATCTCATGGCGCTCGCCGCCCTCAACGCGGTCATCCTGTACGTCCGCACCGGCCGCGTGCCCGAGGCCGCGGCCCTCGCGCGGGAGATGGAGGGCTACGGGGACGCCGAGGAGCCCAGGCTCTACCGCGAGAGGGCCCGCAGGATGGTGGCGGCCGCCGTGGGAGGCTCCCCGGAGGGAGGCTAGCGCCGGGTGCCCTGAGAGCCCCCCCTGCGGACCCGGCGCGGGAGGGGGAGCCTCTTTCTGCCGGGCCCTGTCCCTTCCCCGCCCGCTGCGATCCGCCCCCCGGCCCGGCCGGCGGACGGCTCCCGCCGCCCCCGGCGAGGCCCCGGTCCCGACCCATGCCCATGCCCATGACCAGTCGCCGCCCACTTCCCTGTTCGCGGGGAAAAGGCCCGCCCCGGTGCGCAGCCCGGCCCGGCCGCCGTCCGTCCCCCGGCCCCTGCCCTGACCCCTCCGCTGACGACGGCCGTCCCGCTTGGCCCCGCTCCCGGTTCGCGGTGCCCCGCGGCGCACGGCCCGTCCCCGCTTTCCCTGCACCCGGCCCCCTAACACCCGCGGCGTCCCGCTCCCGGTTCGCGGCGCCCCGCGGCGCACGGCCCGTCCCCGCTTTCCCTGCACCCGGCCCCCTAACGCCCGCGGCGTCCCGCTCCCGGTTCGCGGCACCCGAGGCGTACATCGACCTGTTCTCGTCCCGTTCCCCCCGCGGCGGCCCTTTCCCGGTTCACGGGCCCCGCCGGGGGGGCCTCGCACCCCCGGCCTCAACGCACAAGGGGCATGTCCCCCGGGCACGGGTGCGGGCGGCCCCCGCCTTATGCCAGGAGATTTCTTATGGAGGCGTACACCGCCGGCACGGCCGGCACCGAGTTTTTCTATCTGGAGGACGTCACTCTCCCTGACAGCCTCCTTTTCTTCGACAGGCCTCTCCCGTTCGATTCGGCCTTCCTGAGGGAGAAGGTCGGCTACCTTCTCCCGGAGGCCAGGGAGCTCGCCCGGCCCTGGGGTGCCTTCACGGCGTTACCCCCTCAGATCTCCGGAGGGGATCTGGTCAGCATCGGGGGACGGGTCTTCCGGAGCTCCCTGCTCGTCCAGGAGCTGGGGGACCGTCCCCTGGTCTACCCTTTCCTGGCCTCGGAGGGGCGGGAGCTCTCGGCCTGGGCCGATTCCGTCCCAGAGGACATGAGGAAGGCCGCCTTCGCCGTGAGGTTCATCGCCCTCAAGGAGGCGGAGGGGGCCCTCGAGAGCCATATCGCCGAGCGCTGGGGGATACCAGCGATCTCCGCCGTGGCCCCCGGCGCCCTGGAGGAGTGGCCCCTCTCCGAGCAGGGCGTGCTCTTCGACCTGATGGGCCCGGCCGCCGCGAGAAAGGGCATGACCCTCGACTCGCGGCTGTGGCTCGACCCGCAGCTCTCCTCCTCGGGGATATTCTTCCACTCCCCGAGCGGCTTCCACAACTGCTACCTCTGCCGCGACGACGACTGCCAGTGGCGCCGATACTCAAGGAGGGTGTGACTCCGGGGCAGCGGGCGTTTCCGCCGGCACCGGCGACCGGCTCCCTCTCCGCAGGCTCCGGCGGTCCGGCGCCCGCCGGGACAGGTCGTCGCGTGCCCGCGCGCGTGGCCGGCCTTTCCGCGGCCGCGCCTGCGGGGGGCAGGATTACCCGCGAACGGGCCCCGTAGCGCCCGGTTGTCCCTGGACGCGTCCCGGCGTCGCCGGATCCGGGGCTACCCGGCACTGCGGGAACGGCTTCCGCGCGTCCGGGGCCGCGGGGACAGGGTCTGCGGAGCCCGGGACCGGAGCGTCTTTCAGCTGTCCGCCGGGAGGGGGGCGCGAACGATGAAGGCGCCTCCCTCCCGCTCCGGGATTCTCCCGGCCTCTCTCACGAGGGCCGTCCGTCCCCCGTGTCGTGCCTGCGGGCACAGGGGCATGCCTGCGGGATCGCGGCGGCTGTTTCGACAAGACAAGGCGCGCGGGGCCCTTCGTCCCCAGGGAACCTTTCGGGTGCGGCCTTTCAGGAGGGCCATCTCCCGGAGCGGAGGGGGAACCGGGGCACGCGCGCTCTGGCCGCGTCCCCCGCGTAGAGCCACACGGGCACCAGGCAGCCCCCGGAGCGGGCGGGATACAGGAGCCTGCGGCAGTGGCAAGCATCCCCTGGCTTGTAGCCCTCCAGGTGATCCATGGGAGGGAGCCGCAGGAGTGGGTCGTTGAAGTGCATTATCTCCCCCTTCACCCTGCCCCAGCCGTACTCCGGCGTGTGGGAGGGTTCGTCGGGGGGGGATAGGAGGCCCTCCCAGGACTCCCCCGCGGCCTCGCGCTGGAGGCGGGCGTCCCCCCTGGGATCCCGCGTCCCCTCCGCCAGGACCAGGTTGTCGGGGACCTCCAGGATCGGGATTCCGGTGGCCAGCTCGAAGAGGCGGCCCAGGACCTCCCCCTCGGTGACTTCCACCACCCCCTTGCAGTAGCGGTCGTGGTTCCAGAAACCGTGCTTGAGCGTGCCGTAAACGTAAATCATCAGCATGGCGGGCGTCTTCACCTCGTGGCCCGGCAAGCGGGGCTTCCCGTGGCGTGGGCGCGGGCCCGGAACGGCCCGTGACGCACGCGGCTGGTTTCCGCCCGGCCGCCCACGGGTATGGCGGCGGGCAACGGCGTGGGGCGGAGCGAGGGGACGGGCGCTGGGCGCGGTGCGGGGAAGGGGGAGCGGGAGAGCGGTAAGAGGCGGGGGCAGGCCTCTCTGGCACGGGGCGGGGCGGGGCGGAAGGGTCTGGAGTGTGCTGGGGGAGCGCACGGGGTTCCAGGCGGCGGGTGCGGGCCGGAGGCGCGAGCGCGGCCGCGCACCGATCAGGGATGCCCGGCTCAGGCAGCCTTCTGGTAGGGGTTTCCTGTGCGCATGAAGTCAGGCCGAGGCGAAGATATGATAAAACTATCGGTTGATAATAGCAAACCATTTTCGGCGTTTCGGGGCCGCCCCGCCCTCCCGCCGGGAAGCCGGCGTACGGGACTCCCATATCCGGACATCCTGCGGACGGCTGAGCGGCGGGCCGCAGGGGCGGAGGGGGACTGGCCTTCGGTTGCGATTCCCCTGGCGCGGGCCGCGCGGGCAGGCGGCCGCGGCGTGGGGGGACGGAGAGCCCGTCCTGCGGCCCCGGAGGCCCGGCGGGACGCGGCCGTCCCCCGAGGGGGCGGCCGACAGGGCCGCGAGGGCCGCTGAAACGGCGGCGTCCGCCGCCCCTCCCGGAGTCAGGTGGAGCAGGCGCGGCCTTGGTTGAAACGGCGGGGGGGACAGGAGGGGGGTGCCCGGGCGGGGGGCATGAGGGAGGGGGCAAGCGGGTGGCGGTCTCGTGGCCAGTTAATCATCAATTTGCTGATTGTCGCTAACATGATCACATGACGGCCCCCCGGGTTTCAAATCATTATTTCAGGCATTTTCCGGCCCGGGTTTTAACCTCTGCGCATTCCAACCGCAAACCTGCAAGCCTTGAGCACCTCCCTGGCAGGTATGGACGATCCTTGACAGACAGATCGGGTAAAAATAGGCATGCGGATATCCTGATGAGAGTAGGGTCGCCCATGGATTCTTTCTGCGGCAGGGGAATTACCCTGTCATCACTTGGCGCGGCCTGACCCAGGGCACCATGGCCGCCACTGGCACGGATACCGGGGCTGCGTCTGGACGGGGCATATTGTCTCCATCTCCAAAGCGCGCGGTCCCTGGCGCCGTCCCGCGGAAACAGTCCGTTTTCGGGGTTCCTGGTGAACGAGGTATTTGGTCCTACATTCCCGTTAGCTGATTTACCTACAGACCTACGCGAT
This sequence comes from Deltaproteobacteria bacterium, assembly GCA_031281735.1. Classification (GTDB taxonomy): domain Bacteria; phylum Desulfobacterota; class Desulfarculia; order Adiutricales; family Adiutricaceae; genus JAIRZX01. The sequence goes on along the minus strand of JAITEZ010000148.1, from coordinate 9,910 downwards.
TGAGTCTTTCGCGATTGAGTCTTTACAACAATACATTGATTTTTTAAAAATATCATAATATATATTTTTATTACAGCGATGGACTATGGCTTTGCAGGTCAATCCTTCAGACCGGTAATTTAGGTTGGTATATTATATATAAGAGATATTAATAATTATTTTGATAGTTATCATATCAGAGAGGACGGTCGCGTCGCAACCTCGTAGGCAAGGGTGCAGGGACGAATCGCCCCCGGCGACCGGGCGGAGGGGCGCCTGCCGCTTTCGGGAGACGCGGCGGCTCGGCCCCGGCCTCCGGCGGTGCGGGCCGGCGGCCGGCGCGCGCGGAGGGCGCCCGGCGATTCAGGGCGTTACGGTGTTTCCGGATCAGTTGAAAAACTGCGGACGAAATGCTATATAACCAGTTCCGCCCTTTCCAGGGAAAGGGATCTCGCGAGATACGCCCCCGGGCCCCGGACCCGCCCCATCCCACAGCTCCCCAGGAGGTCACAGGCCACACCATGACCAACATACCATTCGGCTTAAGCCCCGTCGAAGTTGGAGACACCTTCAAGCAACACGGCAGGATCCTCGCCGCCCTGGACATGGAGCAGAGGCGCATCGACCACCCCCCGTTCCGTCCCGGCGACACCGTGGCGGTCCACGTGAGGATCCAGGAGGGCGACAAGGAGCGCGTGCAGGTATTCAAGGGCGTGGTCATCCGTATCCACCGGGCGGCCATGGGCTCCACCTTCACGGTGCGCAAGGTGTCCTATTCGGTGGGGGTCGAGCGCATCTTCCCCTTCAGCTCCCCCTCAATCGACAAGATCGAGATAGTCACCCCGGGCCGCGTGCGCCGGGCCAAGCTCTACTATCTGAGGAAACTCAGGGGCAAGGCCGCCAAGGTCAAGTCCAAGAACATCTACGGGCCCAAGTAGCCCTCGGGCCCGGAGCTGGCCTCGGTGGCGGCGGGAAGGAAAAGCCCAGGGCCGCCTGGGGCCGGGGGGGCGTCTCCCCCGGCCCCAGGCGGCCTTTTCGCACCCTGGCTGCGGAAGGAGGAGGGCGCCGGCCAGGCCGTCGCCGCCGGCAGCGTCCCGGCCACTGGACGGAGCCGGGGTCAGGTCTCCCCCCCCGTTCCTGCCACCTCTGTCCCCGGTAGCCCCGGCTTCCGGGTATCCCCACTGCTGGCCTTCGATCTCGCCTACGGCATGACGCTGGCGGGCCTGGACGAGGCCGGCCGCGGGCCTCTCGCGGGTCCCCTGGTGGCCGCGGCCGTGATCCTCGACTTGCGGGCGGACTATCCTGGCGTGAACGACTCGAAGAGGCTCGGCCCGGCAAGCCGCGAGAAGGCGGCGGTGATCGTCCGCGAGCGCGCCGTCTGCTGGACCCTGGCCGTGAAGACGGCCGCCGAGGTGGACGCCCTGAACCCCCTGCGGGCCTCCATGGCGGCCATGGCCGAGGCGTTCGCGCGCCTCTCCCCCCGCCCCGGACTGGCCCTTGCCGACGGGAACGTGCGCCCCCCCATCCCGGACGCCCGGGTGGTGGCCGTCGTCAAGGGGGACGCCCTCTCCCTGTCGGTCGCCGCCGCCTCGGTGCTCGCCAAGACCGCGCGGGACGCGATGATGGCGCAGGCCCATGAGGAGTGGCCTGAGTACGGCTTTGACAGACACAAGGGTTACGGCACCCGGGAGCATCTGGAGGCCATCGCCCGCCACGGGCCCTGCCCCCTGCACCGCCTGACCTTCAGGGGGGTGCTGAACCCCGCGCCGGACGGCGCCGGGGGGCCTGCGGGCCCGCCCGCCGGCGGGCTGTTCTAGCCGGCGGGGCGGGACAGGGGAGTCGCGTGACCCGCAAGGACAGGCCCGGTGGGGTTCCGGGCAGGAACCGCCCCGACGGGCCAGGGCCTGGCCGCGACCGGAGGACGGGCGGGGACTGCGGGCGGGGGCCGGCTCCGGGGGCCCGTTCCTTGCCGCCCGGCGCGGGGGAGGCGGCTTCCGGGAACGGCGCGGGCGGGCGGGCCTCCCCGCCCGGCATCGCCGGGGCCGCGCCGGCCGCAGGGGCGGGCGGCGGCGCGGGGCCCGCGCTCCGGCCTGTCCCGCCCCCTCTCCCTCCCGGCCTCTACATAGTGCCCACGCCGCTGGGGAACCTCGGCGATCTGAGCCGAAGGGCGGAAGGGATCCTGCGCTCGGCGTCCCTCGCGGCCTCCGAGGATACCCGACGGACGGTCAAGCTGCTCAACTGTCTCGGGATCGGCCTCTCCCAGCTGAGCTACCGCGAGCAAAACCACGCCTCCGCCTGGCCCCGGATCAGGGAGGCCCTCGCCCGCGGGCGGGCCGTGGCGCTCCTGACAGACGCGGGCTCGCCCGCCGTCTCCGATCCGGGAGCGGCACTAGTGCGGGCGGCCAGGGAGGCGGGTTTCGCGGTGTATCCGCTTCCGGGCCCCAGCGCGGTCACGACTGCGCTTTCCGCGTCCGGCTTCCCCGCCGGGTCCTTCACCTTCTGCGGCTTTCCCCCGGCGCGGTCCGCCGCGCGGAGGCGGTTCCTCTCCGGTTACCGGGGGCTCCGGCATCCCCTGGTGCTCTTCGAGGCACCGCATCGGCTGGCCGAGTCCCTCGCGGATCTCTTGGAGATCCTGGGCCCGCGCCGGGCCTTCGTGGCCCGCGAGATGACCAAGCTCCACGAGGAGTTCCTGGCCGGCCGTCTTGACGAGCTCCTGGCGGAGGCAACGGAAAGGCCCAGGAAGGGCGAGATCACCCTGGTGGTGGAGGGGGCCCCAAGACTGCGGGCGGGTCTCGGCGGGGGGGAAGGGTACTTCGCTGGACAGGGGGATTTAGACGGGCAGGGGGACTCAGGCGGGCAGGGGGGCTACGAGGTGACGGGGGAACCCGGCGGCGTGTGGGGATCCGAGCAGGCCGCACCGGAGCGGAAGGGGGGGGCCCCCGGGGAAGCGCCCGGCGGGCATGCGGGTGATCCCCGGTGCGGGCCCCGGGAGGGCGGCCCCCATCCGCCTCCCGCGCAGGGGGACACCGCGCCGCCCCCCCCCGGCAGGACGGCCGGAGGGGACGGCTGGGCTGGGCGGGGCCCCCTGTGCTCTCCCAGATCCCTGGAGGCGCTGAAGACCCTTTTCGAGGCGGCCCGCGCCGACCCCAGGCCCCTCCCCGAGTCGGCGCGGGAACTATCCGCCTTGACGGGAGTTCCCAGGAAGGCCCTGTACGCCCTCCTCTCCTCCTTCCGGTCGCAGGGGGACTGAAGGTGCGGAGGCGGACAGGCGGGGGGCGCAAGGCAGACAGGAGGCGGCCGCGCGCCGGGGTGTCCCGTCCCCGCGCCGCCGGTCCCGGCCCCCGACTCAGCGAACCCCGGCGCCCGTCTTTATTTCCCCCGGGTTCGCATGCTATATTCCGTACAACCTGAGAGCTGGGGCGATGGCCAGGCGCCCCCCGATGCGACCAGTACGGAGCCTTGAGCCGATGCCGCTTGCCAAAATAGACGACGCAATCAAAGAAATCCGCGACGGACGCATGATTATCCTGGTCGACGACGAGGACCGGGAGAACGAGGGCGACCTCACCATGGCCGCGCAGCACGTGACCCCTGAGTCCGTGAATTTCATGGCGACCCACGCCCGCGGGCTGATCTGCCTTCCCCTGGCCCCCTCGCTCGTGGACTCCCTGGGCCTGCCTCAGATGGCGGCCAACAACCTCTCCCCCTTCCAGACTGCCTTCACGGTGTCGATCGAGGCGAGAAACGGGGTCACGACCGGGATATCGGCGGCCGATCGCGCGGCGACCATTCTGGCAGCCGTCCGGGAGGGCGCGGGTCCCGCCGACATCGTGTCCCCCGGCCACGTGTTCCCCCTCCGGGCCAAGGAGGGGGGGGTGCTCGTGCGGACAGGGCAGACCGAGGGGGCGGTGGATCTCGCCCGGCTGGCCGGCCTGTCCCCGGCGGGGGTCATCTGCGAGGTGATGAACGATGACGGCACCATGGCCCGGATGCCGGATCTCGAGAGGTTCGCGGAGAAACACGGGCTCAAGATAGCCTCCGTGGCCGACCTGGTGGCCTGGCGCCTCGCCCACGAGAGGCTGGTCGTGCAGGAGGCCAGATCTGTCCTCCCCACGCCCTTCGGCGTCTTCGACCTCTACGCCTACACCACCACCGTGGACGGGACCGAATACCTGGCCCTCGCCATGGGCGACATCTCCACTCCCGATCCCGTGCTCACCCGTGTCCACTCCCAGTGCCTCACGGGGGACACCCTGGGCTCGCTCCGGTGCGACTGCGGCGAGCAGCTCAAGGAGGCGATGCGCCAGATAGCCCAGCGCGGGCGCGGCGTGCTGCTCTACGTGCCCCAGGAGGGCCGCGGCATAGGCCTGGTCAACAAGATCAAGGCCTACGCCCTGCAGGACCGCGGCGCCGACACCGTGGAGGCCAACCGGGCCCTGGGCTTCAAGGACGATCTGCGGGACTACGGCCTGGGCGCCCAGGTGCTCAGGGATCTGGGCGTCAAGAGCATGCTCCTCATGACCAACAACCCCGCCAAGATGGTGGCGCTCGAAGGCTACGGGCTGTCGGTGGCCGAGCGCGTCCCCATCGAACTCCCCCCGCGTCCAGAGAACGAGAGGTACATGGCGACGAAGTGCGCCAAGATGGGCCACATCCTGCACCTCGGCAAGGACGGCGGCGGCCGGGCCTGAGGCGGGGGGCCAGGGGATCCCGCGGGATCAGGCCCCGGGGCGGACGGGACGCGCCGCGACCTTCCGGCGCCCCCTGGCGCACGCCCCAGGCCCCCCAGGGCGCCCCAGTCCCAGGGTGCCTCCCCCCCCTCCGCCAGCCGCAAGTTCCCAGAACAGATCCCCGGCCCTGGCGGGCCGCCGCGCCCGCCCGGCCGGCCTTCACGGGAGGTGCTGACCTCCGCCGGAGCTGAACCCGCATGCACCAGATCCTCGAAGCCCAGATTTCAGCCGCAGGGCTCAGGCTCGCCGTTGCGGTGAGCCGTTTCAACAGCCTCATCACCGAAAGGCTCCTCGCCGGGGCCGTGGACGCCTTCCTGCGGCACGGCGGGGCGGAGGCCGACCTCACGGTGTTCAAGGTGCCCGGAGCCTTCGAGCTCCCCCTGTCGGTACAGGCGGCTGCCAGGAGCGGGCGCTTCGATGCCGTGGTCGCGCTGGGCGCGGTCATCCGCGGGAGCACCCCGCACTTCGACTACGTGGCGGCGGAGGTCTCCAAGGGCCTGGCCCAGGTCCAGCTGGCCACCGGGGTGCCGGTGGGTTTCGGGGTCCTCACCTGCGACACCCTGGAGCAGGCGGCCGACCGTGCCGGGGCCAAGAGCGGCAACAAGGGTTTCGAGGCCGTGGTGACTGCCGTCGAGACCGCGAACCTCCTGAAGCTCCTGCCCGGCCGGGAAGGGCCTGCGGGCGCCGAGAGACTATGACGGGTGCCGCCTCCACCCCGGGCCGCGCCGCGGCCGTGGGGCTCCCCGCGCGGCGCAGGCTCTCCCGCACGCTCGCGCTGCAGCTCCTCTTCCAGCGGGATCTTTCCGGCGGCGCCGACCTCGAACAGCCCGGGCTTTTCCGGGACAGCTTCGCCCCCGACCGCGACAAGGAGCTCGCCCTGGGCGTCCCCCGCGGCGACTTCGAGGCGGCCTGGCCGCTGGCGGTGGAGCTTTACCTCGGGGTCGCCCGCGAGCTCTCCGCGCTGGACGGCGACATCGCCGCGTCCGCCAGGAACTGGCGCGTGGATCGCATGGACGCCGTGGATCGCTCCCTCATCCGGCTCGCCTACTACGAGATGCGTTTCCGTCCGGACATCCCTGTCAAGGCCGTCCTGAACGAGGCGGTGGAGCTCGCCAAGGCATACGGGAACCCCGACTCCCAGGCCTTCGTGAACGGCATCCTGGACCGGCTCGCGAGAACCCTCGGGGAGGCGCGGGCGGCGGCCGGGAGTGCCCCTTCGGCCGGCCGGGCGGGCGGCGGGGCCGGGGCCGCCCCGGGCCTGGGGCCGGAAGGCGGCGCGGCCGCCGCCGGGGATACTGCCGAGGCGGCCGGTGCCGGCCCAGGCTCCGGGGCCGCGGAGGCCGTCGGCGGGACGGATGCCGAAGGCGGCGGCTTTGGCGGCGGCAGCTCATGACTGGACGACAAGGCCGGGCGATCCCTGCGGACTGCGGCGCGGGAGGCCTGAAGGCCTTTCGCCGGACGGCCCGGCGCGGGAGCCAGGCTGCGGCCTGAGCCTTCCGGGACCGCCCCCCGCCGTCCTGCCCGCTGACATCTGTGCCGGACGGGCGCCTGGGCCGTTCCGGCATCGGCTCCCCCGGCCCTGCCGGACCCCTGAGGCTGAACGTGAAACTGCGAAGCGGACCACTGTTGACGGCCACGGCGCTCATGGCGCTGTGGGGACTCGCCGCCTGCGGCTATTCTCTGAGCCCCGGCCCCTACCAGCTGAGGCTCCCGGAGGGCGGCATGAGCCTCCATATACCCATAGCCGAGAACCGCTCGCGCTTCGCCCGGCTCGGGCCCCAGCTCACCCGGCAGCTGACGGTGCTCCTGGAGGGCGTTCCGGGCCTCCGGATTACCGGCCCGCAGGCGGACGCCACTCTCAGGCTCTCCGTGGTCTCGGTCATGGTGGGGAGCGGCTCCTGGGAGATGGTCCCCGAGGATTCCTCCCAGAAGCCGGAGTCCTCCTCCAGCCGCGTGGCCACCGCCACCGTGGAGGCCGTCTTCACTCGGCCGGGGGCCGCCCCCGGGGCCCCCCCCGTCTCCCGGAGGAGGCAGTTCATCTCCAGCAGGACATATGTCGTGACCGGCAACCAGGGCCAGACCGAGATGCAGCAGACCGAGGCCCTCGACTGGATCATGGAGGACATCAGCCGCAAGGTGGCCCTCATCATGTTCACTGAGTTCTGACCAGGGCGGGAGGCGCGGATCCGCGTCGTCGTCCCGGCGCGGCCGCCGGGTGGCTGTCACGGGGGCGTCCTGCCTCCGGATTGGAAGGGGCATGAGAGAGGCGGAATTGTGGGAGCCGGGTTCCGGGGGCGGGGTAAAGTGTCTCCTGTGCGCCAGGGGCTGCTCGATCCCCGACGGCGGGCGGGGGTTCTGCATGGCCAGGGAGTGCCGCGGAGGCGTCCTGCACACACTCAACTACGGCTACGACGGGGCCCTGAACCTCGATCCGGTCGAGAAGAAGCCCCTTTACCACTTCCTCCCCGGGACCCTCACCTTCTCGCTGGGGGCTCCGGGCTGCAGCTTCGACTGCCTGGGCTGCCAGAACGCCTCGCTGAGCCGACCCGGAGGCCTCTGGCCGGGGGTGCGGGGGCGCGGGGCGGATCCGGAGCGACTTGCCGCGACCGCGCTCGAGACGGGGGCCAGGAGCCTCTCGTTCACCTACAGCGAGCCCACCGTCTTCTTCGAGTACGCCAGGGACACGGGCCGCGCCGCATGGGAGCTGGGGCTCCCCTCGGTCTGGGTCACCAACGGCTTCATGGGCGCGCCGGCCATGGAGGCCGTGGCCGGCCACGTGCGCGCCATGAACATAGACCTCAAGGGCTTCAGCGACTCCTTCTACCGTGAGGTCGTCCGCGGAAGGCTCGGGCCAGTCAAGGACTCCATCGTCCGGGCCAGGTCGCTGGGGATCTGGGTGGAGGTCACTACCCTCCTGATACCCGGACTGAACGACTCCGACGCGGAGCTCCGCGAACTCGCGGGGTTTCTGGCCCGGACGGATCCCTCCATGCCCTGGCACGTGAGCCGCTTCTCCCCCATGCGGATGCAGTCGCACCTGAGGCCCACCCCGACGGCCGATCTCGAGCGGGCGCGGCGCATAGGCCGCGAGAGCGGCCTCAGGCACGTCTACCTGGGCAACGCCAGGGGGCCCTCCTACTCCGACACGTTTTGCCCGGGCTGCGGCGAGACGGTGGTCGCGCGGGACGGCTTCTCGGTCTCCAGCAACGCCCTGGATGACCTGGGGGCCTGCCCGAACTGCGGGGAGAGTGTGCCGGGCGTCTGGTCCTGAGGGAGTGTTCCGTGGACACGGGGGCCGGCCAGGCGCCCGCCTCCGGGTGTCCGGCCATGCCCGCTCTGCGCCGATCCTTACAGCCCGGCCCAGGCCCGGCGGCATCCGCCCCGTGACCGGCCGGGGAGCGGTGCGCTCCCGGACCCGGGCGGCTTTTGGATGGCGGCCCCGTTGGCGGGGCAGCGCCTGGAGAAAGTTAGCTTTTTTCTTATGACTTTTGCATATGATAATTAGCTGTGATTTACTGTTGCTGATTTCATTACAGGCCGATGAGGTTCGGATAATCCTCTCTGATACCCTGTTCGGCCGATGAGGGGAAAGCGTCCGGGGAGCGCCTGGGGGGAATCCCGCAGGAGTGCCGGGGGAATGCAATCGCCTTTCGCCTGAGGATCATCCGGGGCCTGGGGTGCGGAACGACAGGGGCCATGGGCCCGGCAGGCGGGGCCGCCCACCCCTTCCGTGACCCGTTTCGCCGGAACGGCGGAACGGCCCGCGGTCTTCCCTCCGGACGGCTTTCTGTGGTAATCTGGCATAAGGTAGCCCCAGGGCAAGTCAGATCCCTGTGCCACCCTCTGTTTTGGAGAGATGCCGGAGTGGTCGAACGGGGGCGACTCGAAATCGTCTAAAGCCTAATAAGCTTTCCAGGGTTCGAATCCCTGTCTCTCCGCCATGTTTTAATGAATCCGGACCCCACTGCTCGCCGATTCTTCCTGAGCGAGAGGGGTTCGGATTTTTTTCATTGTTTACAATTGCTTGGCGCTGTCAGCGGTGGGTTAGTAATTTTAATTATTCAATAGATCAAGTAATATTTCTTATATAAAAAATATTTTTTAATATAATTTAAATATTATAATATTATATTAATTATTGATAATTTTTATTTATATTATGATGATAATCATAAGAAAAGGGTTTGAAATCACAAGGCAAATGATGAATGAGCACTATCGATGGTTTCTTGTGGGTATTGAAGCCGCGCTTTTTGGAATTGAGGGATTACTTAGTCTCTCGGCTTGCCGGGTTGTCTCAGATCACAATCAGTAAGTCGGTGCACGAATCCCCTGAGCAATAGTTTGCTATGCCAACGGCCAGCTGGATCCCCCGGAGATAGCCGTCCATGCCGGCGAGGGTGGCGCCTTCCCCGAGCCTGCCGGGCCTCCTGAATCCGCGAGCAGATCCTCGCGGATCGCGGCGGCGGCCTTCCTCATCCTCCGGCGAGAGCAGGTTCTCCCTGATCCTGGGGGAGACGTCCGCCGTCCAGGGGCGGACGGCCTCCTCGGCCCGGGCGGCGGGTGCGAGGAGACTCGGGTATCCGCGCCTTCGCCCTGGCGGCGGCGGGATAGGCGGCGGTGTCCCCGAGGTACTTCAGGAACTCCGCGTCGGGCACCACCTCGGCCCCCTTCTCCTTCAGCCTCTCCCCCGCGCCCTTGAGTTCCGGGACAGGGGGGAGCCCCCCGCCCGGCGTGTGCGCGCCACCCTCGAACGGCGGGCCCTCCCACCCCTCGCCGGGAGGGTTGGCGTCTATGAGCGCCCTGGCCTGCCTCCGCGAGGGTACGCCCCTGGTCTCGGCCTGGCGGCGGGTGAGGCCCCGCATGACGCACCGGCACTGGAACCCGTTCGGGGGATAGACGCGCTCGGCCTCCTCGGAGCCGAACTCCAGGATGAGGCCGTCCAGGGCGCGGTGACGGGGCCGGGTGGCGCTGTCGTCCACCGCGTCGTAGATCAGGTACGGGAACACGTCCGCCGATTCCGCCTGCCCCAGGTAGCGGCCTCGGTTGTACGCCCCCGGGACGTTCGTAAGGCCTCCCTGTCCCAGACGATCTCCACGACGCTGTCCGCACAGGTGGGCCATGAACGCCCCGGAGACCATGGTGCGCGGGCGTCCCGGGGTGAGGCGCCTCCGGGCGATGAAGCGGGACTCCCCGGACTC
>JAITEZ010000147.1 GCA_031281735.1 Deltaproteobacteria bacterium | reverse complement strand
CCGGGGGTGAGGCTGGGGACGGGAATCCTGCGGCTGGAGGCCATCGTCTTCGGCGGCGAGGCGCCCGCGCCGCTCCCCGGTGACCCCGCGGCGGGCGCGCCGGCGGCCGGGACCTCCCTCCCCGCGCCGCCGCCCGCCCAGGCCGGGGCCCCCGGGGCGGGGCAGGGGGCCGCGGCCCCGTGACCGGCCTGCGCAAAGCCCCCCTCCCCCTGTGGACCGGCGCCCTCGCGGCCCTCCTGGCCCTGGCGCTGGCCCTGAGCTTCTGCCTGGGGGAGGTGGACATCCCCCTCAGGGACATCCTGGGGCTACTGGGCTCCGAAGAGAACCCCCTCATGCGGGAGATCCTCCTGAACCTCAGGCTGCCCAGGGCCCTCGCGGGCGCGGCCTGCGGCTGGAGCCTCGCCGTCTGCGGGACGGCCATGCAGGCGGTGGTCAAGAACCCCCTGGCCGACCCCTACCTCATGGGCATCTCCTCGGGCGCGGGGCTGGGGGCCGCCACCTCCATCCTCTGGCTGGGGGCGGCGGGGCCGGCGCTCCCCCTCGCGGCCTTCGCGGGGGCGCTGGGTGCGGGGGCCCTGGTCTTCGCGATGGGGGCGGCGAGCCGGGCACCGGTCTGGCGCCTCATCCTGGCGGGCCTGGCCATGAACGTGCTGTGCTCGTCCCTGACCGGCCTCCTGGTCTACTACAACCCCGACCCCCAGCGCCTCCAGATGCTCTCCTTCTGGCTCATGGGGAGCCTCGCCCCGGCCACCTGGGGCAACATCGCTTTCCCGGGGGCGTCGGCGCTGGCCGGGGGGGTGTTCTTCTGGAGCCAGAGCCGCAACCTGAACCTCGTCTCCCTGGACGACGACGAGGCCCTCTCCCTGGGGGCCGACCCCAGGCGGCTCCGGCTCGCCTACCTCGCCTGGGCCGCCCTCATGACCGCCTCGGTCACCGCCTACTTCGGCATCATAGGCTTCGTGGGGCTGGTCATCCCGCACATCACGCGCTTCCTCGTCGGGTTCGACCACACGAGGCTGGTCCCCGTGGCGGCCCTCGGGGGCGCGCTCTTCATGGTCGCGGTGGACGTCGTGGCGCGCACCACCGCCGAGGCGGAGATCCCGCTGGGCGTGCTCACCGGGGCAGTGGGCGCCCCCTTCTTCTTCTGGCTTCTCCTGAAGCCGGCCCGGCGGGGGGGCAGGGAATGAGGGCGGCGGGCCGCGGCGGCGTGGAGGAGGCCATGGGCAAGCGGGAGGGGGCCGTGACGGCCCGGGGGGGCGGCGGCGCGGGCAGGCGGGCCGGCGGCGCGCCTGCGGCGGCCGGCGGCGGCGGGAGCCCGGCGGGGCGGATCCCCGGCGGGGGCGCCGGCGGGGCGGGCGGGGCCGCGCCCCCGGCCCTGCGGGGCCTCTCCATCGAGACGCGCGGCCTCCGGGTCTCCCTCGATGGGACGGAGATCCTCAAGGGCATCGACCTCGCCGTGCGGGGGCAGCGGATCACCGGCGTCATCGGCCCCAACGGGAGCGGCAAGTCCACCCTCCTCAAGACCTTCTACAAGGCGATCGCCCCCTCCGGGGGGGAGGTCCTCCTGGACGGCGAGCCCGTCCGGCGCATCCCCCAGAAGGCCCTCGCCCGCCAGCTGGCGGTGCTCCCCCAGCAGAGGGAGAGCCCCCAGGGCCTCACGGTGGAGGAGACGGTCTTCATGGGGCGCTACCCGCTGAAGGGCTTCATGGGGGTCTTCACGGCGGAGGACCGGGAGGCCGTCCGCGACGCCATGGGGCGCCTCGACCTCGCGAGGCTCGCGGACAGGGAGTTCAGCTCCCTCTCCGGGGGCGAGCGCCAGCAGGTCCTCCTGGCCCGGGCCCTGGCCCAGGACACGCCCTGGCTGCTCCTGGACGAGCCCACCAACCACCTGGACATCCGGAGCCAGCTGAGGATCCTGGAGTTCCTGAAGGATCTCGACAAGAGGATAGTCGTGGTCTTCCACGACCTCTCGCTGGCCTCCAAGTACTGCGACCGCCTCCTGGTCATGAAGGGCGGCCTCATCGTGGCGGACGGGACGCCCGAGGAGGTGGTGACCGCGCGTCTCCTCTCCGAGGTCTACGGGGTGTCCGCCTCCATAATCCCCCACCCCGAGGTCGGGAGGCCGGTGGTGATCCTGTAGGGGCGCGGCCCGGGCGGGGGAGGCTCCCGGGAAGGGCGGCGCGCGGCCGGCCGGGGGGGGCTCGAGACCGGCCCGAGACGGGGGGTTGCATTTTCCGGCGGCCCGGCAGATAATGTCTTAACACTTTAGAGCGCCACCCCTCCCCGGTGGTTCCGCCCACCTTCGGCGGGAGGGCGCTCGCGGCTGATTCTTCACGAGAAAGGCTGCGGACCGTAAAAGGTCCGCGGCCTTTTTTTTTCGAACCCTCCCGTCCCCCCGCCGTTCCATCCCGGCCCTTCCGGGCCTTGGCGAACCTTTTTCGGGGCCTTTCCGTCCTCACGCGCCCCCCAGGAAGGGCAAGCACCTTGCCACCAGAAGCCCAGACAGACGGTTTCCCGGCCCCGCCGCGGGCGGCCGCGAGGAGGCGCCCGGGCAGGCGGCGCCGCCAGCGCGGCCCCCTCTTCTACCCGCTGGTGTCGGCCGGCACGGTCGCCCTCGTCCTCGCCTGCTGGTTCCTGGCCTCCCGCCTCAGGCTCGTCAACCCAGCCTTCCTCCCCACCCCCGGGGACGTCTGGGCGGCCTTCCTGGAGCTCCTGCGCGACGGCTACAAGGGCGAGTCCCTCCTCCGGCACATCCTCACGAGCCTCCGGAGGCTCTTCATCGCGCTGGGGGCGTCCCTCCTGGTGGCTGTCCCGCTCGGGCTCGCCGCCGGCACCTCGCGCCTCGTGCGGGCCGTGCTCGACCCGCTGATCGAGTTCTACCGCCCCCTCCCCCCGCTGGCCTACTACACGCTCCTCATCCTGTTCCTGGGCATAGGGGACGAGTCCAAGGTGACGCTCCTGTTCCTGAGCGCCTTCGCGCCGCTCCTGATCGGCATCACCTTCGCCGTCCGCAGGATCCCCGAGGACCGCCTGCGGGCGGCCAGGTCGCTGGGCGCCGGGGGCTTCCGGCTCCTGTGGAGCGTCGTGCTCCCGTCATGCCTCCCGGACATCCTGACCGGCTTCCGGACCTCCACCGGGCTCGCCTACGCCACGCTGGTGGCGGCCGAGATGGTGGCCGCCGTCTCGGGGCTGGGCTGGCTGGTCCTGGACGCCTCCAAGTTCCTCCGCAACGACATCGTCTTCACCGGGGTCATCATCCTGGGGGCCATAGCGCTCCTCATGGACGTCGCCCTCCGGCACGCCACCCGCTGGGTCTCCCCCTGGCTGGACAAGCAGGAGGCGTGAGCGGCGGCGGGCCGGGGGGGATCTCGCCGCGCCGCCCCGGGCGGGCGCCCCCGCCCGCCGTCCCCGGGCACCTACCGCAACGGAGTCAAAACATGCGTTCCAGGCTTCTCGCCGCGGCCGCCCTCGCGCTCGCGGCCGCCCTGGCCCCCGCGGGCCAGGCCACGGCGGCCGATCCCGAGGTCCTGCGTCTCGGGTACTTCCAGTCCCCCAACGGGGAGCTCCTGGCCAAGGGCCAGGGCCTCCTCCAGAAGCGCTTCCCCGGCACGAGGATCCAGTACATCAAGTTCGACGTGGGGCGCGACGTCAACGCCGCCTTCGCGGGCGGGTCGCTGGACATCGGCATCATCGGGACCCCTCCCGGCACCGCCGGCCTCGTCAACCACCTCCCGTACAAGATCTTCTACCTCCACGACATCATCGGCGAGTCCGAGGCCCTGGTGGTCAAGGAGTCGTCGGGGATCGCCGACATCCAGGGGGTCAGGGGCAAGACCATAGCCACGCCCTTCGGCTCCACCTCGCACTTCAGCCTGCTCGCCGCGCTCAGGCAGAACGGCATCGCCCCCTCGGAGCTCAGGATCCTCGACATCACCGGCCAGGAGGTGCACGCCGCCTGGACGAGGGGCGACATCGACGGGGCCTACATCTGGCAGCCCGCCCAGGCCGCCCTGGTGGCGGACGGGGGCCGCGTCATCACCGACTCGCGCCAGGTGGCCGAGAAGGGCGGCATCACGGGGGAGTTCGGGATAGTCTCGGACGCGTTCTACGCCGAGCACCCCGAGGTGGTGAAGGCCTACATCGAGATCCTGGACCAGGCCACCAGGGAGTACAAGGCCGCCTCCCCGGAGGCGGTGAGGATCCTGGCGTCCGAGCTCGGCCTCCCCGAGGAGGAGACGCGCTCCGTCATCAGTCAGATAATCGTGCTGGACGCCGCCGACCAGAAGGATCCGCGCTACCTCGGGACATCCTCCAGCCCCGGCGCCCTCGCCCAGCTGCTGAAGGACACCGCGGACTTCCTCCTGGCGGACAAGGCCATCCGGGTCTCGCCGCCCAGGGAGTTCTTCACCCCGCTCATCCTGACGGAGCTTTACGAATGACGGCGTGCCCCGCCCCGGCGGGCGCCCGGGCGCCCGCGGCGCCCGCCGTCCCGGAGGGCCCCCCCTCCCCCGGGGCGGGGCCCGGCGCCGCGCCTGCCGCCCCGCCCGGCTTCCCGGCCCCCTCCGAGGATCCCTTCTCCGAGGTGGCGGCGGCCGAGGCGGCGGCCCTCCGCGGCCGCCCCGGGCGCGAGCCCCCGGCGGGCGCCGGCAGGCCGGCCGCGGAGCTCGTGGACGTGAGCCTCTCCTACCGGCGGGGCAGGTCCAGGGTCACCGTGCTCGCGGGGATCTCGGCGCGCCTGTGGGGCAACGAGTTCGTCTGCGTCCTGGGGCCCTCCGGGTGCGGCAAGACGACCCTGCTGAACGTGCTCGCGGGCTACGCCCTGGACTACGAGGGAGAGGTACTCGTGGACGGGGCGCCGCACCTGGGCCCCGACCCCAGCGTGGGGGTGGTCTTCCAGTCGCCCAACCTCTTCCCCTGGCTCTCCGCCGCCGACAACATCGGCTTCGGCCTCCGGATGCTCAAGGCCCCCGGGGACCGCCGGCGGGCAAGGGTCAGGGAGCTCCTGGAGCTCATAGGCCTGGAGAACGCGGCGCAGCTCCTGCCGCACCAGATGTCCGGCGGCATGCGCCAGCGGGTGGCCATCGCCCGGGCGCTCGCGGTGGACTCCCGGCTGGTGCTCCTGGACGAGCCCTTCAGCGCGCTCGACGCCATGACCAGGGAGTCCATGCAGCAGCACCTCCGCGCCATCTGGAAGAGCGCCGGGCGCTGCTTCTTCTTCATCACCCACGACATCCAGGAGGCGCTCCTGCTCGCCAGCCGGATAATAGTCATGAGCGCCTCGCCCGGGAGGATCTTCGCGGACTTCAGCAACCCCCTGCGCGAGGATCCGGACGCGGACTTCGACGGCGTGCGGGCCGACCCGAGGTTCGCCCGGACGAGGGCCGCCCTCCTGGACATGATCCAGGGCAACAGCCTGGTCATCTGACTCCCGGGGCGCCCGGGGCCCCCGCGCCGCCGGGCGTCCCGGGCGGCGAGGAACCGCATATGCCCAAAGCGAGACGGGCCGCCCTGGTGGGCTTCGACTGCGCCATCCCCCGGCGCCTCGAGGCGCTGATGGCCGAGGGGTCGCTCCCCAACTTCAGGAGGCTCAAGGAGGAGGGGACGTATTTCACCGAGGGGTACAACCTCCCCACGGTGACCCCGCCCTCCTGGGCCACCATAGCCACCGGGGCCTGGCCCCGGACCCACGGGGTGGAGGACTACTACTATTACGTGGAGGGGCGCCCCCTCCCCCACCGGGAGACGGTCCAGGCCTTCGGGTCGGCGATCCTGAAGGCCGAGACGATCTGGGACCGCTGGGACCGGGCCGGCAAAAAGGCCCTCGTAGTCAACTACCCCATGTCCTGGCCGAGCCGGATGAGGAACGGCGTCATGGTGATGGGCGAGGGCATCTCGCCCGCCGAGCGCAGGTTCATGGAGAGGGGCAACGCCCACCGCGAGTTCCTCGCGGCGGAGGGGTGCCTGTCGACTGAGATCCACGCCCAGGGGACACGGGTGGAGTTCCGGCGCGCCCGGGGCTGGGCGGGCCTCCCCCCGGGGACGGCCTTCGCGGAGTTCGAGGCGGAGGTCCGCTTCCGCGAGTCGGCCGTGCCGCTCGCCCCGGCGGTCTGGCACGGGCT
Organism: Deltaproteobacteria bacterium; assembly: GCA_031281735.1. Taxonomy (GTDB): domain Bacteria; phylum Desulfobacterota; class Desulfarculia; order Adiutricales; family Adiutricaceae; genus JAIRZX01. The sequence continues at coordinate 3,374 of JAITEZ010000147.1, read as the reverse complement.
CGCCTGGGCCTCGGGGGGCGGGGGCTACGACCGCTTCGCCCTCGCCCCCGCGAAGGACTTCGCCGCGGCCTTCTTCTCGATAGGGCCGGGCGAATGGTCGGGGCCGGTGGAGCTGGACTTCCGGCTCGCGGCCCCCGGCCCGGGGCCCGCGCCCGCCACCGAGAGGGGGGTCTTCCGGGCCAAGCTCCTCGAGCTCGCCGACGACCTCGACTCCTTCACCCTCTACGTGTCGGGGATCTCGGGGCGCTCCGGCTTCGTGGACCCGCCGGAGGCGGCCGGGGCCATCGACTTCTCCAGGGTGATCACCGCCAACGACATCGGGCTCGTGAGCTACCTCGGGGGCGTGATCGGGAGCGACACCGTCCTCGAGCTCGCGGCGTTCCACTCCGAGTGGATCCTGAACGCGGCCCTCGGGCTCCTGGACGCCAACCCGGACTGGGACCTTTTCTACCTCCACTCCCACCCCATCGACTGGTTCTACCACGGCTTCATGAGCGACATGGTGTCCCCGGACCCCGCCACGAGGCGCAAGGCCCACGACCTCGAGCGGGAGATCTACCGCGTCGAGGACCGGCTCCTGGGCGGCCTCCTGGACCGCTTCGGGGACGACACCCTGGTCTGCGTCTGCTCGGATCACGGGGCGACCCCCATGGGGCCCATCTTCAACACCGCCGAGGCCCTGGCCGCCAGGGGCCTGTGCTCGTACGTGAGGAAGCCGTCGTCGAGCTACTGGGACATCTACGAGGAGACCGAGGGGTACGGCTACGAGATCGAGCTCTCGAAGTCGCAGGCCGTCCCCCAGAAGTACATGTTCGTCTACGTGAACCGGGAAGGCCGCTACCCCGGCGGGATCGTGAAGCCGGAGGACTGCGAGCGGGTGCGCGAGGAGATAATCGACGCCCTCCTGGACTACCGGCACCCCGAGACGGGGAAGCGCCCGGTCCTGCTGGCCGTCAGGAAGGAGGACGCCCGGGTCTTCGGGATGGGGGGCGACCAGGCCGGGGACGTGGTCTACGCCCTCAAGCCCGAGTACATGGCCGAGCACGGCTACGGCTTCCCCACCGGGGAGTCTGGCCTGGGGAGCCTCAAGAACGTCCTCCTCTTCCGCGGCCCCGGCGTCAGGCGGGGCCATGTCCACGCGAGGCCGCGCTGGCTGGCGGACATCGTGCCCACGCTCTGCGCCGCCACGGGCAACCCCGTGCCCCGCGACTGCGAGGGGGCCGTCATCTACCAGATCTTCGAGGACTTCGACTGAGCCGCGGCGGGGTCCGCCGGCGGCCGGATCCCCGCGCCGGGCAGGGCCGGGCGGGGCCCCAGGAGCCCTCTTCCCAGGCCCCGCCGGGTACGCGCCGCCCGCAGAGCCCGCCCCGCCGGGGCCGCGCCAAACGCAGAGGCAGCCCCGCCGGGGCGCCACGGTGAAAGATGAGCGACATCAAGACACTCGTTATCCGCGTGGACTCCCTCGCGGGACCCGCGGCCGCGTCCGCCCTCTCCGAAGGCGCGGTCTTCCGCCCCTTCGAGGACGGCGACCCCCCCGCCGCACACGTGGCGGGGGGCATCCCCCGCGCGGGGGGCGCCGCTGACGCCCTGGCGAGGCTCGCGGAAGGGGCGCCCATCGCATCGCTCGCCCTCAGTGGGGGGGGCGTCCAGGAGGGACTGGGTCTCGTCCTGGAGGAGAGCCCGCTCAGGACCGTGATCGCCATCCTCGCTCCGGGGGCCCTCGTCTTCCACGGGCACGGCATGGCCAGGGGGGTGGAGGGGACGGGCCCGGCCTCCTTCCTGGACGCGCTCCCCACCCTCGCCATGGTGGGGGAGTTCCTGCTCGCGCCGGGGGTGGAGGGGCGGGTGCTCTTCCAGGCCCTGAAGAACCCCAGCTACAAGCAGGGTCAGGTGGGCCGGCTCAAGGCGGCGCTGGCCCGCCTCGAGAGGGTCCTCAGGCGCGACAGCCAGGAGCCCTGGGACAAGCACGACTGCGCCTGAGGGACAGGCCGCCCGTCCCGGCCGGGGGAGGAGGCGTCCCGCCGCCCCCGCGCCCGGGGGCGGCGGGGCGGGCATGCGTGCGGGGCGGGCGGCGCGCGCCGGATCGGCCCCGGCCGACGGGTCAGATGTCCGAGCCGCCCGCCGGCACGGCCATGCCGCCCCTGAGGGGCAGGACGTACCTCTCCAGAAGCTCGCCCCAGGCCCCGGTCCAGGCGCGGTAGTGGTCGGTCTCTATCCCGAGGCGCTTGAGCCGCGTGAAGGAGCCCTTGGAGGCGAACACCCTGGACATCTCGGGCGGTATCACCCGGTCCTCGGTGCCGTAGAAGTGCACCTGGGGGACATTCAGGATGGGCTCCAGCCGGTCGGCGGGGTTGAGCGAGCCGGTGAGCGGCCGGTAGCCCCGCGTCCTCACCCACCAGTCCGTGTCGAGGAGGCCGGCCACGGTGACCAGGCTCAGCACGTCCCCGCGCCTCTCGGCGAGCAGCACGGCCAGCCCCCCTCCCCCGGAATAGCCCACCAGGTGCAGGAACATCGCCCCGGACATGCTCTTGGCCTGATCCAGCGCCGCGGAGGCGGCGTCCACCACCTCCGGCGCGAGCCTCCGGTCGCTCCACAGCGGGCGGTTCTCCTCCGTTGCGTAGGCGGGCAGGTACTGGCCGATGCGGGCCAGGTACAGCACCGACGGGGCGGGATCCTGGACGGCCAGATCCAGGGCCTGGGGGGTGCGGGGGGTGGGGTCGGCGGAGGGCCTGCCGTGGACGATGGCCCTCCCGTCCCCCTCCAGGTATACCACGAGCTCGGGCGAGCCGCCGTGCCTGAGAAGCCCCGCCAGGTGGTACCGCCCGGCCGGGAAGTCCACGGGCTGGAACCCCCTGGGCCCGCTCTTGAGGACTGCCCCGCGCCAGAGATCGGGCGAGGTCGAGGCGCAGCCGGCGGCGGAGAGCAGGAGGGCGAGCGCCGCGAGAAAGGCCAGGGGCGCCGCGCGCGCCTTGCCTGCCGCGCGCCCATTGCCTGCCAGGCCCGCCGCGGGCCCGCGGGATCCCCCGGAGTCCGGGGCCGGCAGTGGGCAGGGTGCGGTAGGGAGCATGTCGGGAGAGGCCTCCGGCGGGAAAGCGCGCGCCCCTCCGGGGGAGGGGCGCGGGTCACTGAGGACGGGAGCGGACGCCGCCCGCCCGCCGGGGCGGGCGGCCTGCGGCGGACGGGGAAGGGGCAGCGGCAAGGGGGGAACTGAAGCCTTCGCCTGCGGGAAACCCGATCGCCGGAATGACCGGAGACCCGCGGGACGGCGGGCGCGGGCTTCCTGCCGGCGCGGCCGGCCGCGGCACGGCCGGAAGGGACGGCGCCGGGCGCCGGGCGGGGGCTCCGCGGGACCGGACGGCGGGCCGCCCGGCGGC
>JAITEZ010000032.1 GCA_031281735.1 Deltaproteobacteria bacterium | reverse complement strand
GCCTTCCGCCGCCACGGATCCGCCGCCCGCGTCCCTGGCGGTGAGCTCGCCCGAGGACCAGCTGAAGCCGGCCGCCTGTCCGGGGCCCTCCCTGAGGGTGGCCTCTAGGGCGGGGGCGTCAAGGGGGCCGCTCGCCGTGAGCGCGAGTTCCGTCCCGGAGAGCCGCGCCGCGCCGTCCACGTCCAGCCCGGCGTTCCTCAGCGAGAGCGAGTAGCGGGGGGCGGAGTCCCCGCCCTCCCCGAGAACGGCCTCGAGGAACAGTGGCTCCCCCGTGATCCGCAGTCCCGCGAGCTTGCTGGGAAGCTCCCAGTTCCGGACCGACAGCCTGAACCCCCCCGAGAGCGCGGGGGGGCCCTCCGAGGGGAGCCGCACCCCGAGCGACTCCGCCTCGAGTGCCGTGCCCAGCGCGGAGAGCGCGAGATCCCTCGCCCCGAAGGAGAGGCCCCCACCGCCGGCGGCGAAGCTCAAGCCCCCGGCGAGGGAGGCGTCCCCGAAGGCCCGGTCGCCGGGGAGTCTGCCCTTGGCCTTCAGTTCCACCCTCCCGTCGAAGGAGGGCGCCCCCGCGAGATCCGCCAGGATCCCGTCCGCCCTGAGGGCCGGCCCGGCGAGCTCCGCCGGATCAGGGTCGCCGCGCCCGGAGGCTATGAGGATCCTCTCGCCACTCAGGTAGAGTTCCGCACGGACGGCTCCCGCGAGGGGCCCCGAGGCCTTCAGCGCTATCTCCGCGTCCCCGCCCAGGCTCGGCAGGAAGGCCGAGAGATCCCGCGTGCTGGCCAGGAGCGTCACGTCCCTTAGCTCGGATTCCGCCGTGAGGTAGCTCCCGCCGGCACGGATCTCCGCCCCGGCCCCGTCGGTGAGGGCGGGCAGGAGCCCCGAGAGCAGTCCCGCGAAGCCCGAGCCGGGCGCCAGCGCGAGCGAGAGGCTTGCCCGCGCCTCCCCGCCCCCGCCGGGGCGCGGAGGGCCGCCGCCGGTCTCGCCTTCCGCCGCCACGGATCCGCCGCCCGCGAGGTAGTCGCCGGAAAGGCTGAGATCCACCCCGTCCCCGCGCATGGTGAAGCTCTTGACGTGGGCGTCCCCCTCGGAGAACTCCAGGGAGTACGCCAGGTCGGCCCTGACGTAGGGGGGGCGGAGGATCCCGGCTCCGTCAGCGGCGGGGACGCCCCCTGGGGATCCGTCCCCGACGCCGTCCGGGGAGGGAGCGGGATCCCCCCCGGCGGCGCAAGAGGCTCCGGGAGGGGCGGCCGCGGGCGGCGGGGAGGCCGCGGCGGGCAAGCCTGCGGGGGCGGGGACGGCATCGGCCGGGGTGCCGTTTTCGCGGCTTCCGCCCCCGCCGGGGGCGGCCGTGAACTCCCTGAAGTCCGCCACCTCCAGGGAGCCTTCCCCCTCAGCCCGGACCGCCCCGTCTTCCAGGGTCACGGTCAGCGGCCCGAGGCTCAGCGCCCCCTTCTCGGAGAAGAGCCTCAGGTTCCCGTGCAGCACTCCCTCGTCCCTGTCCATGCCGGACGTGAGCCGGAGGCTTTTGCCGATCCAGCGGGCGGCCGGCGGTGGCACCGGGAAGTAGGGTTCCTGGACGGCCTCCAGGCTGAGCGAGAAGGGAGCGTCCGGCGCGGTGAGGATCTCCTCGAAGGTCTTCCCGGCGATGCCCTTGAAGACCAGGCGTCCCCTGATCTCGCCGCGCGGGGGGACGGCAGGGGTTCCGGCACCGCTCCGGGCGGGGCCGCCGGGGCCGGCGGCGGCAAGGCCCGGGGCCGCGGCGTCCGCAGGGGAGGCGTCCCCAGCGGAGGGGACGTTCACGGCGTCATGGCCGCCGTCCCCGCCGGCGGATCCGGCCGGGGGCGGGAGCGGGCAGGCGCTCAGGAGGAAGTCCGCTTCCCAGGCTTCCGGCGGGCCGGAGCCGGTGACCGAAAGCTCGGGGTCGGCGAAGGGCAGATCGGAGACGAGTGCGGAAAGCGGGCTCCCGGCACCGGCCGTGGCCCTGAGTTCCAGGGAAAGCGGATCGGCCGGACGCCCGATGGGATCGTGGGAGCTCGCGAAGGTCACCCCCCGGCCTTCCGGGCCTGTCCAGCGCCCGGAGATCTCCCAGGCCAGGCGGCGCCTCTCCCGGCTGAGCGAGAGATCCGCAGAGAGTTCCAGCCGGCTCCCGGCGAGCACGGGGTCGCGTCCGGAGAGGATGCGCGCGCCCCTTATCTCCACCCTGGCCTGCACGTCCACCGGCGGGAGGGATGCCGGGCCGTCCGGCCCCTCCTCCCGCGAGGGGGGGAGCTCGGGGGGGCGGATGAAGTCCAGGCCCTCGGCCTGGAGGAGATCCACCTCCAGCCTGCGGGACAGGAGGGCGAGGAGGCTTATCCTCGCCTCGAGCCTGGCCGCCCGGAGGAAGACCCCGGCAGCGTCCGAGACCGACACGTCCGTGGCGGTGAGCGAGCCCGGCAGGGGGCCCTCAAGGCGGCCGGCGGTGAAAGAGAGGCTGCGGGCGGCCAGGGCCCTGTTGGCCAGGGAGACCGCGAGATCGAGCCCGGCGCCCGTGCGCAGGAAGACGAGCGCGCCCCCCGCGGCGACGGCGAGCGCCGTTGCCAGGAGGCCCAGAGTTTTCAAGATCCTCCGCAGGAGCGGCCGCCTCCCCCTCGGAGCGGGCCGCGCGGGCCCGCCTCGGGTCTTCCTTTTCAGTTCCTGGCCAAGTGTTTTTTCCATCTCTCCCGTGTCCATGCCTCGCCGTCCCCCCTGCCGCGCCCGGCGCCGCCCGTTCCCGGAATCAGGGACGCGGCCGGTGGGAGGGGGCCTGCGGCCGGCCGCCGGGCCGCCTCCCAGGATCCCGCCCGGGCGGCCCGGAGGGGGCGGCCGGGGAACGCCGCCGCGCGGCCGCGTCGGGTGACGCCATGGTTACCATACCTGCGGGGCGGGCCGCCCTCCCGGCGTCCGCCGGATTGCCGCCCGGCCCGAGATCCCGCCGGCGCGGGGCCGGCCTCAGAAGCTCTGCCCCAGGCTTATGTAAAGCTGGAATCGCGAATCCTCCTCCTGCTTGCCGGTGGAGATGGGGAAGGCCACGTCGAGCCGGAAGGGGCCCATGGGGGAGTAGTAGCGGAAGCCCAGGCCGCCCCCCCAGAGGAGGTCGTCGCCGAGCTGGGAGATGTCGAAGACGTCGTAGAGGTTCCCCCCGTCCAGGAAGGCGACTACGCCCAGGCTCTGGGAGAACTTCCAGCGTATCTCGCCCGAGACCTCGGTCAGGAAGTCGCCGCCGGCGGGCCGTCCCTTGCTGTTGCGGGGGCCTATCGAGCGGTAGCGGAACCCCCGGACGGATCCCCCCCCGCCGGAGAAGAAGCGCAGGGAGGCCGGGAGCTCCGAGGCCCCCGCCCCGAAGATGGCCCCCACGGTGCCGCGCAGGGCCAGCACCAGCGAGGCGTCCTCCGTCAGGGGGAAGTACTGGTAGGCGTCGGCGCGGGTCTTCAGCATGCGGAAGTCCTCGAAGTAACGGCCCGTGTAGGGGGCGGCCAGGAGCGAGAGCCGGTGGCCGCGGGTGGGGTCGAGCAGGCTGTCCGCCCAGTCCCAGTCCAGCGTGAGGGGGAAGCCCCAGATGTAATACTCCTGCGCCGGGGTCACGAACTCGTCGAGCCTGCCCGCCTCGACCTCCGCCATGAGCCTGCCCGTGAGGCTCCGCGAAAGGAGCCTCTCGAGGCCCGCCGAGGCCGAGAGCGATTTGAGCCGGTAGGTGTCGGCCTCCTCCCGCAGAAGGGTCGAGTTCGCGAGGAGGATCTGGCGGCGGGAGAAGAAATAGGGCCGGGTGTACTGGAGCCCCACCTGCTGGAGATCCTTCCAGACCGGCAGATCCACCCGGAAGAGATCCCCCCAGCCGGTCAGGTTGCGGTGCTCCCAGCTGAACTCGAAGCCCGGCCCGAAGTCCGAGTCGTAGTTGATCGAGCCGCTCGCGGTGCGCAGGGGCGTCGGGTTGAGGGTGATCACCACCTCCCGCTCGCCGTCCGGGCCAGAGGGGCCGCCAGTCACGATCCGCGTGGGCTGGAAAAGCCCGGTCTGGAACAGCGAGTCACGGAAGGCCTCCACCTTGCTCTGGTTCCAGGGTTCGCCGCGGGCCCAGTTGACGTGGTTCTCCACGAAGCGGGGCTTCACGGGGCTGTCGCCCGTGATCCTCAGGGGACCCATCCGCACGAACTCCCCCGGGTAGACGCCCACCTCCATGAAGAGGAGCTTCGCCTCCTTGTCCAGCCAGTAGCGGGTAGACGTCACCTCAGCGAAGGGCCTCCCCTGGTCCGCGAGCCCGCCGGCGATGCCGTCCACCGCGTCCAGGATGGCCGCCGCCACCGCGGGGTCGCCCTCCCTGACGCCGGTGAGGCTGATGGGCGGGAGCGAGGGCGGCGCATCCCCGCCCTCGGGGCCGGGGGAGCGGGGGGCGCCCGCCACCGGCGCGGGCGCGCCAGCGGGGGCGGCGCCGTCCTCAGGCGGGGAGGGCGTGTCCCCGTCCGGCCCCTCGGGATCCACCGGCGCGTCCGCCTGCTGGAAGCTGATCCCGCCTATCCGGTAGAGGGGTCCCGGCGTGAGGGTGACGGTTATCTTCACGGTCCCCCCGTCCTCGGGGGCGGCCTGGGCGCCCTCGGCGGCGCCATCGTAATAGCCCAGGGAGTGCAGGATGTCCTCGCCCTCGGAGAGCCCGTTGCGCAGCCTTCTCGCGAGGGACAGGTGGGAGTAGACGGGGCGGTCGGACAGGGTGTAGAGATCCGACACCTCGCTGAAGAGCGCGGCCGCCTCGGGGAGGTCCGGGGAGAGGGTCTCCACCGAGTAGCTGATGGCCCTCCCCCGCTCGACGCGGTCGCGCTCGAGTCCGCGGTCGCGGGCGCTGATGGAGGGGGGGATGCTGGGCTTCGGGATGGGGCCGCCGGGGTCGGATCTCAGGAGGGCGTCCGCAGCGGCGTCCTGGCTGGGGACGGGGATGAGGGGGGGGATCTCGTTCAGGTCCTTGCCGCAGGAGGCTAGGGCCGCCAGCGGGAGTGCCAGGAGGAGGGCGATGGCCGCCCCGGGCGCCGGGGGGCGCCCTGCGGCGGAGCGCGTGGCTGCGGGCGGCCGCTGGATCGGGGGGGCGGGTCGCGGAGCGGATCTCCGGCGGGGCCCTTCGCGACACCCTCGCTCCTGGCTTCTTTCGGACGCGGAAACTGGCAAATGGGAAGCTCCCCGGTCCGCGGCAAGCCCCTTCCCTCGGGGGGAGGGGAGGGTGCTCCTTGCGGCGAGCCCCGAGCGGGCCCGTGGATATGGGGCCGATTATAGCACGACTTGAGGGGGCAAGGGGGCAGCGCCGCGGACAGTACAACTTGTGGAGGCGCCGGGGACGGGCGGACTGAGGCCCGCGGGAGGGGTGCGGGGGAGGCGGCGGGAGGCGCGGCGCGGACGGTGGCTGCCCCCCCGGGAGCGGCGTTGCGCGGGGTTGCCGGCGGGGGGCGTTCCCGCCCGGGCGACGTCTGGCCGGCCTGAAGGGCGACGTCAGGAGGGCCTGACGGCCCGGGCAGGGCCCGGCGGCCGGCCGCCCCTTCCCGTCCCGGAACGGACATGCCTGGCCCTTCACGCCTTCAGGGCGGGGGGCAGGCGCCTCGGCCGTTCCCGGCGCGTCCCCCGCGCGGCGGGAACTGCTTGCAGGGAGAGCGACGGCGGGTATCGCGGGCCCTGGGCATCCCCGGCCAGGCCGCCGCCGGCAGCGTCAGGGCCAGTCCTGGCTCCCGCAGGTATCCCGGCCGTTCCGCTGCCGCCCGCGGCGGGCGCCCTGGCGGACGCCGGCGGCCGGGACGGGGATGCCCGACAGGCCGGCCCGGGGGATGCCGCCGGAGGGGGCAGTGGCAGTGAAATTTCAGGCGGGGATCGAAAATTTCGTTGCCGGACTGGCGGCCGCCCGCGCGGCGGGGGGCAAGGCCGGCCCCGGCCCGGCTGGTCATCCTGGAAGGCATTACTAGGCACCGCAAGAGGTTGGGCTTGAGGAGTCCGGGCCGAGAGGGTCCGGTCGGCCTCCCCCGGGCGGAGCGGGACGCGCGGATCGGAGCGGAAATATTTTGCAGCGGGCCCGTCAGGGGTTTGAAAAATACTTGTTTAATCCGTCGTTGTTGTTAAGATGATACTTGCCTCGTTAACCGTCCCTTTCACCCAAGGAGGGCAATGATGACCGTCGCTAAAGCCAAGACAGCCGGGACAGAGCCCGGTGCCGAGGGGAAGGCCGCCGCCCCCCGGGCCGAGTCCGCAGCCTCCAAGAGGCCCGGCGTGACCGGGAAGCCAGCCGCCGCCAAGGCCGAGCCCGCAGCCTCCAAGAAGCCCGGCGTCACCGGGAAGCCAGCCGCCGCCAAGGCCGAGGGAGCCGCCGCGAAGAAGGCCGCCGCCCCAAAGGAGGGCGCGGCGAAGAAGGCCGCCGCCATGAAGGAGGGGGCGGCGGGCAAGGCCGCCGCCCCTAAGGCGGGGAGGTGCGGCTGCAGGAAGACGAAGTAGGGGCCCGGTCCTGCTTCCGGCGGCTCCGCCGCCCCGGAAGGCCCGGCCTTGTTTGCGCAAGAGCTCATAGGACGGGCCCCCGGGTCCGGGCTGCACCCCCCCTCCCCCGGGGCCCCCCTTTCCAGAGCGCGCGGCGCGGCCGCGCCTGCGGCGTCTGCCGTCCCCGCGCCTTCCCGGCTCCCCGGCCCCCGCGACCGCCGCTGAGAGGCGGCGGGCAGTCCGGGAGGCGCCGCCTCCCGGCCGCCGACCCCGAGACGCCGCCCCGCCTCCCCCGGCCTGAACCCTCCGGCCCGCCTCCGCTTTCCCTCGCCTCCCATCCTTGCGGGCCGCAGCCCGCCATTCGCCCCTCCTCAACGTCCCCTCCCCCCTCCGCAACCCCGCCTTGCCGGTCTATCCAGTCCCCTGCCCGCGCCGGTGGATCGCCCCCGCCGCCCCCGCGACCGGCTCCGCCGGTTTCGGGAGATCTCCAGCGGGCGCGGTCTTCCGGCCGGGCATTTCCCGCGCGGCCGGCCGGACGGCCGCTTCCCAGCCGGCGGGACGATCCCAGCAGGCAGGAAGCCCCCGCGCTCCGCGGCCGCAGCTCCCCGGCCGCTCGGGGCGCCCGGGAGAGTTCTCGGCGGTCGGGACGCCGCCCCGCCCTCCCCGGATCATCCGGACCCCCCCACGTCATGCCGCCCTGCCGCAGTTCTGTGATATGATCCCCGATCCCAAGGCAGGCCCGCCTCGCGCGCAGGCCGCGCCCGGCCCGCCGCCCCGCCCAGTCTCCCTCAGCGCGGCCGGCCCGTCTCACTCCAGACCGACTGCCCCCGCCCCGCCGGGGGCGGCCGCCCCGAGGAGGGCGACCGTATGACGGAACTCGACGACAAGTCCGTCCTCTCCATCGCGGAGGGGTACCGCAACGATCCCCAGCAGCTCATCGCCGCCCTCCTGGACATCCAGGAGGCCTCCGGCAGGAGCTACGTGGACCGCCGCTGGGCGGCCCTGGCGGCCAGGGCCATGGGGGTTCCCGCCGCCAGGGTGCACGAGATTCTCACCTTCTACGGCATGTTCTCTACCGTGCCGCGCGGCCGCCACGTGGTGGAGGTCTGCGAGAGCGCCCCCTGCCTGTTCACGGGCGCGGCGCGGCTCCTGGCCTGGCTCTCCGAGCTCCTGGGCGTGGGGGAGGGCGGCACCACTGGGGACGGGCTCTTCACCCTGGAGTCGGCTGGGTGCTGCGGCCGTTGCGCCGCGGCGCCCGTGGTGAAGGTCGGGGACGAGGCCTACTCGGTCTCCTCCCTCTCCGAGGCTGCGGAGCTGCTGCGGAGCTTCCGCGAGGGCGATCCGGGGGCGAGGGAGGTGTTGCGTTGCTCGGGGTGAGGATCCTGACGGAGGGGGCGGACGCCCCCGATCCCCTTTCCGCGGAGGGCTACCTGGCCCGGGGCGGCTACGCTGCGCTCCGGAAGGCCCTGGACATGGCGCCGGCGGACATCGTGTCGGAGGTCAAGGAGGCGAAGCTGCTGGGCAGGGGCGGGGCGGCATACCCCGCCGGAAGCAAGTGGGAGCAGCTCCTGGGCATATCCGGGGCTCCCAAGCACATCGTCTGCAACGCGGACGAGGGGGAGCCGGGGACCTTCAAGGACCGCTTCATCATGGAGCGCACGCCCTACAGGCTCATCGAGGGCATGACGATAGCCGGCCTCGTCTTCGGCTCGGTGACGGGCTACATCTACGTCCGCGGGGAATACAGGTCGGTGCAGCGGAAGCTCCTGGCCGCCCTCGGGAACGCCAGGGCCGCAGGGCTCCTGGGCCGCGGCATACTGGGGAGCGGGCTCGACTTCGACATCGCCATCGTCTCCGGCGCCGGGGCCTACGTCTGCGGGGAGAACTCGGCGCTCCTGAACTCCACCCAGGGGCTCGCGGGGCGGCCCCGGATCAAGCCCCCGCACCTGGCCGAGGTGGGCCTCTTCGGGAAGCCCACCCTCGTCAACAACGTCGAGAGCTTCGCGAACATACCCCCGATAATCACCATGGGCGGCAGGGCCTTCCTCGAGGCGGGCCACCCGGAGAGCGGCGGGACCAAGCTCGTCTGCCTGTCGGGTCACGTGGAGCGTCCCGGCGTCTACGAGATCCCGCTCGGATCGGTAACCCTCCGCGATGCCGTCTTCGATCCCGCGCTCGGCGGCGGGATCCGCGGCGGCAGGAGGCTCAAGTTCGTCCACCTGGGCGGGCAGAGCGGCCCGATTGTCCCGGCGGATCGGCTCGACACGCCCTACAGTTACGCGGATCTACGGAAGGCCGGTCTCGCCGTGGGGTCGGGCGCGGTGGTCGTGATGGACGAGACCGTGCAGCTGCTCGACTATCTCGCGGCGGTCTCTCGCTTCTTCGTGCGCGAGTCCTGCGGCAAGTGCACCCCCTGCCGGGACGGCAACCCCGCCGCGCTCGGGATCCTCCGCGATCTCTCGCGCCCCGGCGGCGGCGCCCCCGGGGCGCTCGAGACGCTCCGGAGCCTCTCCGACGTCATGACCGGGGCCTCCTTCTGCGGTCTCGGCAGGACGGCCACCGTGGCCCTCCGCTCCGCCTGGAAGGCGTTTCCGGAAGAGTTCGAGCGCAACGCCGACCCCCCGCGCCGCGCGGCCTCCAGCCGGGCCAACGCGTAGGGGGGCGGGGGAGCCCCTCGCGCCGCCCGTTCCCAGCGGCGGCGCCCGTAGGCCCGGAAGGACGTCCCCGGGTCTCGTTTCTCCCCCCGGCGGCATCGGGCGCGTCAGCCGTCGGCGGCGGAGGCATGCGCCGCGGCCGTTTGCGGAGCGTCATGCCTGGCGGCGGCGCGGCGAGGGCGCGGGCCGAGGTGCCCGTCGGCACAGGGAACGGGCCCCGATCCGCATTGCGAGGCGCGGCGTAACGCGGCGTCGATGCGGGCGGCATCGCGGGGTAAGACGGTCGGGCAAGCCCGCGCGAAGCACCGGAACCTTCTGAAAATGTCCCGGGTCATCCGGAACCTTCAGGAAACTGCCGGAACCATCCGGGATCATCCGGGACGATCCGGGATCGTCCTGCAACATCCGGAAAAACCAGGAATCATCCGTAACCGCACCGTGCGTGGGGCATCGCTCACTCCCGCCGGAGTGATGCGGCTTTCCGGCCGCGTGCGCAGTCTCAGGCGGGTTTCCCGCGCGTGGGGTAACGCGTGGCGTCACGCCGTTTGGACCGGGTGCCGAATGGAGTTGGATTGGGGTGTTTCCTGCTGTTATAATCCGACCGGCCGTGACGATCGGCCTCGATGCGGTCCCGATTGGCCGCTTGCTTGATTCGGACTTACGCCGCCGCCATCGACGGCCCGAGAGACAGAAGGGAGTATTGCCGTGAAGGGATTCGCGATGCTGAAACTCAACGAGGTGGGCTGGATCGAGAAGGAGAGGCCCTCCTGCGGGCCCAAGGACGCCATTGTGAGGCCGCTCGCCGTCTCTCCGTGCACCTCGGACGTGCATACCGTATACGAGGGGGCGATAGGCGAGAGGACGAACCTCATCCTGGGTCACGAGGCGGTGGGGCAGGTGGTGGAGGTCGGCTCCCTCGTCAAGGACTTCAAGCCCGGGGACAAGGTGATAATACCCGCCATCACGCCGGACTGGGAGGCGGTGGAGTCCCAGATGGGCCTCTCCCAGCACTCGGGCGGCATGCTCTGCGGCTGGAAGTTCTCCAACATCAAGGACGGGGTATTCGCCGAGTTCTTCCACGTGAACGAGGCCGACGGGAACATGGCGCTTCTGCCCGGCAACGTGCCCGTGGAGGAGGGCGTCATGCTCTCGGACATGGTGCCCACGGGCTTCCACGGAGCTGACAACGCCGAGGTGGCCTTCGGCGAGACCGTGGCGGTGATCGGCATCGGCCCCGTGGGACTCATGGCCGTCGCGGGAGCCAATCTCCGCGGGGCGGGGAGGATCTTCGCCGTGGGTTCCAGGGAGATCTGCCAGGAGGCGGCCAGGAAGTACGGGGCGACCGACGTGATCAACTACAAGGAGGGCGACATCGTACGGCAGATCCAGGAAGCCAACTCGAAGAAGCCCGTCGACAAGGTGATCATCGCCGGGGGCGATCTCGACTCCTTCGGCCAGGCCCTGAAGATAATACGCCCCGGCGGCATCATTTCCAACGTGAACTACCTCGGCTCCGGGGACTACATCAAGATCTCCCGCCTGGACTGGGGGGTGGGCATGGGCCACATACGGATCGTGGGCGGCCTCATGCCAGGCGGGCGCAAGAACATGGAGTACCTCTCTAACCTGCTCAAGTACAGGAAGCTCGATGTCTCCATCCTCCTCACCCACCGCTACCAGGGGTTTGAGTACATTGAGAAGGGCCTGGCCCTCATGAAGGACAAGCCCAGGGATCTCATAAAGCCCGTCATAACCGTCTGACCCCGCCGCCTCCGGTCCCGGAAGGGATCGCGCGAGGGCGTGCCGTGCCCGGGCCTTCATGCCCGTTGTTCCCCGCGCCGCGCCGGGAATGCCTCGCCGACCTCGGAAGGCGGGCGCGCCAGGGGACGGCTCAGCTTGTTGCCTTGTCCCGCCGCCGCCCCCGCAGGCCCGGAGGCAACCGGAGATAGACCGGGCTCCTAGCGCCGGGCCCCTTCCCCCCTGGCGCCGGCCGTCCGCTTCAGCCGTCGGCTTCGGGCCCAGCGGACCTGCGGGATCGGGCCGGGCGCCTGCGGCCGCGGGGCGGATCCCGCCCCAGCCGCGGCCCGTCCCAGAACATGTGCCGGGCCGCCGTGATGTACAATGCACATGGCCCTGCCGGCCGGACGGGGAGTCCTCCTGGACAGCGCCGTGCCCGCCATCCCCGGCGCCCGCGCCGCCTTGCGGGGCGGGCGGTGTGCGCCGCGGGGCGGGGGTTATGTCATGCGCGAGATAACTGTCAGCGAGGTGGACGGCATCCTGGCCGGTCACGCCGAGGATCGGGAGGCCAGGACAGGCTGCACGGCCGTCCTGGCCCCGGAAGGGGCGGTGGCCGCCTGCCGCACGCCTGGGTTCGCGCCGGGGAGCCGGGAGACCGAGGCCCTGAGGCCCGAGGGCCTGACCGGTATCGTCCACGGGGTCGCGCTGTGCGGGGGGAGCGCCTTCGGCCTCGCGGCCGCCTCCGGCGTGGCGCGTTTCCTCGCGGGGAAGGGCATAGGCTTCGAGGCCGGCGGAATCAGGATCCCAGTCGTTCCGGCGGCGGTCATCTACGACTATCCCGGCAACCTTTCCCGGGGAGCGCTTCCGGACGAGGCGACGGGCCGCCGGGCGGCGGAGGCGGCCTCCAAGGCGCCTCTCCCGGGCGGATCCCGCGGGGCCGGGGTGTCCGCGGAATCGGGAAGGATAGCCGATCCCGGCCTCACTAGCCCCTCAGGCATCGGTTCCTTCGGGCTCGAGTTCCCTTCAGGGTTCCGTCTGGCCTGCCTGGCCGTAGTGAACCCCCTGGGCAGCATCGTGGATCACGTAACCGGGCGGATAGTCTCGGGGGTCAGGCTCCCCGGGGGAGGGCTGGCAGGGCGTCAGGGGATCCTAGCCAGGCTGGCCGAGCGGGACGCGCCGGCAGCCCCAGGGCCCCGGCAGGCTGACGGGCCGCCGCAGGCCACAGTGATCGCACTGGTGGCCACAAATGCCCCCCTGGACAGGGTCGGGGCCTCCCGGCTGGCGGGCATGGCCGCCGCAGGGATAACCAGGGCCGTCTATCCGGCGCACCTCCTGCTCGACGGTGACACGGTCTTCGCCCTGGCCACCTCGGGCGGACCGGTCCCGGGGGCGAGCTGGCTGGGGGCCCTGGCGGCGGATGCGCTCGCCGAGGCGATTCTGCGGTCGGTGCCTGGCGGCGGGGAGTGATCCCCTGCGGCCGGGCGGCCCCGGCCGGGGGCACGAGCCGGACTCCGTCCCCTCCTGCGGTTCCGCCGCCCGATAAGGCGGGGACCCGCCTACAGGGCGGAATACCCGATGTCCCAGAGCGAGGCGCGATGCCACGCCGCCCTGCCGGGAGGGGCAGGGGCTCCGCGGGTGAGCGGAGCGGGCCCGTGCAGGCGGGTAACCGGAAGAGACCTCAGCGTGCCCGTGACTGAAGGGCAGACGGGCTGGCCTTCCCGGTTCCCAGGGCGGAACGCCGGCACTTGCCAGCGGCCGCGGGCGGCCGCCGCAGCGGGCCGTCAGGAAAGGCCCGCCAGGGGCGGCCGGGCGCAGCCGGCAGGGACCACAGGACGCTCCGGTCTGGGGGCAATCGCTCCGAGAGCGGGACGTCTTCAACGTGCCCCGGCCCGGGCTCCCCTGTCCCGTCCCGGAGGGGCGGGCGGGGGACTCGGCGTCTCAGGAGCCATGCTGGCCCTTGGACTTCCTGCGGTCCTTGAAGTCGGACGCGGCCTTCACGAAGTCCAGGAAAAGCGGATGGGGACGTAGCGGGCGGGAGAGGAACTCCGGGTGGAACTGGCATCCCAGGAACCAGGGGTGCTTCTCCAGTTCCATTACCTCCACGATGTGAGGGGGCGTGTTCTGCCCCTTGACCGTGAACTTCGGGGCCTCGCCGCTTATCACGAAGCGGTCCGCGCCCCCCGGGCCGAGGGTGAGGACGGCGTGGAAGGCGGGGTTTATCTCGTAACGGTGGCGGTGGCGCTCGTAGACCGTCAAGAGGCCCTTTTCCCTGGCGTCCCGCTCGAGATCGGCCAGCGTCTTGGGGTCTATGTCCTGGCTGAAGGCGGTGCGGTAGACGTTGATGCTCTCGGTCAGGGGCACCTCGTCGTAGACGTAGGACCGGTTCTCGGCCCCGCGGCGCAGCCCCTCGTCGTAAGCGCCCCTGTAGGCCGAGTAGGCGCGGGTGCCGGGGTTCAGGAAACACGGCTGGAGGCCCAGGCGCATGGTGCCGCCGATGGAGCTGTCGCGCTTCCTGTAGTCTATCGTCCCGGTGCGGTAGTTGTACCAGCTGGACATGAAGTAGATGAAGTCCTCGCCGGGGGGGTCGGAGAGAGGGTTCCGGAACTCCTCGGAGCTGGCGTGGGGAAGGCCCAGGACGTTCCTCGCGTACTCGACGATGGCGAGCTGGAGCCCGAAGCAGATTCCGAAGAAGGGCTTGCCGCCCTCCCGCGCGTAGCGGATCACCGCGAGCATCTGCTCGTACCCCCGGTCGCCGAACCCCCCCGGCACCAGTATGCCGTCACAGGAGGAGAGCTCCTCGGCGATGTCCAGGAACTTGAAGTCGTCCGCCTCCAGGGGACAGATGTCAACCCGCCTGCCGTGCCTGACGCCGGCGTGGCTCAGGGCCTCGATCACGCTCTTGTAGGACTCGTAGTAGGTGATGGGCTTCTTCTTCACGCCCTCCTGCCGGTCCTTGGGTGATTCCTGGTCCACATACTTGCCGACGACCGCTATCCTGACCTCCTTCTTCAGGGCGGCGAGATTCGAGGTGAAGCGGATCATCGGCCCGATATCGAAGGGTTTGGCCTCGAGGCTGAGCAGCTCGCAGACCTTCTCGACCAGCCTCTGCTCCTTGAAGTGCTCGGGCAGCATGTACACGTAGTCGAGGTTCTTCGAGACGAAGATGCTGTCGAAGGCCACGCCGCAGGTCTTGGCTATCTTGTAGCGGGTGTCCTCGGTGACGTCTTCGTCGCTCCGGCAGATTATTATGTCAGGCCGGAGGCCCACTGCGCGGAGCTCCTTGACGGAGTGCTGGGTGGGCTTGGTCTTGGTCTCGCCCGAGATCCGGAGGTAGGGTAGGTATGTGAGGTGTATGGAGAGGGTGTTGCGGGGGGGGAGCTCGTTCCTTAGCTCGTGGACCGCCTCGCAGAAGGGGAGCCCCTCTATGTCACCCACGGTGCCGCCTATCTCCACCATGATGACCTTGGCGCCGCTAATGGTCTGCCTGAGGATCACGTGCTTGATCATGTCCGTCACGTGGGGGACGATCTGTATCGTCTTTCCGCGGTATTCCCCCGCGCTGCCCTGGCGCTCCGTCTCGATCACCCTGCTGTAGATGAAGCCGGAGGTGAAGCAGGAGTTAACCGGGAGATGTGTGTCGAGGAGGCGCTCGTAGTGGCCGAGATCCATGTCGGTCTCGGCGCCGTCGTCGGTAACGTAGACCTCGCCGTGCTGGAGAGGGTTCATGGTCCCGGCGTCGGTGTTGAGGTAGGGGTCGAGCTTCTGCATGGAGACGGCGTATCCCATGCCCTTCAGGAGCGCCCCCAGCGAGGCCCCGGCCACGCCCTTGCCCAGGGACGAGATGACGCCGCCAGTGATGAAGATGAACTTTAGGTCGTGGCGCTCGGCGTTCTTGAGGTAGGAGATGTTCTCGGAACGGATGTTCTTCGAGTGATCCGGGCTCTCGTGGATGCTGCGCCAGCCGGCCGCCGGCTGCACCTTCGCGTCCCTGTCTTTTCCGGGCTGACTCATTTCACCCTCCTCGCCCCCGCTGGGCGGTGCATTCGGCCCGGCCCCCCCCGTCCGCCGGGTCGGGGACTCGGCTCCTGTGTGCTTTCTCGGCTCTGGGCTCCCGTCCCCCCTCCCCGCCGCGCCCGGGCGCCCGCCTGGCTTCGGTGCCCCCGTCACGCGCGCCCTCCCAGCCTCAACCCGCCCCCGCGCCCGAGGGCGCCCTGCCCGCGCGGACCGCTATTCCCATTCGATGGTGCTCGGCGGCTTGGATGAGATGTCGTAGAGCACGCGGTTGACGCCCGGCACCTCGTTGATGATGCGCGAGGAGAAGCGGGCGAGCAGATCGTCCGGCAGGCGTGCCCAGTCTGCGGTCATGGCGTCGACGCTCGTGACGGCACGCACGGCCACTACCTGGCCGTAGCTCCTGCCGTCCCCCATCACGCCCACGCTCCTGACGGGGAGGAGCACAGCGAAGGCCTGCCAGACCACCCGGTCGAGCCCGGAGGCCCTGAGCTCCTCGCGCACGATGGCGTCCGCCTTCCGCAGAAGGGAGAGCGACTCCCGGTCCACGGGCCCTATGATGCGGATGGCCAGCCCGGGGCCCGGGAAGGGGTGCCTCCAGAGGAGGCACTCCGGGACCCCGAGCTCGGCCCCCAGCTCCCTGACCTCGTCCTTGAAGAGGTACTTCAGGGGCTCGATGAGCGTGAAGCCCAGCTCCTTGGGCAGCCCGCCCACGTTGTGGTGGCTCTTGATGAGGGCGGACGGCCCCTGGGGGGAGACGGACTCGATGACGTCCGGGTAGAGGGTGCCCTGGGCCAGGAAGTCGGCCTGGCCGATCTTCCTGGCCTCGCGGCTGAAGACCTCTATGAACGTGTGGCCGATGATGCGCCGCTTCTCCTCCGGATCAGCGACCCCTTGCAGGCGCGACAGGAACTCCGCGCCGGCATCGGCCACGGTGAGCCTCAAGTCCGGGTAGCAGAGCCGGAAGCCCTCGACCACCTCGGAGGCCTCGTCCTGGCGCAGGAGGCCGTTGTCGACGAAAACGCAGTGGAGCCGCGGGCCCACCGCCCTGGCGAGCAGGGCCGCGGCCACGGTGGAGTCGACGCCGCCGGAGAGCCCGCAGAGGACGTGGCCGTCGGGGCCCACGGTCCGCTTTATCTCCTCCACCGCGTCACGGGCGAAGGAGGACATCCGCCAGCCGTTCTCTAGCCCCGCCTCGGAGAGGAAGGCCTGCAGGAGTTCCGAGCCCTTCTCCGTGTGGTGGACCTCGGTGTGGAACTGGAGGCAGAATATCCGGCGCTCCCAGTCCTCCATGGCGGCCACCGGCAGATCCTGGGTTCTCCCGGTTATCCGGAAACCGGGGGGCGCCTCCTCCACCCTGTCCCCATGGGACATCCAGACCCGGAGCCGCTCCGAGCCGTTCAGGGGCCGCCAGAGGGGCGAGGGGGCCGTGGGTTCCAGCTCGGCGGGGCCGTATTCCCCGTGGGCTTCGCGGGTGAGCCTGCCTCCCAGGGCCCTGGCCAAGAGTTGCATGCCGTAGCAGATTCCGAGCATCGGGATCCCGGCCTCCAGGAGTTCGGGATCGAGCCCGGGAGCCCCCGGCTCGTCCACGCTGGCGGGCCCGCCCGAAAGAATGAGTGCCCCGGGTCTCTGGGCCAGGGCCTCCCCCACCGGGATGCCCGCGGGTAGGATCTCAGCGTAGTAGCCCAGGGCCCGCGTCTTGCGGGCGATGAGCTGGGTGAACTGGGAGCCGTAATCGATTATAAGGAGGTGTCCTGCCATATCGCCGTAGTGCCCTCCGGTTCCTGGCGGCTTGCCCGGGCCCGTGCCCGGAGGCGTCCTGCGGCGGGGGCCGAGGGTTTTCCGGGAAGAGGCTGCCCATAGCGGGCGGTCAGCGCCGGGGAGGCCCGCCTGCAGTCAAGCGGGCCTCTGCGGGATGTCGGAAGCCCCGGCGGGGGGATCCGGAGGATCCTGGCGGGAGGTGGCGGATGATCCGGCGGGGCGCTACAAAAAAGATCCTATCTATCATATCCGGGCCTGGTTGTCCAGCACTTTCTGGAGGCCGGGGGGCGGGAGGGGCGGCGGAAGGGTTGCGGGAGGTGGCGGCGGGAAGGGACGGACTGTGGCCGAGCGGGAAGGGCGGCCGGGAGGGAAGGGGGGCCTTCCCCGCTGATCCGGCCCATCCGTCCCCCCGGGTGCGCGGGCTGGGAGGGGTGTCAGAGTCGGCCGCCGGCGAGGCGGTGCTGTCCGGCAAGGGTGACGTTCCTCGAGCCCCCGGCCCGCCGTCAGCCCCTGGCGGATCGGCGGTTCGCGCCCGGCCGTCCGGGCCGGGCCCCCGTGCTTTCCCCGGCGGCCCCCGGCAGCGGAAGTGTCTGTCGGCATCCCGGAAGGCTTTGCGTCTCCCGCGGCCGTCAGGGCCGGAAAACGGGGCGGAACCCGTCCTGCCGCCCCGCAGGCAGCAGCCTTGCACAAACACCCGTGAGACGCCGGCCGGACTCGGGCCGGCGCGCCGAGTGGCCCCCCCTCACGCGTCTGCTAATCCGTGGCATGCGGGTTCCTGACCGGCTCGGCAGGCTGGGACGGTGACTGTCCGGCCTGGCTCTCCCCCAAGCAGGCACCATGCCCGCCCGTCCGCCGACCGCCCATGCGTCCCGGCATTCCCGATAAACTTCCTTTCAAGATCCCGTTCATATACCTCAGCGGAAATTACCTTGTTTTAAAATGATTATATAATACTGTATAATGCTGTCGTGTAAATTAAGTATTCTCTTTCCAGGTTTCACTTCCAAGGCCGACTCTATAACCTTTCTGTAAAGACGATACACAGGGCTCCAGCGTGTCGCTCTGCAAATAGTTCCGCATCGCCCGCATGTAGATCCTCCCCGTTCTGGGAGGCACGTACCTCGGCGGTTCCGTGCTTGGATAAAGGCGGATAAACATTGATGTCCCTCAGGATATCTTTCAGATTGATATCGTCATCGGGTCAAGGCCGTCCATGGTGCGTTTCCTGGCTTTTCCGGTTACCACCACGCCTTTTCTGCAATAGCCGCATGTCCAGGAAGTGTTGATAACATCGCGTCTGACAATATCTCCTGGATTGGTGACGCCGAATTCCATGCCGAAGCTTACGTGGTTTTTGCCTTTCCTTATTATGGTGCTGCCTTGATAGACGAACCCGGTTTTCCGTAGGCAATGAGGGCAGCGCAGGCGCATGTTGACCATAAAGACGCTACCCTCCTGAGCATATCAAGTTTTTCTGCTGACAACGGTTAAGGTTTGACAAATATCAATTGGCCTTTCCCTCCACTCCCGTCAACGCCAATCATAATCGGCATGAATCACGCCACTTAGGGCCCACTAGGAAATAACTGTTTGTTTTTAATCAACTCTTTCGTTCTTAAATCATATATATTTTAGCATTATTTATCAATAAACAAGTTGACTTTAGGTCTCTCGTCATCTATACTTATCCAATGATAGGAAAACTCGATATAATCCTCCCAGTAAGGCAAGTAACGGATATCTTAACCAAAAGGTTCGCAACTGCAGGCCAAATACTTGATGAGCGGGCATTGCGACTATATTTCGTGACCATCGCCGAGTTGCTGGGACACGGGGGAATCGCCTTCGTC
>JAITEZ010000357.1 GCA_031281735.1 Deltaproteobacteria bacterium | reverse complement strand
TTCCGCGTCCCTCCCCGGCGCGCCAGGACAGGCCGCCTGTCAACCGGCACATACGGGACAGTCCCCGGCACTTTCCCCTCTCCCCCCTCTTCAGCCTCCCTCTTCAGCCTTTCCGCTTCAGCCTTTCCGCTTCAGCTTCCTCTTCAGCCTTCGGCCTCTTCCCGTACGCTCCCCTCCCGGCACAAGATATGCTATAATCTGCAGATCGCCTTCCCTTCCGCCATGCCCCCGCCCGGCCCTCAGCCCGTCCCGGCCCGGCTCCTCCCCCGGACGACTCCCGCACGGCCCCGTGCCCCTGACCCGGCCCATCTAGGCCCCGCCCCCCCGCTGCCGGCGGCCCAGAAGCCGGCCCGCTCGGACGCCCCGCGGGCCGGAGCCTGCCCTGCCCCGGAGGCCGCCGCCGCCCGCTGGCCCCTGCATCACCCGTCACCGCCCAACCCGGCAGACACAACCTTTCCGCCGCCCTCCCCCGGCCCTTCCGGGGAGACCCCTCCGGGCCTCCCCGCAAAGGCCGCAGGGCAGCCACCGGAGGGATCTTCCCGGACATGAGCCAGCCTCCCGGCAAATTCACGCTGGAGTACCTGCTTAACCTGCTGCTGTCCGTGGGGCTTCTGGGACAGAAGCAGGCCGCGAGCATCACCACCGACTACCAGATGTCCCTGGAGGCCGCGTCCAAGCGCTCCCGGAACAAGGGCGGGTCCGCCGGCGGCCCGGTCCCGGATCCCGCGGCGGCCGATCCCCTGGACTTCCTCATCAGCCTCAACCTCCCCCTCGTGGGCTCCCAGAACGGCAAGCGTACCGTGGACGACGAGGTGCTGGCCCACCTGATGGCCAAGCAGAGCGGCCTGCCCTACCGCCGGGTGGAGCAGAGGGAGCTCAACATAGAATTCATCACGACCCTGCTCCCGCAGTCCTTCGCCCAGAGGCACCTCATCCTCCCCCTGGGCTACGAGGGACAGAACCTCCAGGTGGGGGTGCGGCACCCCTTCTGCCAGAACGTCCTGGACGACGTGCGCCGGGTCTCGAGCCACCCCGCCGTCCCCGTCATCGTGAGCCAGTCGAACCTCAAGAAGCTCATCGGGGACATCTACGCCTTCGGCTCCACCGTCCGGGGCGCGACGGGGCTCTACACCGGGGGATCCCGCCTGGGGCTCGACGTCTCGAACCTCGAGCAGTACGTCAAGCTCAAGAGCGCCTCGGAGATAACCGACGACGACCAGCACATCAAGAACCTCATCGACCTGCTGTTCGCCGAGGCCTTCGACGGGCACGTATCGGACATCCACCTCGAGCCAAAGCGGGAGCACCTGCTGGTGCGCATGCGGTTCGACGGGGTGCTCCACGAGATGTACAGGCTCCCGGCGGTCATCCACCCGGCCATCGTCTCGCGCATCAAGACCATCTCCCGGCTCGACATAGCGGAGCGCCGCCGCCCCCAGGACGGACGCATCAAGATAGCCCACCGGGACTCCGAGGCGGAGGTGCGCGTCTCGACCGTACCGGTCGCCTTCGGCGAGAAGGTGGTCATGCGCATCCTGGACCCGGAGGCGCTCTTCCTCGATCTCCAGACCATGTTCCACAACAACGAGGACTACTCCAAGTGGCTGGAGTTCACCCAGCACCCGCACGGGATAATCCTGGTGACCGGCCCCACGGGAAGCGGGAAGACCACCACCCTCTACTCGTCCCTCCGCCAGATAGCCACCCCCGAGGTGAACGTCACGACCGTCGAGGATCCCATCGAGATGATCCACGAGCAGTTCAACCAGATAGCCGTCCAGCCCAAGGTGGGCATCACCTTCGGGAGCATCATCCGCACGATCCTGCGCCAGGACCCCGACATCATCATGGTGGGCGAGATGCGCGACAAGGAGACGGCGGAGAACGCCGTCCAGGCGGCGCTCACCGGCCACCTCGTCCTCTCCACCCTCCACACGAACGACGCCCCATCGGCCGTGATCCGCCTGGTGGAGCTGGGGCTCGAGCCCTTCCTGGTCTCCTCCACCGTGGTGGGCATCATGGCCCAGCGTCTCGTGCGCCGCATCTGCCCCAACTGCATAGACGAGTTCGTGCTCACCGCCCGCATGGCCCTCGATCTGGGCTTCATCACGCAGGGGGACCTGACCCTCAAGCACGGCCGGGGATGCGAGGCCTGCCGCAACACCGGCTACAAGGGCCGCCTCGCCACTGTTGAGGTGATGCCCTTCTCCGACTCCATGAAGGAGATGATCCTCCAGGGCGACCACAACGCCCTCTCCCTCAAGGCCCTGGCCCGCAGCGAGGGCATGACCACCCTCCGCGAGAACGCCCTGGATCTCATGCTCGCGGGGCTGACCACCATCCAGGAGGTGCTGAGGGTCACCTCCGCCGACTGAGACGGGGTACCTCCTCCCTGGGCCGGCCGCCCGGAAGCGCCCGCAGCCGCCCCCCCGACCGCCGTCCCGGGCCGCGCCGACCTCCCCGCGTCCCTGTCCCGGCCTTCCCGGCGCAGGGAAATACCGGGCACGGGACGAGTCCGCGACCGGAAGCCCCGGCGGCGGACGCCGGGGGGATCCGGGCCGTCCGGCGGCCGGATCAGCCGCCGGCGGGCGCCGCCAGCCGGGACGCCTCCAGGCGCCGCGACTGGCAGGCGCCCGTCTCTCCCTCCCCCTCCAGAACAGCCCGGTGAAGAGCAGGATGCTAGCCGAACTCCAGGTAAGAAACCTAGCCCTGATCGAGGGCCTCTCGCTCTCCTTCGGGCACGGCGCCAACATCCTGACCGGGGAGACCGGGGCCGGCAAGAGCATACTGGCCGGGGCCCTGGGGCTCCTGCGCGGAGGCAGGGCCTCCGCCGACATGGTGCGGGCGGGCGCCGAGGAGCTCGTCGTGGAGGCGCTCTTCACCCTCTCGCGGCCCGGGGCCTTCGAGGGCCTCTTCGCAGAGCAGGGCCTCCCCCCCGCGGACGAGGTGCTCATCAGGCGCAAGGTCCTGCCCGGCGGCAGATCGCGCGCCTGGGTGAACGGGAGCCTCATCACCCTGGCCCAGCTCTCCCAGTGGGGGGAGGAGCTCCTGGCGCTCTCCGGGCAGCACGACCAGCAGAGCCTCCTGAACCCCGCCCGCCAGCTAGACTTCCTGGACGGCTTCGGCGGGCACGGGCGGCTCCTCAAGGAGATGGCCGAGCTCCACCGGGCCCGGGAGGCCGCCCGCCAGAAGCTCGCCGAGACGGAGCGGGAGATGCGCGAGATCGAGGCCCGCAGGGACTTCCACGAGTTCCAGCTGGGCGAGATCAGGCGAGTGAACCCCCGCCCCGGCGAGGACGACGAGCTCCTGTCCCTGAAGGCCCGCGCCAAGGAGGGGGCGAGGCTCGCGGGGCTGCTCGAGGAGGCCGTGCGCCACTTCTACGGGGACGACGGGATCCTGAGCCGCCTGGACCGCGTCGCCGGGCTCCTGGACAAGGCGGCCGCCCTGGACGCCTCCCTGGCCCCGTCCGCGGAGGCCGCCCGGGAGGGCTCGGGCGCCCTGGGGGACGCGGCCCGGACGGTCAAGGACTCCTTCCGGTCCCTTGGCAAGGCCGGGGAGGGCCTGGATGAGGCGGACACGCGGCTCTCGGCCCTCTCCCGCCTCAAGCGCAAGTACGGCCCGACCCTGGACGACGTGCTGAAGAGGCTCGAGTGGCTGAAGGGCGAGAAGGGCCGGCTGGAGTCCCTGGGCCTCGACCGCCAGACGTACGCCAAGAGGGCGAGGGAGGCCGAGCGGGCCGCCGGGGAGGGGGCCGCCGGGCTCCACGCGGCGCGGCTCAAGGCGGCTGGGGAACTCTCCCGCGAGCTCACCGCCACCCTGGGGTCCCTGGGCTTCCCCAAGGTGGAGCTGAGGATCGAGCTCGCGGCCCCCGAGGAGGCCCAGATGGGCGCCTCGGCCGGGCCCAAGGGGGCCGACCAGGCCGCCTTCCTCTTCTGCCCCAACCCGGGCGAGGGCTTCAAGCCGCTCTCCCGCATCGCCTCCGGCGGCGAGCTGTCCCGGGTGATGCTGGCCCTGAAGACCGCTCAGGAACCCCACTCGGATCAGAGCCTCGTCTTCGACGAGATAGACTCCGGCCTCTCCGGCGACACCGCCGGCAAGGTGGCCGCCAAGATGGCCGAGCTCTCGGCCCGCCAGCAGGTGTTCGTCATAACCCACCAGCCCCTCATGGCCGCCATCCCCGGCAAGCACTTCCTCGCCGAGAAGAGCCCCGAGGGGGGCAGGACGCTCACCGTGATAAGCGAGCTCGACCCCGGGCAGAGGCTCCGGGAGGTGGCGAGGATGCTGGACGGCTCCGTGCCCTCCCCCCAGGCGCTGGCACTCTCCCGGAGGCTCCTGGGACAGGGCGACGGCTGAGGGCGCCCGGCGCCCGCGCCCCGCTCCGCCGCGGGGAAGCGACCCTGCTGTTAGCGGGAAGCGCGGCCCTCTGGTATACTGTCAGGGTATTGAAAAGCGATGCGGATCCTCCGCTCGCGAGTTCTTTGTCCCCTCCCTGGCCGGACAGGCGGGGCGTTCCCGCCCGCACTGCCGGCGCTTCCCCCGGACGGGCGCGGAAGACGCGGCGCTCCCCCGCCGCCGCCCGTGCCCCCGCACGGCCGGGGCTCGGCACCGGAGCCGGCGGCCGAAAGGCCGCGGGAGGCCTGAAGAGCGTCTCGTCCAGCCTTCGTGCGCTTTCCTTCATAAGGTGGGGGAGGGTTGCGGGGTGCTGTCCCGGGCCGAGCGGGCGCCCGCAGCCAGATTACACCCCCGGCATCGGCCGGCGGGTTTCCTGAGGGATTTCTATGAATCGGAACCGCTTCGCATTACTCCCGCTCTTCCTCTGCATGCTCTCCCCCTGGGCCCGCGCCTCGCTGGCGGCGGCCCTCCTGCTCGCCGCTGTCTCGGTGATGGCCTCCGCCCCCGCCGCGGCGGACGACGCCCCCGCCGCGGACTCCCAGGATTCCACCGTCACCAGGACGGACTCCCCGCTGACCGGCGCGGTGGACTTCAGCGTGGACACGCCGCCGGCGGCCGGGGAGGACGGGTCGCGGCCGGAGGAGCCGGCGGCCGGGGAGGACGGGTCGCGGTCGGAGGAGCCCGCGGCCGTGGCAACCCCGGCCGCGCCAGCCCATGCCCCGGCCGCCGCGCCAGGCCATGCCCCGGCCGTTGCCGACGCGGCGGGGCACCCCGCCCCCGCCCACGGCGGCAATCCCTGGACGCCGAGCTCCGCGCTCATCGCCCTCAAGGACGGCAACGCGCGTTTCGTGGGGGGGGGCGTCTCCTGCCGCGACCCCCACGCCAGCCGGACCCTGCGCCAGGAGCTGGCCGCCGAGGGCCAGACCCCCCTGGCCGCCATCCTCTCCTGCTCCGACTCCCGGGCCCCGGTGGAGGACGTCTTCGATCTGGGCTTCGGGGACATCTTCTCCATCCGCGCCGCCGGCTCGGTCCCCGGCGTTGACCAGCTGGGGAGCATCGAGTACGCTGTTGCCCACCTGGGCGTCCCCCTGGTGGTGGTGCTGGCCCACACCAAATGCGGCGCGGTGACCGCGGCCGTCCAGGGCGCCAATGAGCCGGGCAACCTGGGCGAGCTCCTCCACAAGCTCGACCCCATCTCCCAGGCCGTGCAATCCGTGCCCGACGACAAGATCAAGGCGGCCGTCTTCCTCTCGGCCAGACGCTTCAGCGAGCAGCTCCCCGAGCTGAGCCCTGTCATCAAGGAGGCGCTGGAGGCGGGGAGGATCCAGATCATCGATGCCGTATACGACATCGACACCGGCCAGGTCCTGTTCCACCAGCAGCAGCAGCAGTAGCGGCGGCCGCGGGGACGCCGGCAGAGGCTACGGCGGCCGCGCGTCCCCGCAGGCAGGCTGGCCCGCGGGGCCTGCCGGAAGCCGCGGGCTAGCGGGGCGGCCTTCCCGGGCGGCCCGCTGGCCGCCTCTCGCCCGGCGGGGTTCCTGGGCCCGGCGGGGTTCCTGGGCCCGGCGCGGCGGCAAGCCACAGCCCCCCTGCCGGACACCGCAGTCCGGCGGCGCCATGCGGACTGCCGCCAGTCCGCACCCACCCCTCCACCTCCCTCCCCTGAAACCCCATCCCGGAGGCAGCATGCCTAAGACCACGCCGCTACGGACACCCTCCCGCGACCGCGGGGCCCCGGCCCCCCTCGCACCGCTCCTGGCCGTCCTCGCCTTCGCCCTTGCCCTCGCGGCCCCGGCCGCGCTGGCCCAGTACCAGCCGGGGGCGCCGCTGCAGGCGAATCCCCAGCCGGAGGGCCAGGGCAACGCCCTGACCAGCCTTGACCGGGCTGAAGCCGCCCACGCCATCGGCGACAACGTGACGGCCATGCTGTCCATCTGGGACGCCATGGAGTCCGTCTGGAACCTGATGGGCGAGATGGGCATCCGGAACGCGGCCTTCATCCTGGAGGAGCCGGAGTTCTTCGGCATCTATCAGCCCAAGCCGGACGAGAACTTCATGTCGGGCGAGCTCATCATCCTCTACTGCGAGCCGTTCGGCTACACCATGCGCAGGGAGCCCAACGGCACCTACACTAACTCCCTCCGCTGGTCCTTCAAGATCCTCGACCAGGAGGGGAACTCCATGGGAGGCCAGAACGACATCGGCCCCTACACCCATGGCGGCTACCGGACGTTCACCACCGAGAAGATGCTCGCCCTCACCATCAACCTGAGCCAGTTCCCCGCCGGCTCCTACACTCTCTCGGTCACCATCATCGATGACTTCAACCCCTCCAAGTCCGTGGAGATCCAGAAGCCTTTCAACATCATCGGCGACCCGCAGCCGCCGGCGCAGCCGCAGCAGCAGTAGCGGCAGATCCCCATGCCAGCACCGGGCGCGGCCACGCCCCGCGGCGCCTGCGGGCCGTCCCCGGCCCCGGCCCCGCCAACCGCGCCTCCCCGCCAACCGCGTCTCCCCGCCCGGGCTCACCGCTTCCGGCCTCAGGATCCCGGCCCGCGCTTTCCCCGCCTCGCGGGCCGCTCGCCGCGGCTTGCGGAACCGGGAGCCCGCCCCGGCCGGTGTACCGGCCCGTCAAGCCGGCGGTTCCGGACGGGCTGAGGGGGCGCGCGGAGCAGGGAAGGCCCGCGCTGCCGTCCGCTGCGGGATCCCGCCGGGTTTCCCGGACAGTCACGTCCAGGGGCGCCCCCTCATCCCCCGCCGGGTCAAGGGGGGGGCCGGCGATGCCTCCCCCGCCGGCATCGGCCGCCCGCCGGTTCGGCCCCTTCGCGAAGGCCGCACAGGACACGGCGGCGGGACGGCTGGAGCCCGGATCGCCCAGCCCCCGCTGGCCGGGACGGAAGGTGTCCGGCTCACGCCCCTAACCTGAGGGGGAGGGCGCACCATGCGCGACTCGCCCCGTGTTCCCGCCGCCCCGGCGGCGGCCCCGCATCCCCGCCGCCTTCCCCGTCCCTTTCCCTGCCTGCGGATCCGCTCCGCGCGGGGCCGGGAGGGCAAGCGGGCATTGCCCCTGCCGGACACGGGGGCGGCGCGGCACGGGCAGGCCAAGATGCCCCGCATCAGCAGCGCCTCCCAAGCGCCTCCCAGGCGGATCACGGGCGCGGCGGCCGGGTTCCGCGCTCCTGCGGCGGCACCCGGCCGCATCCGCCCGCCGGGATCCGTCACGCGGTAGCGCTGGAAGTCTCTTGCCGCTGAACGCGAACATCCTGCAAACTGCTTCTTTGTAAAATTATTTACAAACAGTTA
>JAITEZ010000348.1 GCA_031281735.1 Deltaproteobacteria bacterium | reverse complement strand
CGGGGGTCGCGGAATTCTCCGCGGAGGCGGCGGGGCCTGCCTCTCCGGAGGGCGGCGCGCCGCCCCGGCCGTCTGCGTCCCCCGCGCCTTCCGTGGCGGCGCTCCCGGAGGCCGGCGGGGATCCCGCGGCGGGGGCGGGTAGCCCTGCCCCGTCATCCCCTCCGCAGGAGGCGGTCAGGAGAATGGCCAGGACAGGGGTCAGGATCAGGGCCGGGACCGGGACGGGGGCGCCGCGGCGCCGACGGAAGGAAGGCATGGGGGGCTCCCTGGCGAAAAAAGGGCGTCCGGGGGGCCGGACGCCCGGGGACGTGTCCCGCGCGGTGCTGTGCTGACGGGTGCGGGGGATGGAGACGGCGGGCAGCCCGGGTCGGGCGTTGCGAGCGGCAGCCGGTGATAGTCAGAGGTCTTGTGTGTCACCGTCCCGAGGGGGTTTCTTCATCCGGGATGGTGCAGGCAAGGATGCCTGTGTATAAAGGAGAATATTGTACAGACGATATGGCGTGTTCATGCGTCAGGATGGAAGGAGCGGCTGTCCTGCACGAAAGGGGTGGCTGCTCTGCAGGGATAAGGGTTGCCGTCCGGTACGGAAAAGCCTGTCATCGGAACGCAAAGACAATTGTCATCCCGCACGGGAACGCCTGCTGTCAGGCATGGAGACGCTTGCCGTTCGGTATCACAGGGCGTTTCCTGGGGATGCGGCCGCCGCTCCGCCCTGCGGCCGTCCGCGGTCTGCCGGGCCGGTCGGATGCATCCCGGCGGGGCGGGATCGGGACGCGAAGGAGGCGGCCGCGGGAAAGCCGCCGGCGCCGTTCAGGGCCGGAGGGCCGGGCGGGGATGCGGTGCGGCGGCGGCCCGGCCCTCCCCCCGGCGGCTGGCGGGCCGGGGGCGTCCCGTGCCGCGCGGCCGGGGGAGGCGCGGCCGGGAGCCCCTATTGCTGCGGTGCGCTCCTGAGTCTGGCCTGCTCCTCCTCCGCGAGCCGGGCCTTGAGGGACTCCAGCTCCAGGTAGGTGGCGAGTATGTTGCGGTTTATGGTCTCGTTGGCCTGACGGAGGTCGGCTATCTGGGCGCGGTACTCGTCCCGCAGGCCCTTGAGGTTCTCGTACTCCTGGGAGTCAAGCGTGCAGGAGGGGAGGAAGAGGAGGGGGAGCAGGGCGAGCGGCGCGAGGATCCGGGCGGGGGTCATGGGTCTCCCGAGTTGCGGCGGCCCGGCCGGGGGCGAGGCCGGAGGCCCCGAGCCGGGGCGAGGGCCCTGGTGCCGGAATCAATACTGGAAATATATGAAGGGGAGGATGCCGTCGGGCCCCATCCTCATGATTATTATAACCCAGAACGCGCACCAGAGCGATAGCAGGGGGAGGCTCAGCCGGTTCTGCAGGGCGGTCATGAGGTCCATCACCGCGCCCCCGACCCGCTGGCCCAGGAGGGTCAGGGCGAGGATTACGAAGGCCAGGGCGGGCGCCCCCTCCCCGGGGCGCAGGGGATCGGCCAGGGCGCTCGCTATCTCCCAGGCCCGGGGCATGGTCTCGGCGCGGAAGAGTATCCACAGGAGCGTCACGAAGTGGAAGGTGAACAGGAAGCCCAGGAACGCCTTGAGCCTCGGGCAGCGGGGCCTGGGGCGCTGCCAGGGCTTGAAGCCGATGGCGTCCATGGCCTCCTGCCGGCGCCTCCTGACGGAGAGGAAGACGTGGGTCACGGCGAGCAGTATCCCGTGGGCGAGGCCCCAGACCAGGTAGCGCAGGTGCGCCCCGTGCCAGAGGCCGCCCAGGGTCTGGGTCACTATGAGGTTCAGGGAGGTCGAGCCCTTGCGGCTCCCGCCCAGGGTTATGTAGAGGTAGTCCCTGAGCCAGCGGGAGAGCGAGATGTGCCAGCGCCGCCAGAAGTCGCGGATGTTGGTGGCCAGGTACGGCGACTCGAAGTTCACCCCCACGTTGAAGCCCAGGAGCATCCCCACCCCGAGCGCCAGATCCGAGTAGCCGGAGAAGTCCAGGTAGATCTGGGCGGAGTAGCCGTAGACCGCCCCCAGCACCCCCACGAACGAGAAGCGTTCCGGCACGGTGAAGACGTCGCGCACCACCTGCTCCGAGAGGTAGCTGGAGAGTGCCACCTTCTTGAAGAGGCCGGTGAGTATCAGCGTGACCGCCAGGCCGCAGTCGCCGGGCCGGGTGACCGAGCGCCTGAGCTGGGCCAGGAAGGGCTCCAGGCGCTGGATGGGGCCCGAGAGCACCGTCGGGAAGAAGGAGACGAAGACCAGGGCCTCCAGGAAGGACGGCGTCTCCAGGGCCGGGTCGCGGTACTTGTCGATGGCGAGGCTCAGGCCCTGGAAGGTGAAGAACGAGAGCCCCACCGGGTAGACTATCTCGGGGAGGCTGAATAGCCCCCCGTGGAGGGATATCCCCAGATCCTCTAGGGTGGTGAGGGCGAAGTCGAAGTACTTGAAGAAGCCCAGTATCCCGAGGTTCAGGATCACGTCCGCCCAGACGGTGAGCTTGCGCCTCGCGGGAGAGGCCCCGGCCGTGAGGAGGCTCGCCGCCTTCCAGTTCAGGAAGGCCACGGCGAACAGGAGCGGCAGGAACTTCGGCGCCCCCAGCCCGTAGAAGACCAGGTTGAAGACCAGGAGCGAGGGGACGTAGACCCTCGTCTCGCCCCTCAGGCGCCAGTTGAGGACGAGGACTATCCCGAAGAACACGGCGAAGTCTAGGCTGGTGAAGGGCATCGGGGGACTCGCGCGGCCCGCCCCCGCCCTGCGGCGCTGGGGTCATCGGGACGGGGGTCTGCGGCCGGGTCGGCGGCGCGGGGAGGGGGCGGGAAGCGGCCTCGGGCGTACCCGGTGGCGGGCACCGGGGGCAGGCTCGGGGGTCGGGCTCGGGGGTCGGGTTCGGGGGTCGGGTTCGGGCGGGTACGGGAGCGGCGGGGCGCGGGAAGCGAGGGGGCTCCCGCGGCGCCTGCCTGGGACGGGACCGGGCAGTCCGCGGCCGGAAAGGCCGGGGGCGGGCGCGGCGGGCGGGACGCGGGGGGCGGGCGAGGCCTGCCAGCCGTCCCCGGAACGCAGGACGGGGTTCCCGCCGAGGGCTCCCGGGGCCCCGGCGCGGGCGTGTATCATGCCTCAGCGCGCCTCCGCCGCCGAGGCGCGCGGGACGGGATCCCTGTATCGGCGGGGGGCTCCGGCGGAGGCGGGGCGCGGGCCCTCCGCCCCGGGGGCGGATGCCCTCCAGGAGGCGGCCGGGGCCGCGCCGGCTTCCCGGTGTCCATGGGGCTATGGGGCCATGTTCACACGGATAGCGGAGGTTGTCAAACCGCTCCCACAGGCCCCCGCGGGGCGGCTTCCCCCGTCCGGCGGCCGCCGGTTCCCCGCCGCCCTCCCGCGGACCCCGCGCGAGGAGATCCGTGAAGGCGGAGGATCCCGGTGCCCGGCAGGGCGGGCGGCGCGCCGGGAAGACAAAACGGCTTAAACCGGGAGTTCAAGCCGCTCGATAGGGTTGCGTATGGGCTGTCGGATTATGGGGCGCCGACGGGGAACGGGCATATTTTATGGAGGCGGCAGGCGGATTCGAACCGCCGAATAACGGTTTTGCAGACCGTCGCCTTAGCCACTTGGCTATGCCGCCTCTCGGGCCCCCCGGACCGCAGGGCAGGGAAAACCGTGCCTTTTATACCCTGAAGGGCGCGTCTTGTCAATATTGGAGCCGGATCGGGGGAGGGGGGAGGCCGGCGCCTGCCGGCGGCCGCCGCCGCCTTCCGGCCGGGTCCGGGGAGGGCGGCGGGACGGCCGGGAGGCGCCATGCGCCGGGGCCCGGAGTCCATCGGCTCCCTCCGGGACGGCGGTGCAGGCTTCAGCGCCGGCCCCCGCCGGCCCCCGCCGGCCTGTCGCCGCAGGCTCCGGCCTGGCCGGCCGGCGCCGGCGGTTTTCAGGTTTCCCGGCTTCCGGGGCCCGCCCCGCTCGTCCCGGGGCGGATTATCCCGGCGCCATTCCCGCGGCCGGATTTCGGGCTCTTGACCCGCTCCGACCTGTTTTCGCTACCTTCAAATGAAGGGAGCCTTATGCTACAATCCCGGATTCGCCACGTCCAGGCCCGGCGCCCGGCCCCGGCCGACGGCTGCGGTCAGCGGCCTGCGGCCTCTGGGCGACCCGGGGCTGCCGCATCCGGGGCTCCCTCCGTCCGCTGCCAGCAGTGGGGCGTCCCGCCCCCCCCCCCCCCGCATTCGGGGCGGCCCGGGCCGCCGCCCGCGCGCGCCCCGTCCCCGCGCCCCTCCCCCCCGGCCCCCCGCCCCACCC
>JAITEZ010000327.1 GCA_031281735.1 Deltaproteobacteria bacterium | reverse complement strand
CGCCGGGCGCCGCCCCGGGCGGGGCCGGCGTCCAGGGCGGCGTGGCGCGGGGGAAGGCGGACGCCACACCGCCCGCCGGAGGATCCTGGGGGGCGCCGCAGGGAATCCCGGCGCCCCTGACGGGACACCGAGGCCCTCGGTCGCGCCCCGGCCGCGGGCCGCGGAACGGCCGGGCGGAACCCCCAGCGCCCGCGAGGAAACACAGAGCCTATGTCGGAATCGGAACTTGACGAGGGACTGCTGCAGGAATTCATCACCGAGTCCAAGGAGCTCCTGGAGGAGTTCACCTCCAGCCTCTCCGCCTTCGAGGCCGATCCGGGCAACCTGGAGCACATCAACCCCGTCTTCAGGGCCGCGCACACCCTCAAAGGCTCCGCCGCCTTCTTCGGCCTGAACCACATCAAGGACTTCGCCCACAAGCTGGAGAACCTGCTGGACGAGATCCGCCACGGGAAGCGGGAGGCCTCGCCCAAGGCCATCGAGTTCCTCTTCCTGGCGGGCAACCACCTGAAGTCCATGTTCGACCGGCTCTCCGCCGGCGACCGGGCGCCCGTCCTGCTGCCCGAGGAGGCGAGGTTCCAGGACGACCTCGTGGCCTTCATCGGCGGGGCGGCCCCCGCCGCCGGGGACGGCGGCGCCTTCAGGGAGGCCTGCCAGAGGATAAAGGGCCTCCTGGCCGAGGCCCTCGACCAGGGCACGGACGCTGACAGGCTCATCCAGGACGTGACGGACATAGTGAACCGCCTGCCCCTGGAAGACGGGAAGGCCAGGGACGCCAAGGCAGCGCGCCCGCGCCCCGAGTCCGTCTCTTACCAGGGGACGGATCTCTCCGGCCCCGCCCTCGCGGCCCTTGACAACATTAACGCGCCCTCCTTCGACCCCGGGGCCTTCGACGCCAGCATGAGGGAGATCGGGGGCCTGGTGAACGGCAACGGCTGGGAGGCCCTGAAGCCCGCCTTCGAGGAGGCCTCGGGAGACTTCACGGCGGTCTTCGAGTCCGGCCTCGACTTCGACCCGATACTCGCCGGGCTCGTGAAGGGCAAGTTCGAGGCCTTCCTGGATCTCCTGACGCTCTCCTACCCGGCCCCGGCCGAGGGGGCAGCCCTCCCGGGGGAGACCGGGCACGGGGAGGAGGGCGCGGCCGAGGCCAGGGAAGGAGCCGAGCCCAGGGAGGGCGACAGGTCGAAGGAGAAGCAGGAGCGCAAGACAATGCGCATCTCCGAGGAGAAGGTGGACGGCTTCATGAGCTATGTGGGCGAGCTCATCGTGACCGCCGAGACCTTCAACTACCTCCAGAAGACCATCGAGCAGGAGAAGGTCAACCCCAACACCATCCGCGCCTTCAAGAACGCCAACCAGGCCTTCCGCGAACTCTCGGACGAGCTCCAGGAGAGCCTGATGGAGATCCGCAGGGTCCCCATCAAGGGGATCCTCCAGAAGGTCAACATGATGTCCCGCGAGCTCTCCCACCAGCTGGGCAAGAAGGTGAGGGTGATCCTGGAGGGACAGGACGTCCAGCTCGACAAGTCCATCGCGGAGAGCCTGGAGGCCCCCCTTGTCCACGTCGTCCGGAACTCCCTGGACCACGGCATAGAGCCCCCCGAGGGGCGCGAGGCGGCCGCCAAGCCCCCCGAGGGGCTGCTGCGCGTCTCCGCGTCGGCGGACAAGGAGTTCTTCTACCTGGCGGTGGAGGACGACGGCCAGGGCATCGACCCCGAGCGCATGCGCAAGGTGGCGGTGGACAAGGGCTCCCTCACCGAGTCGCAGGCGCAGGCCCTGTCCGACAAGGAGGCCATCGGGCTCATCTTCGGGGCGGGCTTCTCCACCGCCAAGGAGATAACCGACGTCTCCGGCCGGGGCGTGGGCATGGACGTAGTGCGCACGAACATCTCGTCCCTCAACGGCACCATCAACATCGACTCCCAGATAGGCCAGGGGACCACCATCACCCTGAAGATCCCGCTCTCGGTCACCCTCCAGGTGATCAAGGCCCTCCACGTGCGCGTGGGCCACGCCAACTTCATCATCTCCCTCGACGAGATACTGGAGAGCCTGCGCCCCAACCCCGACGAGCTCTCCACGGTGGAGGGCAGGGGCCTCATCCTGAACCGCCGCGGCCAGATAACGCCGCTCATCAAGCTCTACGAGATCTTCGATCTCGAGCCCGATCACCCCGACCCGGCCGACGGGCTGCTCGTCATGGTGGAGACCTCCGCCGGCCGCTACGCCCTCCTGGTGGACGAGGTGATGGGCCAGCAGCAGGTCGTAGTCAAGGAGCTGGGCGAGCAGTTCCGGCGCCTGAACTTCCTCGCCGGCTCCGCCCTCCTGGGGGACGGCGGCCTGGGCCTCGTGCTCGCCGCGGACGGAGTGGTGCGTCTGGCCTTCGGCCTCGACTGAAAGCCGCCCCGGCCCCCTCCCGCCCCGGAAGCCGCCCCGCCCCGGCGCCGCCCTCCGGGGCGGCCCACCTCACCCGACCCGGCGACGCCCGGCCCCCTCCGGAAAAAATGGTTTCCCTATGAGCGCTGACATCGGCAAGGTCTTCCTCCTACCCGGGGAGTACTTCATCAGCAAGCAGCCGCACGTCATCTCGACCCTGCTGGGGTCCTGCGTGGCGGTCTGCCTCTACCATCCCCAGCTGAAGTTCGGCGGCATGAACCACTTCATGCTCCCGACGAGCCCCCAGAAGGAGCGGAGCGGCAAGTTCGGGGACTACGCCACCGCCGTGCTCCTGCAGTTCATGGAGCGCACCGTGGGATCCCTCTCGGGGCTCCAGGCCATCGTCTCCGGCGGGGCCAACGTGATAAACGCGGTGGGCTCCGGCGTCCAGATAGGCGAGCGCAACATAGAGACGGCGCGGGACATCCTCAGGAAGCACAACATCCCCATCATCCGCGAGCACACCGGGGGCACCCTGGGGCTCAAGCTCCACTACCAGAACTGGGACAACAAGCTCATGGTGGAGCAGATGGACCGCAGCGCCATGAGCGGGACGCTCATCAGCCGCGAGGAGTCGTCCCGGAACGCCCCCCGCGCCGCCGCCGCCCCGCTGCCCCCCGCGGGCGCCGCCCCGCGCCCCGCGCCCCCCCGGCCCGCTACGCCCCCCCCCGGCCCCGCCGCCTCCACCCCCGTGCGGGCCGGATCCCGCATCAAGGTCCTCGTCGTGGACGACTCGTCCATCGTCCGGAACCTCCTGACCAAGGCCCTGTCGGACGAGGCCGACATCCGCGTGGTGGGGGCCGCCAAGGACGCCTACGAGGCGCGGGAGATGCTCCTGGAGCTCGGGCCAGACGTCATGACCCTGGACATCGTCATGCCCAAGATGGACGGGGTCACCTTCCTCAAGAAGCTCATGGTCTACTACCCGCTCCCGGTCATCATCTGCAGCACCATCGCCAAGTCGGGGAGCGCAGCCGAGCTCCGGTCCGACAAGATAGGCGCCGTGGACGTCATCGACAAGGAGAGCCTGAACCTCTACCACGGACTCGAAACTGTGAAGAAGATCCTCGTCCCCAAGATCCGGGCCGCCGCCAGGACCCGGGTGACCAGGAAGAGCAAGGAGGAGGTGGCCGGCATCTGAGGCCGGCCCCGCAGGATCCGGGCGGCGGTCGGGACGCCCCCCGCCCGTCGCCCCACCCGACGCGGGCCGCCCGGGGCGGCCCGGCGACACAATCGTGACCCCGAGGAGCATGCCAGCACGCCAGACACTCCCTGACCGCCCCGCGCCTCCCGCCGGGCAGCCCGCCCGGAGCGCGGGGTGGGCGCCGCGCCGCCGCGCGGGGGCCCGGGCGAGGCCCCTCCCGGCCCCGGCCCTGGCCGTCGCGGCGCTCGCCAGCCTCCTCCTCTCCGCCCCCGGGGTCGCCCTTGGCTGGCCCCCGGCGCCCGGCGCGCCATCCGCCCGCCGCGCAGGCGCGGCCCCGGACGCCGCCCCCGCGCCGGTCATCCCCGCCGGGGCGGGCGAGATCCTGCGCAAGCCGCCCCGCTTCACGCAGGGGCTCTTCTTCGCGGGGGATCTGCTCTACGAGTCCTCGGGCCTCTACGGCGAATCCCGGCTGACCGTCTGGCGCCGCGCGGGCGGGGGCCTGGAGCCCGAGGCGGGCCTCTGCCTGTCCCCGCGGATCTTCGCGGAGGGCGCGGCCCTCGCGGCGGGGGAGGTGTTCGTCCTCACCTGGCGCGAGAACGCCGTGCTCCGCTTCGGCGCCGATCTGAGCCCCCGCGGGGCCCTCTTCGTCCCGGGACAGGGCTGGGGCCTGGCGTGGGACGGCGAGACCCTCTGGCGCTCGGACGGCACGTCCCGGCTCCACCCCCACGATCCGGCAGGCTTCGCCCCCAAGGGGCCGCCGCTGGAAGTGAGCGACGCCGGGAAGGCCCCGGGACCCCTGAACGAGCTGGAGTACGATCCCCGCACCGGGCTCGTCCTGGCCAACGTCTACATGACCGACCGCGTGGCGGCCATCGACCTGGAGACGGGGCTGGTGAGGTTCTGGCTGGATCTCTCGGCCCTGGCGCGGCCGCTCCGGATGGAACTCCACAGCCCGGAGCTGGTCCTCAACGGCCTCGCCGTCGACGGGGGGGGCAGGCTGTACGCCACCGGCAAGATGTGGGACCGGATGTTCGAGATACTCTATGCCCTCCCGGAGGGCGTGGGCTCGCGGGATCCCCCGGCCGCCCCCGCTCCCGGCCCGCCGCCGGCATTCGACGAGGGCCTGCGGGCGGGATGCCCGGGGATGCCCTCCCCCTGAGCCTTCCCCGCCGCCGCCCGCGGCCTCCGGCCGGGCCGGGCGGGCCCCGCCGCTGGGATCCCGCCCGGAACCCCCGCCGGGAGGGCGCCTCCGCCCGGGCGCCCGGAAGGATAGGCCCGCTACGGTTTCCCGCCGAGGAAAACCGCTCCGGAACACGCCGTTTCCTTGACATCGCTTCCCTCTTTCTGTTTAATTCTTAGAGATTTGAGCGGCTAAAGACAGTTCCGGACACTTCCTCGAGCCTCACCACGCATCACCCGCCCCCCGGCCGGCCGCCGGGGGGATCGCCCTCAGGGGCACGTCGCCCGCGCATCCAGATCCCGCGGCCCCGCCGCGGGGAGGCCGCAGGGCAGGGCCCGGCCTCGAGGCTGCATTCCAGGCCAGCAAGCGTCAGAGGTGCTTCAAATGAAACTAGGGACCAAGATCATCGCTGGGTTCACCGCGGTCTGCGCCGTCTTCCTCGTCATCGCCGCATTCATCGCGATCTCCGTGCGGGGCGTGCAGCAGCAGACCTACAACCTGCGCGACATCGTGATGCCGGGAAACGACAACGCCGCGTACGCCCAGATGAACGCCCTCATGGAGGGCCTCAACGTCCTCGAGTACTCCTACGACTACTCCGATGACAGGTGGAAGGACGCCGAGTCGTACAGGGCGGGGGTCGAGGAGTACATGGGGAAGATCCGCACCGCCTTCGCGCAGGGGCTGGCCGCCGACAACCAGAACGTGCGCGACCTCTTCGCCCAGACGGACAAGCTCCACGCCGAGTACGTGAGCGAGTCCGCGAACCTCCCCCGCATCGCCAAGGAGATCATCGACAGCCGCACGTCGGTGCTGGCCTCGTTCTCCACCTTCCAGGAGCAGATCCAGACCTACCGCAGGCTCCAGGAGGAGAGGCTCCTGAGGGTCCTGAACGATCCCGCGCTCGACCCCAACGCCGTCAAGCACGCCTACACCCGCGTCCAGGACGCCTTCGGGCTCGAGGGCTCCAGCTCCTACTTCTATATCGACATGCTCCGGGGCCTCTACTACCATGACCCGGCCCGCTTCAAGGCCTCGGTGGAGGAGGCCCAGCGGCTGGTCGACACGGCCAAGAAGCTGTACGACGACTCGGCCACCCAGGCCCACAAGGATCAGCTGGCGCGCATCATGGAGACCGGCCAGAACTGCATCACGGCCCTCAAGTCCCTCGAGAACACGATGGAGACCGAGGTCCAGTCCAAGCCCAAGCGCCTGGCCACCCGCGGCGCCCTGCTCAAGACGTTCGGGGATCTGAACGACTCCTTCACCGTGCTGGCCAACGAGTTCGCCAACACCTCCTCGGCGTCCCTGGGCACCTCCGTGGCTACCCTCATCGGCGGCATCATCCTCGCGATAGTCGTCAGCATGCTGCTGGGTTTCCTGATAACCCGCAGCATCACGGTCCCCATCAACGCCACGATCGCGGTCCTGGCGGAGGGGGCGCAGGAGGTAGACACCGCCTCGGGCGAGCTGTCCTCCGCCTCCAACACCCTGGCCGAGGGGGCGACGGAGAACGCCGCGAGCCTGGAGGAGACCTCCGCCGCCCTCGAGGAGCTCTCCTCGATGACCAAGAGGAACTCCGACAACGCCATCGAGGCCAACTCGCTCATGGCCCAGACCAACGACGCGGTCAACCGCGCCGAGAGCTCCATGGCCAACGTCATCCAGGCCATGGATCAGATAGCCACGTCGGGCAACGAGATCGGCAAGATCATCAAGACCATCGACGAGATAGCCTTCCAGACCAACCTACTTGCCCTGAACGCCGCGGTCGAGGCCGCCAGGGCGGGCGAGGCCGGGGCCGGCTTCGCGGTGGTGGCGGACGAGGTGAGGAACCTCGCCATCCGGAGCGCGGACGCCGCCAAGAACACGGCCGACCTGATCGCCGCCACCATATCCAACATCAACTCCGGCTCCGAGATGGTCAACTCCACCTCCGAGAACTTCCACAACGTGGCCACCAACTCCGCCAAGGTGGCCCAGCTGGTATCGGAGGTGGCCGAGGCCTCCAAGGAGCAGAGCCAGGGCATCAACCAGATCACCACCGCCATGGCCCAGATGGACAAGGTGACCCAGTCCAACGCCGCCTCCGCCGAGGAGTCCGCCAGCTCCGCCGGCCAGCTCTCCGTCCAGGCCGGCAACCTCATGAACGCCGTCGACGACATCACCCTCATCGTGCACGGCCGCAACTCCCAGGGCGTCCGCCCCTCGGCCAAGCCCTCGCCCGGGCGGCGTCCCAAGCCGGCCCTCACCCAGGCCCCGCCGCAGCCCGCCCGCAGGTCCCCGGCCCGCCAGGCCGAGACCAAGGCCCTCCCCATGGACAACGACGACGACTTCGAATTCTGACAAGACCCAGAACCTAGCGGCTGATCCTGGTTTCGAACAGGCCCCCGCCCCCCCGCCCGGGGGGCGGGGGCCCGTCTTTTTCCCGGCCCCCGCCGGGAAGTGCGCCGCCCGCGGCCGGCCCCTGCCGGCGGGGCCCCGCCCGGCCAGGCCCGCCTCAAGCGGCAGGCAGGCCCGAGGCGTGCCAGGCGACCGACAGGATCCCCGCCAGGAAGAACTGCCCGTCCAGCCAGAGGTCGAACTGGTAGCCCGCCAGCCCCGGATCCCGCAGGAAGCGTCTCAGCGCGAAGGCGTTGTACAGCGGGCCCGAAAGGAGGAAGAGCAGCGCCTCGGGACGCAGGATCCCGGCCAGGCACGCGGCGGGGACGGCCGCCGCCCAGGCTGCCAGGACGGCGGAAAGGAGGCGCGCCGACCGCCTGCGGCCCAGGAGGAGGGCGAGGCTTCCCGACCCGAAGGAGCGGTCGCCGCGGGCCTCCTTGAGTTCCATGAGGAAGTTCCTGACGGAGAAATGGACGAGGAGGAAGGCCGCCGCGCACAGGGCCCTCCCCATCCCCTCCGGATCCCGCGGCACGAGGGGCGGCTCCACAAGGAGCGGCGGGAAGCTCAGGAGTATCGTCTTGCCGGCGGCGCTCGAGAGCGTCCTGCCGCCGGGGATGTCCCTCACGCCGGAAAGCCCCCGCGCCTTGAAGAAGTCCAGGGGGTAGGGGAGCACGTAGAGGATCGCCAGCGCCGCCTGGATCAGCAGGAGCAGGAGCACCCAGCCCCCCAGGGACCGCGCGGCCTGGAGCGACAGCAGGAACCCCCCCGCCATGGCGGCGGCCAGGGGCGCCCCGTACTTGCGGAAGAAGCCGGCGCGGTCGGGGTCGTCGAAACGCGAGGTGCCGCTGTCCATGAAGCCGTTGAACAGGTGGATCGCGAGCGCGAAATAGAAGAAGAGCGCGAAGAAGAGCCCCGGCGGGGCGTAGCCGGAGGCACCCGCGGCGGCCCAGCCCATGGCGGCGGCCCCCGCTGCCCGCCAGATGTAGGAGAGCGCCAGGGCCCGCAGGAGCCTCCCCAGGAAGGACGAGAGCGAACTCTCGGAGTCCCGGCTCCGCGATTCCAGGGCCTGGTAGACCATCCGCAGCTGCCAGATGGGCGTCGAGGCGCCGGAGGCCACGCCCACCGAGGCCAGGCCGTCCGTGAAGCCGGGGGGGATGTCCTCGGGGCCCTCGACGGCCACGGAGGGTATCCCGCTCGCGATCCCCAGCTCGTGCAGCCTCCGGGTGTTGGCGGAGTCCCTGCCCCCCACCACCACCAGCGCCGACACCTCACGGCACAGCTCCCTGACGCTCTCCTGCCTGTCCTCCGTGGCGCCGCAGATGCTGTAGAGGAACTCCACCCGCCCCGGCCAGCGGGCCTCGGCGGAGGACGCCGCGGCCTCCCAGGCCGAGCGGTCCTGGGTGGTCTGGGCGGCGAAGAACACCTTCCCCCAGCCGGCGGGAAGCGAGGCTATCTCCTCCGGCCCCGCGACGGAACACCCCATGCCGCCCGCGTAGCCCAGAAGCCCCTCGACCTCCGGATGTCCCCTGGTCCCCCAGATGACCACGCGGAAGCCCTCCCGGGCCTTTTCCCGCACCTGGCGCTGGATCCTGGCCACCTTGGGGCAGGTGGCGTCTATCACCTTGGCGCCGGAGGCGCGGAGCCGCGCCTCCGCCTCGGGCGGGAGCCCGTGGGCCCGGATGATGACCGCCTCCCCCGGCCCGGGCGGGCACCCGGGATCGCAGAGGGCGAGGCCCTTGGATTCCAGGAGCCTCAGGGCGGGCAGGTTGTGGATGAGGGGCCCGCAGCTCCAGACGCCGCCGCGCTCCCGGGAGAGGGCCTGGAAGGCGAGGTTCATGGCGCGCTTGACGCCCATGCAGTAACCTATGCGGCGGGCGGGGACGATCTTCACTCCGGGATCCTTTCGGGAGGGCGCGGCCCGTGTGCCGCCCCCCCGCCTGCGGGGGAGGGAGGCCCCGGGGCCGTGACCCGCCCTTGCCTGCAGGGTAACAAGATAACTGCGGGAGGGACGGCTGTCCAGACGGAGGCCTCGGGGGAGGGGCGGCCGGGACAGTGTCCGGGGCGGGGATCCGCCGGGGGACCGGGGATCGGCCCGTGGCTGGCGGAAGGTGACGCCAGTGACGGCGCCCCCGCTGCCGCCGTCCGGCATGCGGTTCTCTCCATGACCAGC
Organism: Deltaproteobacteria bacterium; assembly: GCA_031281735.1. GTDB lineage: Bacteria > Desulfobacterota > Desulfarculia > Adiutricales > Adiutricaceae > JAIRZX01. Next base: position 2,090 of record JAITEZ010000327.1, on the reverse strand, counting down.
AAAAAAAAGACGCAATTACGCTTCATTAGCTCATTTAACCCTTGTTTTTACGCACATGATATGTTTTATTATGATATATTTCCATCACCTGACGCTTACGCGTTTGAGGTGGTGCAACGCGCTCCAGGCGTCCCCTGCCCGCCAGATCCACATCCGGGCTGGCCCCGATCCCGCCGGTTCCCGTCTTCAGGGAGGCCCGGCAGACGGGGCCCTTCCCTCCTGATGTTCAAGGCGGCGTCCCGGTCCCGTTCCGGGACGTGCCCGCACCGTCCCCGGACATGGTCCCGTCCCGAGGGGCCGGGCGCGTCCTCCGCGCGGCCGCGACGGCGGCAGGTCTTGCCCGGCGGGCAGGATCCCCCGATCACCGCCAGCCTCCTGCCACGTTCCCTCAGCTTGTGACCGGGCATCGGGACGGGCATCCACGGCCGCCGCCGCCCGCGCTCTTGACGAGATCCGATGCCTGGGCGAGGCCGTGCATGTCCAGATCCCCGGTTATCGCCGCATCGCAGGTCCTGGCTGTCGGCCGCGACTGCTCGCGGAGGGAATCCCCGAGTTTCCGGGCGGCCTGCCGCGGGCCATGGCCGCTTCCCTGCGCTGTTCCGCCCCGTTCCTGCTCCCTTCCTGCAAAGCGGCAGTACGAGTGCTCGGTGTCCCGGTCACTAACGCATGAACATGATCATAATCATGGTTCCATTCTAACAACGTCAAGCCATGTTTATTGACAATTTAAATAAACAGAACTTTAAAATAGATAGTTAAGTTTTTTTTATAATTATAATTTTAATTATACTATTTATTAATAATTAATTATAATATAATAAATAGATATAATTATATAATATATAAATAAAAATATCTTAATTTTAAATATGAATTATACTACCATGCTCACTAGATATTTACCGCAATTCCTCCCACCGCCTACGCTTCCCGCTTTCGCGGGCAAGGCGGCGTTGGGGCGGGGGAATCCTCGCGGCCTTCGGTTGAAATATATATCGCACGGCCCGCCGCCCGATCAGGCCGTCAGGCGACGGCCGTTCCGGCCGGCAATGAATAGCGGCGGGAGCGAAGTCCCCCGAACCCCGCCCCCCCCGCCCCTCAGGTCACGGGCGTCCCCCCGCCCGCCTGCGGGGATGCCGCGAGAAGCAGGTGATTATGAGCGCGTTGAAAGTCGTCCTGGTCGCAACAGCCCTGGCGATTATCGGCATTCTGGCGTACCTGTGGTCAGGCGCCGCCTCGGAAAGGGACGCCGCCTCCCAGCAGGCGCTGTCGTTGCAGGCCCGCCTGGATCAGGCGAGGCGCGACATAGACGGCCTGCAGTCCCAGATTTCCGAGGCCAGGGACAAGGCCCAAAAGACCGAGAGGGAACTGAGCGAGGCAGGGGTCAAGGCCGCCGAGAGCCGGCGGACGATAGACCGGCTGGGCTCCCAGGTCTCCGAGCTCTCCGCCGCGCGCTCGGCACTAGAGACCGCCCAGTCGAGCCTCGGCACCGTACAGGCGAGCCTCGCTCAGGCACGGACGGAACTGGAGCGGTGCCGGGCCCGGCTGGCCGCCGCCCCCGCCGCACCTCCCCAGGGCTACGGAGGCGTCATTCATGATCCGTCCGCAGCCGCCATACCCTTGAGGGCAGCCCCCCCTCGGACGCCTTCCCCGCCTGCGGCGGGAGAGCCCCCGTCACCCGCCTCCCCTGCGCCCGGGCCCCCAGCTGCAGAGGCCACCTCCATAACGGATCCCGGCTCGCCCCTTCAGGGCGCGGTGGACTTCACCGCTGGAGCGCCCACCCTGACTGTCCCGGAACCGGCCGCTCCCTCGCCCGAAACCCCGGCGGTCATCCCCGCTCCCGCAGAAGGCGCCATCCGCTCCGATTCGCCTCTTTCCGGCGCGGTTGACTTCGCCGCCGACGCGCCACCCGAGGCGGCTCCCGTACCGGCCGCTGCGGCCGAAACCCCGGCGGTCATCCCCGCTCCCGCAGAAGGCGCCATCCGCTCCGATTCGCCGCTTTCCGGGGCCCTAGACTTCAGCGCGGACGCCACTACCCCGGACGAAGACCGGAGACCAGATGCGGACCCCGGCCCCCCCGCCCCCCACCC
>JAITEZ010000243.1 GCA_031281735.1 Deltaproteobacteria bacterium | reverse complement strand
GCAGCGCGCGCGGTTCCGCAGGGCCGCGGCGGCATTGCGGTGGCGCGGGGCACGTCAAGGCCCGTGCGCCTTGCGGACGCGCGGGCCGTCGCGGGATACCCGGCGGCCAGGCGGGAAAGGCCGGCGCCGCAGCCCCCGGCGGGAACCTATGCGCCGCGGCGCGGGAACCACCGCAGCGCGGTTGCGAAAAGGAAAGGCGGGGCGCCCTTGGGAGGTGCCCCGCCTTTGCCAGTCGCAGTCCCCGCGCCCCGCGAGGGGGCACGCCGGGGCGTCAGCCCTCCGCGAGCTCGTCGAGCCTGCGGCGCAGCTTCCCGGCCCTCTCGAGATCCTTCCCCTCCTCGCCTTCCAGCGTCTCCGCTAGCAGGGTCATGGCCTCCGCGTCCTCCTGGGCCGCGGCCTTCTCCAGGAGCTCCTGGGCCTTCTTCTCGTCCTTCTCGACCCCCTCGCCCCCTTCCTTCAGAAGGCGCGAGAGCTCCAGCTGCGCCTTGGGGTATCCCAGCTCGGCCGCTTTCTGGACGTTCGCCAGAGCCTGGGCCTTGTCTTCTGGGACGCCGTAGCCGCGCCGCAGGAAGGACGCTAGCTCGTACAGCGACCGCGGATCGTCCTGTTCCGCCGCCTTCTGGAACCAGGCCAGGGCCTCGTACTTGTCGATGTCGGCTCCGCGCCCCGTCAGGTGGGCCACGCCCATCTCCCTCTGGGCGCCGGCGTGCCCTTTCTTGGCCGCCGCCAGGAAGGCCTCGGTGGCCTTCTCCAGATCCTGCGGGGCCTTGTCGCCCTTCAGGTGGGCGAGGCCCTTCTCGAAATACTGCTCGGGTGTGATCTCCCAGTAGTCGGCACCCGCGTTCCGTGACTTGAGGAGCGGGAGCGCGGCGGACGCGGCCAGGAGGGCCGCTGCGGCCGCTGGTGCCCCGGCGGCGGCCGCCAGGAGCCCGAGTGCGGGCAGGGTGAGGACTGCTATCGGCAGATGCATGCGTTGTTCCTTTCCGAATCTCTTGCCTGCAAGAGTCTGTCGTACTGGTTTGTGTTGCTGGAGGCGCGCGCGGGGGTGCAACGCCCCGTCGCCCGCGAGACATGGCGCGGCCAGGCAGGTGAGCGCCCCCGCTTCCTCGCTGGGTCTCGCGTGCGGCCCCGCTAGCGGATGTCGCGGGACCGGGGCGGCGAGGCGAGGGAGGCTCCCGCCGCCTTCCGGGTGCCGGGGCGGGGCGGGCGCAATGATCACGCCCGACACGCCTCGCGCAGGGCAGCACTGTCGGGAAGGCATGCCGTCCGCCGCCTGCGCCCGTGTCGGGCAACGCCTGAAGCCGCACCCGAGCCGGGGGCGCATCGGGGAGGGATCCGGTGCGCCGGGGATCTGGCCTCACTGCACGCGGGTATCCCGTCCGCCCTGCGGGAGGCGTGCGGGCACGCGACGATCCCTTGGTGTTCGAGGGAGGGGAAGGGAAGGCTGGAGTTGTAAAAGGAGAATATCAGGATGTGAGACTGTTGGATTATACACCTAGAAAAGTCGTTTGCAAGGATGCTTGGCGTTTCATGAAAATAACTATTTAATAGATAAAATTAATATTAAAATAAAATAGTAATTATATTATTATAAATTTTCAATATAATTAATCAGCGTCAAAGGTCTTGACAGCAGGAATAATTGCATTGTTGCAATAATTTTTTTCCATTGTCCCCTGGATTCCTTCATTGAGGCGACAACCTTGTCCTGCCAAGGTGGATCCTACTTACGATCCCTCTCGCCTGGCATGGTCTTTTGGTGTCGTTTGATACCATGATTAACAATATTATTATATAAATTAAATATAATTTAAATAAATTTCTAATAATACTTAAAACGAGTCTGTCCAGCCGGTGCCTTGGCATGGGGGAAGACATCCTGCGGGGGGCAGGCCGTGGATTCAGACGAAAATGCCCGTTCGGCGGCGTGTGCCGGACGGGCCGGGGACAACCGCGGCGGGCTGCGGGTACGAATGAATCCGCGTCCCTGCGGCGGGGGATCCCACGTGGCGTCCCGTTCGCGGCGTAGGCCCACCTCTCGCGTCTCCGCCGGGCGGCGGCGAGTCCGTCTGCGGCGGCGGAACGTGGAACCGGAACCCGGCGTTACGCGCCGTCCGGGTCTCCCCGCCTGGTGAGGGCCCCGGCGGCTCCAGAACGCAGCCTGGCCCGGGGGTGGAAAGCCGGGCGGGAGCGGCGGGGTTCCGGTGGGCGCCCCGCCTATGACGGACCCGACCCCTGCCCGGGGCTCTCCGGTGGTTCCTGCCCCACGTGCCGCCAGGCCTTTGGGGTGGCCACGCGACCCTGGCGGGTGCGGGAGATGAAGCCCTCCTGGACCAGGTAGGGCTCGTAGACCACCAGCAGGGTCTCCGCCTCCTCGCCGATAGTGGTGGCGAGGGCCTCTATGCCCACGGGCCCGCCTCGGTAGGAACGGCAGAGGGTGTCGAGGATCCTGAAGTCCAGCGTGTCGAGGCCGTGCCGGTCAACGCCCAGGATCCCCAGGGCCCGGTCCGCCGTGTCGGCGTCTATGACCCCCGTGCCCTTCACCTCTGCGTAATCCCGCACACGCCGCAGGAGCCGGCCCGCGATGCGGGGGGTGCCGCGGCTGCGGCGGGCTATCTCCGAGGCCCCGTCCCCGGTCAGGGGGGCGTTCAGGAGGGTGGCGGCCCGGATCACGATGTCCTTGAGCTCGTCGGCCCCGTAGTAGTCGAGCCGGAGCTGGATGCCGAAGCGGTCCCGCAGGGGCGAGGTCAGGAGGCCCGCCCTGGTGGTGGCCCCCACCAGGGTGAAGCGCGGCAGCTCCAGGCGAACCGAACGCGTGCCGGGGCCCTGCCCCACCATCACGTCTAGCCGGAACTCCTCCATGGCCGGGTAGAGGTACTCCTCCACCACCGGCGGCAGGCGGTGGATCTCGTCGATGAACAGCACGTCCCCCGGCTGGAGGCTAGTGAGGATACCCGCGAGGTCGCCCGGCCGCACGATGACCGGCCCAGAGGTGCTCTTGAAGCCCGCGCCCATCTCGGCGCTCAGGATCCCGGCGAGGGTGGTCTTCCCCAGGCCCGGATGGCCGTGGAGGATCACGTGGTCGAGGCAGTCGCCGCGGCGGCGCGCCG
>JAITEZ010000140.1 GCA_031281735.1 Deltaproteobacteria bacterium | reverse complement strand
CCCGGCGGCCCCCCCCGCCCCCTCTCCCCAGACGATCCCCGCGTCTCCGGCGGCCCCCGCCGGCCCGTCCGCCCAGCCTTCCCCATCGGAGACGCCTCCCGCCCAGACGGCTCCCCAGGCCCCTCCGGCCGCCCGGAACCCCTGACGGCATCAACTTGGGGTGGCACGGGGCCCCTGAAGGCACCCTTGGCACGGGGCCCCCGGCGGCGCGCACCGCCGCCGGGGGCCCGGCATGGCCGCCTCTCCGCCTCCCGGCCGCCCCCGGCCGGGCCTCCGGCCACACCTCCTCCGGGCAGCCGCCATTCACGCCGGGGCATCCCACGCGGATTCCCCGGCGTCTTGACTTCTGAAGCCACGATACGGCCGGCGGCGGGGCTCCCCGCCAGCGGCGGCCGGGACTCCCACTGCCCCGGGTGCCGCAGGCCGTCACGGCCCAGCGGCGCCCGGGCCCGGCGCGACACGTCCTTCCGCCGCCTCGCTCCCGACCGCTCCCGCGCCCGTTCGGGGACGCCTGCCGCCCGCTCTCTCAGAAGCTCTGTATTTCCGCCCTCTCGCCGTCCCTGGCGCTGATGAGCAGTATCGGCTGGCCTTTGGCATCGGCCAGCGCCAGGCCTTCGGTGCCCTTGTCGCGCCAGACGGCCACCCTGTCGGCGCCCTCGGCGTCCCTCATGAGGAAGGTGGGCTCCCCCTCCCGCGAGAGGGCGAGCACCGACCTCTCGCGCCCGCGCTGGTCGGCCAGGGTGAGGGAGGGCAGCCCGCGGGCCGAGAGCGCCAGCTGGACCTTGCTCGCGCCGTCGGAGTCCCGGAGCCAGACGTGCGGCTCCCCGTCGGAGCCCAGGCCCATCTCCAGCCTGTACTCCCCCGCGTCGTCAAGCATGAAGAGCCTGGGCTTGCCGCGCACGAGGGTCATGAGAAGCCGGGTGCGGCCAGACCCGTCCACCAGCCTCAGCTCCCCCGTCACCAGGGCCCTGGCGCTGGGATCCTGAGGGCGGGCGGGATCCTGGGCCTCGGCCCTGCCGGAGGCGAGGCTGAAGATGAAGGCCCCGGCAAAGCCGCACAGGGCGGCCAGGGCGGCGGTAGCGAGGCGCCTCAAGGCGGCTGGCATGGTTGTCCCCCGTTGCGGGGCCTGCTGGCCCCCCGGAGATTGCGTGGTAAAGGCGGTCCTCCCTCCTCCCGCGGGGGCCCCCGGAGGGCGGGGCGCCGCCCCCGCCGTCCGCGCCCCTGCCGCGACGCGGCGAGGGGGCGGCCGAGCGGAGCCGCAGGGGGGGCGGGAGGGCCGGCGAGGGGAGCGTCGACGCGCGGCACGGAAGGGGACGCGGCGCCTTCCCCCCGCCGCCCGGGACCGGAGCCGGCCCCCGGGACGGGTCCCGATGCCGTACCGTGGCCGACGCCCGGGACCGGGACGGCCCGGCGGCCGCCTATTCCGTGTTGTCCGTGAAGGCCCAAATCAGGGCCACTATCCAGGCCACGCCGTAGAGCCAGCCCAGGATGACGTTGACCAGCAGGATGGGCACCCTGTTCCGGTGCTTCCGCTTGAACGCCACGATGGCCGGGATGAGGTAGATGACGAGCGCCAGCGCCCCGAGCACGACGGCGACTAGCCCGATAAAAGCCGCGGATAACAAGGGGGACTCCGTGGCGGCCGACGGCCGCGGGATGCCCGGCCTGCGAAAGGGGCCGGCCTGGCGGAGCGGGGGGAAGCCGGGCAAGGGCGGGAGCGGGACGGGGGCGGGGCAGGCGGCGACGGGACAAGGAAGGAAGGCCCAGGGCCCGATGATAATCAACCGGCTACCTTTTATCAACGGGAGGCAGCGCGGACTCCCCGCCTCAGCGACACCTTGCCCGCGAAAGCGGGAAGCGCAGGCGGCGGGAGGAATTTGGCAAATATCTAGCGAGTATGGTATTATAAAATCGCATCCTGGATATATTAACCATATTAAGCTGATATATTATTTATATTATGTTTATTAATTATATTTAATTTATTATTTATAGTATAATACAATTTATATATTTTACTCAAAATATATTTATTTAAAAAAAATAATAAATAAGTCAAGCAGTTATTATAATGAAATCATGATTATGCCCATGTTCACGCGTTGCTGACTGGGACGCCAAGCACTCGTTTGGACGCCTTCCCGGGAACCTGCAATTCCCGGAGCGCGAGATAGGCGCGGGAGATTTTCCCGGAAGTCGGAAAACCCTTGCGCGCGGGCCGTTTCCGGCATGGGAGCTGCTGCCTGGCCTCCTTCGGGGCAGGGCACCGTTGGAGACCTTGAGACGTTATAACGAGAACCAGAGGCATTGAGACGGCGGACCGGGCGTTCGTGTCCCTCATGTACCCGGACCGGAAGCGGGAGGATCTGGCTAACCGGGCCTTCGGATACCGCCGACTCGGCTGGAACCGGATGCTGACGGAGAAACGTATCTATCTCCTGCTGACCAGGGACGCGCTGAAGAACACCCCGGCGCATCCGCAGGATCAGCATCCCCGGCCCCGGGAAGTGGACGTCATGTCCTTGTGCGACGTCCAGCTGGACCTGGAGAGGTCTTTCGCGAACTTCTTCCGAAATCCCGGTCTTTCCGGCTCCCTCGCCATAAGAGCTAACGCCGGGACAGGCCCAGCTACACGGCTGACCTAATCGGGAATAACACCGCCATCCTGGACGAGGGGCATCTGAAACCCCCTAGGCCCGGCGCGGCGCGAATCGTCCGCCACCGGGTGATCCCGGCGGGCTGGAACCGGAAATCCGTGACCTTGAGCCGTAACCCGGAAGGGGATTACTACGCCCCCGTCCTGTTTGAGTCCGCGGAACCCGTTGTACGGGAGATCCCGGCCGATCCTGGAAGGTGAGGGGACTCGACTTCCCCATGCCCGGGCTTTACGTGGACTCGGACGGGAACCGGGCCGGAACGCCCAAGGCCTACCGGAAGGCGCGGATGAGGCTCGCCCGGGGGCAGAGGCGGCTGCCGCTCTGCAGGAAAGGGGCAGGATCAGGATCAGTGAGGAACAGCGCAGGAAAGCGGCCAGGGCCCACGGACAGGCCGCCCGCTAACGCAAGGATTTCCCCCGCAAGCCGTCGCGGCCGGCAGCCAGTACCTGCGGCTCGGTGATAATCGGGAAGGGCATGCTCGGGCTCGCCCAGGCCCTGAACTTCGGGAAGAGCGTGGGCGACAGCGGCTGGGATGTCCGTCTCGATGCTCTTTACAAGCTGGGGGAACAGGGGAAACGGCTGGTGGCGATCGCGAGATCCTGCCCCTCGGACAAGACCTTCCCTTTGCGGCCACGCGAAGGACACGCTCGGTCTCTCGGAACGGCCCGCTGTCTGCGGACGGTGCGGGCACAAGTCCTGGATCGGACTTGAGCGCGGCCTTGAACATGAGCCGGCTCCAGCCTGGAGAGCCTGTCCATGAGCTCGCCGGCGGACCCCGATTCCAGGATCGCGGCGCGGGGCCGGGCGGGATCGGCGGGGTTCCCGGCCCTGCGGGCGCCCCAGAGGGCCAGGGCCTCGACCTTGAGGCCGCGGCCCGGCATCCCCGCGGCGAAGGACGCCGCCCCGGCCTCCGCGTCCCCCGGCCCCGCCCCCGGGGGGCCTTTCCGGGCCCGCCCCCCCGGCCCCGCTCCACCTATATGACCTCGTCCGCCTGCGGCGCCGCGGGGCCGGGCATGACGACCCGCCGGGGCGGAACCCGAAGTCGTCCAGCAGGCAGTCCCCGGAGTATCCGGACACCATCCCGCTCAGCCTGAGCAGGGAGTCGCGCCGGGCGCGGTCGGCGGCCAGCTGGCGGCCGTCGCCGAAGACGGCCTCCGGGGGCTCGCCCCTCCTGCCGTCGAGACGGAAGCAGGCGTCCACGAACCGCCGCACGGTGGGGCGCGCGGGCACGACGTCGGCCTTGGTCTTGTCCTCGCGGACGGCGTTGTGCACATGGCCGAGGGCGCGGTTGCCGCTGCTCCCGTCCGTGCCGGAGGTGAGCGTCTGGCCCAGGGCGGCCTTCTCGATGCGGCGGACGAGCATCTCCCCGGCGCGGGCGCAGAGCTCGTGGCAGGAGGAGTTGGCGTCCAGGGCGTCCGCCCGGTCCCCGGTCTGGACGGCTTTGACGGCGTCCTGCTGTGCCCGGGCGAGGGATACGGCGAGGGCGTCCACGTCGTCCCCGGTGCCGACCGGCATGGGGATGGCGAAACGCTCCAGGCACTGGCCGCAGAAGCTCCATGCCCGCCGGCGGAAGAACCAGGGCCACCAGAGGCGGGACAGGAGGGCCTCGCCCCACGGGTTGTCCCAGGCGGGCCCGTTGCGGGTGAGGAGGAACTTGAAGCCCGTGTCCACGACAACGTGCGCCCCCCCGCGCCTCGGCCCCGGCCACGCCGGCGATCCTGGACTGCAGCCCGGGATCGGGGTCAACGTCCGCGTCCCCCGTCCTCCGCAGGCACAGGGTCCCGCCGGGACGGATCACGAAGCCCTCCATGGCCCGGAGCGAGACGTCCAGGGGCAAGTAAAGCCGCTCCCCCTCGTACGCCTTCCTGTCCCAGACGATCTCCATTACGCTGCAGCCGTGGAGGCGGGCCTTGAACGCCCCGGAGACCATGGTGCGCGGGCGTCCCTGGGTGAGGCGCCTCCGGGCGATGAAGCGGGACTCCCCGGACTCGGCGGGCCCGAGCCGGACGGGGACGATGAGGAGGCCGTCCTCGCGGGTGGACACGGCCTGGCAGATCTCGTCGCCG
>JAITEZ010000025.1 GCA_031281735.1 Deltaproteobacteria bacterium | reverse complement strand
GACGCGGGCGGCAGGTGAGCCCTCCCGCCCGCCGGGGCCGCGGGAACGCGCCTCCCGGCTTGAGGGATGCCCCCGGAACGGCGATAATGGCCCCGGATCGTTCCGGGGCGCCCTCCCGCCCGCCGGGCCTGCCGCGCCGCCCGGCCGCCCGCGCCCGGGATTCCTGGCCGGCATCCAGCCGCCTGGCCTGCCGGATCCGGCCGCCCCGCCCGCGCGGCCTCCCGGCTTGGGCGCCGTCCCGTTCCCCCGCCGCCTCGTCCGGACTCGGTGCCGCCCCCCCGGATGGCCCGGTTGCCGGGCCCCCCGCGAGGGGCCGTCAGGACGCCGCCCCCGGCCTCTCCTCACGGGGCAGCCGGCGGACGCAACGGGGCCTTCCCGTTCTTCCTGTCGATGCATCCAGATCTGCGGCAAGCCGATCCCCGGCGCCGCGCGTCCGGACAGGGGCGCGTTCCGGGGCCGGGGGAGGGGCGCGAAGCCGTTCAAACGCCGCCGCCGGCCCGGGGCCCCCCGGCCCGGACGCCGGGCATTCCGGCCCTCACGGGCCTGCGAAACGAGGTGTCCAATGACGATACAAGACGTGCTGGCCAGGGAGATCCTGGATTCCCGGGGCAACCCCACGGTGGAGGTGGACGTGTGGCTCAAGGACGGCTACCAGGGCCGCGCTGCGGTTCCCTCCGGCGCCTCCACCGGGACCCACGAGGCGCTCGAGCTGAGGGACAGGGATCCCAAGCGCTACGGCGGCAAGGGCGTGCTCCAGGCCGTGAAGAACGTGAACGAGGTGATAGCCCCGGCCCTGGCGGGCCGCGACGCGCTGGGCCAGGCGGAGATCGACAGGCTCATGCTCGAGCTCGACGGCACGCCTGACAAGTCCAAGCTGGGCGCGAACGCCATCCTGGGGGTGTCCATGGCCGTCGCCAGGGCCGCCGCCGCCTCCTCCGGCCTCCCGCTGTACCGCTACCTGGGCGGCACCGGGGCCTACGAGCTCCCCCGGCCCATGATGAACGTCGTGAACGGCGGGGCCCACGCCAGCAACAACCTGGACTTCCAGGAGTTCATGATCATGCCCCTCTTCGGCGACACCTTCGCCGAGGCGCTCCGTTGCGGGGCGGAGGTCTTCCACGCCCTCAAGGCCATCCTCGCCAAGGAGGGCCAGTCCACGGCGGTGGGCGACGAGGGCGGCTTCGCGCCGGACTTCAGGGACAACCAGGCCGCGCTCGACTCCCTCGTGAAGGCCGTGGAGGCCGCAGGCTACGAGCCCGGCAAGGACGTGGTATTCTGTCTCGACGTGGCTTCCTCGGAGTTCTACGACCAGGAGAAGGGCCAGTACGTCTTCAAGAAGTCCGACAAGTCCGTCCACAGCCCCCAGGATCTCACCGGGGTCTACAGGAACTGGATTGGCAAGTACCCCATCAGGTCAATCGAGGACGGCCTGGCCGAGGACGACTGGGATGGCTGGATCCACCTCACCAGGGAGTTAGGCGGGGAGATCCAGCTGGTGGGGGACGACATCTTCGTCACCAACACCGAGCGCCTCGCCAAGGGCATCAAGCTGGGCGCCGCCAACTCCATCCTCGTCAAGGTCAACCAGATCGGCACCGTGACGGAGACCCTCGCGGCCATCAGCATGGCGCACAAGGCCGGCTTCACCGCGGTGGTCTCCCACCGCTCCGGCGAGACCGAGGACACCTTCATAGCCGATCTCGCCGTGGCCGCGGGCGCGGGGCAGATCAAGACCGGAAGCCTCAGCCGCAGCGAGCGGATCTGCAAGTACAACAGGCTCATCCAGATCGAGGAGGAGCTGGGTTCCGCCGCGGTCATCAAGCGGCCATTCTGACGGGGGTTGTGCGGGCGGCGGGTTCCGGCCTGCGGGGGATCCAGCCGCCCGCCAGGGGCCCCTGGCGGGGCCTTGAGGCGCAGGTCTGCACCGGGCAGGAGCGCCATGGGGATCACCGAAACCGCCGAGACCGGCACCGCCTTCGGTCCGGGGGGAGTTCGCGCCCTTCGCCCTCTGCGCTGCGGCGCTGGGGCTCGCGGCGGGAGTCCTGCCGGGCCTGCTCTTTCGCCGCAGGGGCCTCCTGAAGCGCGGCGGGCCGGGCCGCGGCGGCGTCCGTCCTGGGAATGGCGAGGCAGGCTCACGCGGGTCTACGTGGTGTACGACGGGGCCCGCGTCTCGGAACTCGCGGCAGGCTACGCGGATGCGGCCCTCGCGGAGGCCCGGGGAGGCATCTCCTGCCAGACGTGCAACGGAGGGCTTCTCCTCGAGCTGGCGCGGCCCTGAGCGGCACGGCCGATGGCCTGCAGGCCGACCCCGGCCGCCCCAGGGTCTCGGTTCCTCGTGGCGTTTGGCCCGCGGGCTGCTCGAGGGATCCTTCGCGGAGACGCCGGCGGGACTGGAGAGGGGCTACCCTGGGTTCTCTGCCGCGGAAATCCTGGATGAGGCCCGCCTGCGGTCGAGCGGGGGGCGCGGCCGCGGACGCCGTGCTGGGGGCCTCGTTGGGGAACTTTGCGCCGATCCTCGCCTGGGACTGCGCACTCTTGATCCTGCTCCTCCTGCCCTGCGTTCTGGAGATGCTCTTCCATGTCCTGCACCGAGCGGTTCGCCGCAGCCTTACTGGACAGGACGCCTGGAGGAGGGCCGGAGAGGGATTGGTGCGGAGGCGGAGGCAAAGGCAAAAGTGGCTTTGATCCGTTGATAATAAATTAGTTTATTTTTATTATATTAAATATATTAATTATATAAAATTTAAATATATTTATTAAATTTTAATAAAATTATATATTTTCTATTATAGAAGATAAATCAAATTACATGCCAATCACTTGATGGGAGTCGTCTGCGGAATGGCGGGGGTTGCGGCCGGGGAATCCCCCCTCGATTTTTCCCGGTACCCGCATGCGGAGCGGCGATGCGCCTGAACGCCCGGGAAGGGCAGGGCAGCCAGGATCAGCATCGTCCCGCCGGTCCGTGGGGCTTCCGGAACCGGCCGGCTCCAGCCCACGAAGCAAACCGCAGGCCAGGCCTCCGGCAGAAAGCAGGCCAGGCCTCCCGGCAGACCGCCCTTTAGGGGGGGCGGGGGGGCCCGGCCGTTCCAGTAGCCGGCGGACGTAGAGTGCCGACCGGCATCGGGCGGCTTGGGGCGCGGGCTGATGTCGGCCGCGCCCCGTCGGGGATGTGACGGTCAGGCGAAGGCGGGGGGGACGGACACGGGTGAGGGTTGCCGCTTAAAGATCAGTTTTCTTTTGACAAATATGCCGCCCCGGGTTAATATGTCGGCAATCCTGGCACTTTCTGGGCGTTGCGCCCTCACGGGTCATTCCAAGCGCCTGTCGCTTCTCATTGCACAGGTACCTGGGAGCTCTCCAAGAGGACACGGGGATCCACCCGCTGTTCGGAGATGGCCTTCACCAGGCGGGCCGCCTTCTCGGGTGCCACCATGGCGAGGATCTTGCCCGCGTTGGAGCCGGGCATGGCGGATAGGATGGCCACGGCCACGGAGTCGTCCATGCTGTTGATGAGGTTGCCGGCCTGTTCGGGTTTCATGCCCTTGAAAGCCGTGACCAGGTGCTCCACCCGCTCGCTTTTGAGGGCTTCGTCCCGCTTCACCTGCTCCTCGCGGGCCGCCTTCTGCTCGGCGAGGATGGCGTCGTTCTTGGCCACCAGTTCGGTGACCCGGCCCTCGGTCGCCTCGGCGTCCCTCATGCGCTGGTTCACGTCCGTCTCCAGCTGGCGTATGGCCTCCTCGCGGGTGTTGAGAAGCTGTTCGCGGCGCTGGACGTCGAATTCCCGTCGCGCGAGCTCCTCGGCGGTGGCCCCGCCCGGTGAGGTGGCGGCCGGCGGGGGAGCGAGGGCGACCGGCGGGCCCTGGGCCGGGGCGGCCTGGGGCGGCGGGATCTGGGCCGGGGGGCCCTGGGCCGGGGCGGCCTGGGGCGAGGGGGAGGGGAGGGGGGGCTGCGGCTGGCGCAGGCTCTCCTCTCCGGGAGGGAGCGGGATGAGTTGCGCGGCCAGCGCCAGGGTGGGGTCGGCCGCCTCCGTGAAGAGCATCGAGGCTCCGGCCACCATGGAGCCGGTCGCGGGCAGGGAAGCCGCCCCCGCGAGGGCCGCCCCGCCCGCCGGCACGGCCGCTACCGGGGAGGCCTCGGCCGTGCCCGCCTTGGGAAAGGAGGGTGCCTGGGGTTCCCAGCGCTTCACGTAATAGAATCCCGAGACGGCGAGACGCGTGAGCAGTACCAGGAGGGCGAGCACGACCACCAGGCGCAGCCGGGCGTGCGAGCCCGTCCTGCCACCCGGCCGCCGCCCCTTCCCGGACGTCCCGGCTGGGAGGGCCGGTACGGGCTTCCCGGAAAAGGGGCCGGAGGCCTCCGGGCGGGAGGTGTCCCTGGCCGCCGCGGCGTCCGCGGCTCCGGCGTCCCGTCCCGTGAGGGCCCCCGGGACATCGCGGGGCCTTTCGGCCTCGCCCCGGGCAGCCGCCCTTCCCGCCCGGGCCGGGCCGGTCGGGTGAGGCATCGTCTGAGCCCTGCCCCGTCCCCTCGCGGGGGACGCGTCCCTGGTTTCAACTCGCGTCATCTTCTCTCTCCATCCTGTCCCTCCGGGCCTTCACCAGCGCGTGCATCTCCTCGAGCACGTTCTGTTCCTTGCGGAACTCCTCCGCCTGGAAGGCCTCGGCCTGTTTCTCCCTGATCCGCTCCATGATCTGGCGCTCAATCACGGCCTTCCTGAGCGCCGCCTGCTCCTTGGCCAGCTCCCTGCGGCTGAGGGTCAGTAGCTCGTCCGCCTTCTTGAGATCCTGGAGGAGCTTCGCCTGGTACCCGCTGTACAGGGAGAGGAGGGCGGGCGTTACCGTCCCGAGCCTCCCCCTCTCCGAGATCTCCTCCGAGAGCCTGGCCCGGTCTGACTCCCTGGCCTCTATCTTGTCCTCAAGCTCCCGGATGCTGGCGAGCCGCCTCGTGAGCCTGACGGCGGCCTCCTCCTCGCGCCTGCGGCGGAGGGTGATGAGGAAGTCGAGCCTGAACTTGAAAGCCGCCATGGTTCTTTCCTGGAGGGGCGCGAGCGGGGCCGGCGCGGCCCTCGTGGTAGCCTGGGAGCAAGTAGCGGGCCAGAAAACCGCGTCACTG
>JAITEZ010000019.1 GCA_031281735.1 Deltaproteobacteria bacterium | reverse complement strand
GTTCTCTTCTATGAGCGGGAGGTGTTCCGCTTCGAGGAGGAGTACGGCCTCGAGGAGTCCATGCTGGTGGATCGGGCGCGGGCCTGCGCCGCGCTCATGGAGGGCTACGCCCAGAGCGGCGAGACCGACCAGGCGCTCGCGGTGCACGCCGAGCTGGGCATCCCAGACCAGGCGGCCCTGCCGCCCGGGGTGAGGCTCGCTCTCGCCACGGCGCTCTCAGCCGCCTGCCTCCAGGCGGGGGACACCGACCGCGCGCTTGAGGTGTTCCGCGGGAGCGGGGAACTGCCGCCCCTGGACGGCCTCCAGGAGGGCCGGGCCTCCATGGCGGCGGCCCTCATGAACGCGCTCGCGGCCAAGGGAGATCTGGAAGGCGCCTCGGTCGTCTACGGCGAGGCGGAGTTCCCCGGTGCCGGGATCCGTGCGGGCCAGGCGCGGGCCTTCGTGGAGGGCACCATGGCGAGCCTTCTCGCCGCCGCCGGCCTGACCGACCGCGCCGCCGGGCTGCTCTGGTCAGCGAGGTTCCGGGAGGCCTGCCGGGGCCACCCGCTCGTGGCCGCCCGGGCTTCCCTGGCGGTGGCCGAGGCCTTCGTGCGCGAGGGCAGGCTCGGGGAGGCCAGGGCCGTCTGCGAGTCGGGGAACCTCGACGGCCCCGCCAAGGACGGGGCCGCCGGCAAGGCGCTTTCCGTCAGCGCCATGATCTCGCGACTGTGCCTCGAAGGCGATCTGGAGTCCGCCCGCAGGCTCTTCGAGAGGCTCCCGGACGGGCGCAGGTCCCGCAAGGCGGCCCTGAGCCGGGTCATGGCCCTCATGTCCCTGCGGGACGCCTACGCCGAGGCCGGGGATGCCGAGGGGCTCGCTTTCGTGAGGAGCTGCGCCGAGGGCCTGGGCGCACTGGAGGCGCGGCTCTTCGAACGGGACGCCGCCCCTGGGGGGGCCGGGTGACAGGCCAGGCCGGGGCGAGTGCCGCGCCGGCCCGGAACGCTCGGGTCGGCCCAGCGCGGCCCGCTCGCCCGGCGAGCCCGGCGGGGCGGGGCGATCCGGCCGCGCCGAGTAGCCCGTCCGGGCGGGGGCGCCTTTGCCGCACCCGTCCGGGCGATCCGCCGTGCCCAGCGTCCCCAGGCGATCCCGGCGGGCCCCCCGCGCACCCGGCGGGGCCCGGGGGCATGCGGGAGGAGGCCCTGAGGGATCGGACCGGCCCTTCCCCGCGCACGAGAGGGCGGGGGGCCGCCACGTCTCGGAAAGGGCGGGCGGCAGTCCCGCCTTGACAGGCGCTCAGCCGGCGAGGATCTGCTCCAGATCCCCCTCCGCCGAGGAGATGGGGGCGAGCCCGTAGCCGTCCACGAGCGTCCGCAGGACTTCAGGGTGGATGAAGGCCGGGAGGCTAGGGCCCAGGAGGATGTTCCTGACGCCCAGGTGGAGGAGGGTGAGGAGGATGGCGACGGCCTTCTGCTCGTACCAGGAGAGCACCAGGCGCAGGGGGAGCTCGTTCACCCCCGTCCCGAAGGCCTCGGCGAGGGACAGCGCGATCTGGACGGCCGAGTAGGCGTCGTTGCACTGGCCGAGATCCAGGAGCCGCGGGATCCCCCCGATGTCGCCGAGATCGAGATCGTTGAAGCGGAACTTCCCGCAGCCTAGGGTGAGTATCACCGTGTCGGGCGGGGCCTTCTCCACGATCTCGCGGTAGTAGCCGCGGCCGGGCCTGCCCCCGTCGCAGCCGCCCACCAGCAGGAAGCGTCCGACGAGGCCGTCCTTCACCGCCCCGATCAGCCGGCCAGCGAGGCCCGCGACGGCGTTCCTGGCGAAGCCCGTCCGGAGCGACCCGCCACCGGCGTCATCCGGGTATCCTCCCAGGCCCAGGGCCTTCTCGATCACGGGGGCGAAGTCCCCGGCGCCGTCCGGGCCCGCCTGGATGCGCGGCGCCCCCGGCCAGGCCGCGGGGCCCGAGGTGAAGACGGCCCCTGCGTAGGCTGGCGCGGGCCCCTGCAGGCAGTTGCTGGTGAACAGGACGGCCCCCGGGAAAGCCGGGAGCTCCCGCCGCTGGTTCTGCCAGCCCGTGCCGAAATGCCCGTGCAGGTGCGCGTGCCGCCTGAGCCCCGGGTAGCCGTGGGCCGGGAGCATCTCCCCGTGGGTGTAGACCGTGACCCCCGCCCCCTCGCTCTGCTCCAGGAGTTCCGCGAGATCCTTGAGATCGTGGCCGCTCACGAGTATGGCGGGGCCCTTCCTGTGCCCCAGGGGCACGCTGACGGGTTCTGGGTGGCCGTAGGCTCCGGTGTTGGCCTCGTCCAGCAGGCGCATGGCGGCGAGGTTCGCCTCGCCGGTCTTCAGGGCGAGGGCGAGCCAGTCGGGGACGCCCAGGGTGGAGTCGAGGCATTTCGCCAGGAGGCCGCAGGCGAAGGCGAACAAGGAGGGATCCTCCCTGCCCAGGGCCGAGGCGTGCCACGCGTAGGCGGCCAGGCCCTTGAGGCCGTAGAGGGCGGTCTCGCGCAGGGACGCGAGCACAGGGGATGGCGCGTCCCTGTCGACGCCACAGGCCCGGCCGGCCTCAGCGAGCGTGCCCGTGCCCGCGTCCGGCGCGAAGGCGGGCCCCCCGCCCGCGCCGCCCCCCAGCGCGCCCCTGCGCGCGGCGGCCTCCCGTATGAGGGAGGCGAGGCTGTCCGGGTCGAAGTCCACGTTGGTGAGGGTCGCGAAGAGGGCCTTCAGGACGAAGCGGCCCGTGCCCGCCTCCCCCTCCTTGCCGGCCCGGATCGCCGCCCGGCCCAGGCCCTTGAGAGTGTGCATCAGCAGATCCTGCAGGGCCGCCGTCTCGGGGGTCTTGCCGCAGGCGCCTCCCGCCACGCAGCCCTCTCCGGATTTGGTCTGTTCACATTGCCAGCAGAACACGGGAGCCTCCT
>JAITEZ010000275.1 GCA_031281735.1 Deltaproteobacteria bacterium | reverse complement strand
AGGAGGGCTCAGGCGGGCTCAGGAGGGCTCAGGAGGGCTCAGGAGGGCTCAGGAGGGCTCAGGAGGGCTCAGGAGGGATCAGGAGGGCTCAGGAGGGCTCATGAGGGCTCAGGAGGGATCAGGAGGGATCAGGAGGGATCAGGAGGGATCAGGAGGGCTCAGGAGGGCTCAGGAGGGCTCAGGAGGGATCAGGAGGGATCAGGAGGGCTCAGGAGGGCTCGGGAGGGCTCAGTGGCTCAATGCCAGGGAGAGCCCAAGGAGGGCTCAGGGGAGGGCCCAGGAGGATCAGGGAGTGATTCAGGGAAGGGCTAGGAGCCAGGGAGGCCAAGGGAGGGCCTCAGGAAGCCCAGGGACGATAGTAGTAAGGGCCTTGGGAGTGGGCTAGGGAAGGGTCTGGGGAGGGCCTGGGTAGGGATGGCGATTTCAGAGGAGTTCGAGGCTCGGGGTTCCCGGCAAGGTTGTACCGAGGCCGGGGGGAGGATGGTCGGCGGCAGTGGAGGCCGAGTGTCGGAGGTTGTTTCCAATGATGGCCAGGGGAGGGAAGGCGGCCCGATGGTCTCCCGGCCCTGGAGGACGAGGAGGATGCCGATGGGCAGGAAACCGGTTGGGAGGCTGCAGGAAAGGAGAGCCGCAGGGACTGGGGGCGGGCGGGCGATTGGAGGGGAGGATTAGGGAGAGCGTTCCGCCGCCGCCGCGGCGAGTTGGCCGGGTGCGGGGGGCTTGAGGCGAGGCAGGAGGTGTGGTCAGGCGGCAGGGTTCAGGCGCGGGAGGAGGGCAGGGAGAGGGGCGGGTCAGGCGGTCGGGCGAGGGATGCGGCCGGCAGGTTGGAAGAGGGAGGGCGAGACTGGAGGGGCGGTCGTGCGGAAGGAAGATTGCGCCGGCGGGCGGAAGGCCGGGAGGGAGGGGAGGGCGGCAAGGGCGGCGCGGGGAGGGCCGGGCCGGGGCCCCGCATGCCGCAGGGCCCCGGCCTGAACGCCTTCCCGCCGTCAGGGGCCGTCGGGCTATTCGAAACAGCCTGTGCAGCCGGCGCAGTCCGGCTCCTGAACCGGGAGGATCTTCTGGGTCTCCACGATGAAGCCGGAATCGCCGCTCACGGTCTTGTAGTCTATGGTGACTTCCCCGGTCGCCTCCAGCAGGTCCTTGGAGATGACGAGGGTGAGATCGCCTGCGGTGGTGGTGAAGTCGGAATCTCCGGCCCGGTCCACGGTGAGGGCCAGGAAGCCCTCGCCACCGCATCCGGCGGTGGTCTGGCAGACCCTTATGGAGGGGATAGAGTTCTGGCGGGAGAGGAACCCGGTGAGGGTCGTGAGGGCCAGAGGGGTGATATGTATCATGCGGGGGACCTCCAGGGCGATTGCGATATGTAAAGGCCCCCAACGGGGGCTCCGGGCGTACGCGCCTTCTCCAAGAGTAAGTCGCGGCAGGTCCGGGGTCAAGCGCGGACGCGGGGCCCGGCCAGGGCCAGCAGCGGCGGGGGGCCGGTGGGCCTCCCCGCCCTCTTGCTCACGCCCCCTTCAGGGCGATGAGGCGGTCCGCGAGGTAGTTGGTCAGCATGAACAACATGTCCAGGGTCAGGTAGTAGCAGACGTGGGCGTCGAAGTTGTAGCGGGCCTCGGCGGGGAACTCGTCGTCGGAGGGCTCGAGGTACCAGTAGATTTCCACCAGGGGCAGTATCCGGATCTTCCAGGCGAGCTTCCCGATGCTTTCCGCGCCCAGGGCCTCCGCCGCGCGGGCGAGGGCCTCCGGCTCCTCCCCGAAGGCGTCCGCCAGCTGGGCCTTGGGGAGATCGTGGGGGCCCTTGAAGAAAAGATCGCCCCCGGGGAGGCCGTGGGGGCCGGTCTCGCGGCCGGCGAGCCCGGGCGAGGGGCCAGTCGCCGCCATCGCGAGATATGCCAGCAGCACCACCTTCACCTCGTAGCCGGGCTCGGGGCTCCCGGGGGGAGGCGAGCAGGACCGGTCGGCGGGCCGCAGGATCCACGGGCGGCCCAGGAACTCCAGGACGTAGGCGGGGCCCCCCTCTTCCTGGACGCAGGTGGACCCGGACTTTTCGCAGACGAGGGCGTGGGGCAGGGACTGGAGCTCGTCCCAGAACGGGTGGGCGGCGAAGTCCAGCCTGAGTTCCGCCGGGGTGCCGGCGGCGAAGTTGCCTGGGTGGTCGGGAGCGGTCACGGTTTCCTCTTCGGTTTTCAGGGGTGTGGTTTTACGGGGCGCGGGTTTCCGGGGCGGGGTTCTCCTGGGCGGCGGCGCGGACCCGGGCGCAATCAGCCTTCGCAAGGAGGAAGGCCG
The DNA here is from genome assembly GCA_031281735.1 of Deltaproteobacteria bacterium. Lineage (GTDB taxonomy): Bacteria > Desulfobacterota > Desulfarculia > Adiutricales > Adiutricaceae > JAIRZX01. The sequence continues at coordinate 3,817 of JAITEZ010000275.1, read as the reverse complement.
CCATCGCCGCGAGCGCGGCCACGGCCGCCGTCTCGGCTCTGAGGGTCCAGGGTCCCAGGGAGACCGGGACGAACCCGGCCCCGAGCGCGGCGTCCCTCTCCCCCGGCGCGAGGCCGCCCTCGGGGCCCACCAGCACCGTTAGGCACGGGGGCTCGGGTGGAGGCCCCCCCGCCAGCCTCTCCAGGGCGGCGAGGATCGGAGCGCCCTCCCTGTCGGCCAGGAGCCGTACAGCCGGGAGCGGCGGCGGGGCAGGGTGTTCCCCGCAGCCCCCGGAGGTGGCGGCGCCTCCCTTCCCGGAATCCGTCCCGGCGGCTTCCGGGGCGCGGGCCAGACGGCCCGCGCCGGTCTCGAGGGCCGCCAGGCCTCCGAGGAACGCCGGGAGCGTCGCGGGCCCCGCGACCTCCAGGGGGAGCGGGCGGCCGCACTGCTTCCTGGACTCCCGGGCGGCGGCCAGCGCCTTGCGGACGAGAACCAGGCCGGAGTCGCCGCCCCGTGTCCGGGATCTGTCCAGGAGAAGCGCCGCCAGGACGGCGGCTCCCAGTTCGGAGGCCTTCCCGGCGGCCCAGGCGAAAGCCTGGGGCCTCAGGGCGGCCAGCGCGAGGATCGTGGGGGGGAGAGCCGGCGGCCGCGCGGCGAAAGGCCCCGTGAGCCGCACCGAGAGCCTGGGAGGCCTGCCCCGGACGGATTCCAGGATCTCGGCGGGGGCGGTGCCCAGATCCCCCAGGACCTCCACCCTGTCGCCCGCCGAGAGCCTCAGGACCGTTACGCCGTGACGGGCCTCGGGGGGCGAGAGCGCGTAGACCGCCCCCGCCACGGTGAATTTGGGCGGGGCGGGGGCCCCGGCGGCCAGCACGACGGGCCCTCCGCCGCCGGCCCCGGAAGCCTCGCCGGCGCCCGCCGCGGCGCGCCCCCCTCCCAGGAGCCGGGCCCCTTCCAGCGACAGCCTGAGCGCCCTCATGCGGCTGTCCCCGCCCGGCCCCTACAGGACGGGCGCATCGGGCGGGGCCGGGGTCTCGAGGGAGGGTTCGGGGATCAGGAGCCGTGCGGGATCAGGGCCGCCCTCCGCCCCGTCGGCAGTGCCGCCCGGCCAGCCGGGGAAGGCGAGCTCCAGGGCCGACCACTCCGCCTGGCCCAGGTGCCGCAGCCAGTGCCAGCCCAGCCTCTGGTAGGCCCGGGCGCACTCCTCGGCCTGGTCGGCCAGGAGCCCCGAGAGGACGAGGCGGGCCCCGGGGGACGCGGCCAGGGTGAGGTCGCGGGCGAGCTCCAGGAGGGGGTTCAGCGTCAGGTTGGCGAGGAGCAGGTCGAAGCCTCCCCGGGGGCCGTCCAGGGTCCCGGCGAGGAAGGTGGCGCTGCCCGAGGCGCCGTTGGCCTCGGCGTTCCTGCGGGCCACGGGCACCGTGTCCTCGTCCCTGTCGAGGCCCAGAACGTCCGCCCCCGGGAAGAGCCTGGCCGCGGCTATGGCGAGTATCCCGCTCCCGGCGCCCAGGTCGAGCACCCGTGCGGGGGCGTTCCCGCTCGGTGCCGCGCCCGCGGCGCCGGCCGCCGGGGGGCCCACCGACGGGTCGGCGGCCAGCCCCTCCGCCTCGTCCGCCGCGGCTGAGAGGAGCTTCAGGCAGAGGAAGGTCGTGGGATGCCTCCCGCTCCCGAAGGCCGCCCCGGGATCCATCCGGAGGACGTGGTGAGGCGGCGATCCCCCGCCGTCTTCCCCCGTCCCCCCCCCCGGGCAGGTGACGGCCCCCACCCAGAAGGAGTGTGCCACCGTGAGCCGGCCCGAGACCCGCACGGGCGACTGATCTGCCCGCCAGGCGGCGTCCCAGTCCTCCAGGAGCTTCACCTCCAGCTCGACCGAGACCTCCCCCTCCCCGAACCCGAAGGCCTCGGCGATCCTCTCCGCCGCCAGCGGCAGCTCGGTCATGAGGCGCATGGCGTCCCCCGTCCCGAAGGCGGAACGCAGGACAGCCCTGCCGGGGCGGTCCGGGAGATCCTCCCAGACGCTCGAGGCGCCGCACTCGAAGAGGGCCGCGGACGCGGCCTCGGCCGCCCGGGATGGCAGGCTCAGGCCAGCCTGGAGCCACTCGTCGTCCATATTTATCTGAACCTCCGGGGGAAGGCCCGGCGGGGCCGCCGCGCCTCCCGGGGGCGGGTGGCGCGGCGGGCGGCGGGCTTTGGGTGGGGGAGGGGTGAGGCCGGGATCCGGGGGCGCCGGGAACCGGGGGGCGGCTGGCACCGGAGGCGGGCGGGGGAGCGCAGGGCCGGCGCCCCGGCCCTTCAGCACGGGCCCCGGTCCGCCGGGGCGTCTCCCTCCTACAGCCCCAGGAAGTCCCGCGCCGCCCCGCCGAAGACGAGCCCGGTCTCCTCCTCCGTGAGCCCCGCCTCGGCGAAGTACCTCTCGTAGCGGGAGGCCGGCAGCAGGGGGTAGTCGCTCCCGAAGAGGAAGTGCGCCGCGCCCAGGAAGCCAGCGGCGGCCCTGAGGGCCTGGGGGGAGTAGAGGTAGGGCATGGCGGCGGTGTCGAAGCGGACGTTCCCCAGGCTCTCCCTGACGCCCTTTCTCATGGAGGCGAAGAAGGGGAGCCCGCCCCCGAAGTGGGCGAGGACGAGCCGGGCGCCGCCGGATCTCTCCGCCAGGGCCTGGATCTGGGAGATCTCGATGGGGGCCTTGCCTGGGTAGCGGTGCCCCACTGGCTCGTTCACGTGGACCAGGACCGGGGCCCCTTTCTCGGCGGCCAGGAGGCACAGGGCCTCCAGGCGGTCAAGGAGGGGCGGGGAGAGGCCCTCCTCGTAGACGCAGAGCTCGCCCAGGCCGTAGCCGCCCTGCTCCAGGAACCACCGGGCGTGTCTTTCGGCGAAGGGCGCCCGCGGGTCGAAGGCCGCCATGGGGTAGAGGGTGCCCCGGTGCCTGGCGCACTCCTCGAGTATCCACCCGTTGAAGCGCCTGGCGTTTTCCTCCCGCGCGAAGGGGAACCCGCCCACCAGCGCCTTGTCCACCCCCCCCTCGCCCATGGCCCGGAGGAGCTCGCCGGTGCCGTGCATCCTGGCCCCGCCCCCGTAAAGGAGCTCCAGGGCCGGCTCGCCCGCGAGGGCGGCCCGGCGGTCATCCAGCACGTAGGGGGGGGTGAGGTGGACGTGGACGTCTATTCTCATGGGGGGAGGGGGGTGCCCGGAGGGCGGAAGGGCACGGCGGCCTGGCGGGGAAGGGCCGGCGCAGGCGCGGGGCGGGGGAAGGCGCCGCGGGCCCGGCGGGTCAGGGCTGGCCCGTGCCGTATTCCACGACCGCGAGGATCGAGTCCGCCTCCACCGGGTCGCCCTCCTTGACGAGGAGGGACTTGACCGTCCCGGCCTCGGGGGAGGTGACCGGGATCTCCATCTTCATGGCCTCCATGATTATGAGCTCGTCCTCGGCAGCGACCCTGTCGCCTTCCTTGACGAGTATCTTCCAGATGTTTCCGCTCATGGGAGCCAGGAGGTCAGCCATATTTCAGTCCTCAGGCCCCGCCCGGGCCGGGGCCGGGACGCGGGGCGCGTGTATTGCGTATTCGGCCAGCGGCCTTGGGGTAGGGCTATGAAACTGGAAAGGGGCTTAAATGTCAAGGGCCCTGCGGGCCCGGGGCCGGCCGGCCCCGCGGCGGCGCGGCCCGGACCGCGCGGCAGCCCCGCGGGGGTTGACGAAAGGGGTAGCGGGGCGGGGCGAATCGTGTTATCTGGGCGATGACGCGTGGTTGCGTGAACCGGCCGGCGCCTGGCCGCCCCCCCCCCCGCCGGGCCGGGCCCCCCCGGGCGCGGGCGGCGCCCGGCTGGGCCCCCCCCCCCCCCCCCCCCC
>JAITEZ010000263.1 GCA_031281735.1 Deltaproteobacteria bacterium | reverse complement strand
GGCGGGGGGGGGGGGGCGGCACGCGCCCCGACTCCGACGGCCTGGCGGTGGTCTTCGGCAGGGCCTCCGGGGAAGACGCGGGGGCCGCCCGCTGAGAGGCCCGGCCGGGGCCCGGCCGGGCGGCCGCCTCCGGCGGCGCGGCAAGCCGTCCCTGCGGTTGCGGTTGCCGCGCGGGCGTCGGGCGGTCTATAGGCAGACGCCGCCGGTTCCGATCGCCCCTCCGGGAATGCCCCCGCGCCGCCGGCCCGGCCCGCTGGACATCGGCCAACGGGCCGGGCCGGGGCGGGGACACACCTACGGCCGGGGACGCCTGCGGGCGGGGACGGCCGCGGGCCCCGTGGCCCGGCGGCGGGCCCCGTCCGCAGACCCCTTGGCGCGGCGGCGGGGCGCGCCCGGCGGTTCTTCCGCGCGTTCGGCGAACCGGGCGAGCCGTTCCGCCGCCAGGAGGGTGGCGGGGGCTTCCGGGCCCTCGGCCCGGCGGCGCGCCTCCAGGGCCAGTTCCATCAGCGCCCGCGCCCTCGGGGCGTGGCCCGCCTCCGCGGCGACCGCGGCGAAGGCCTCCACCGCCTCCGCGGCCTCCGGGTCGTCCGGGCAGGGCCTGCCTTCCAGGCCCCTGAGGCGCGGCACGAGGAGCCGCGCGATGGCCGGGCCGTCCTGCAAGGCCAGCAGGGAGGAGAGGAGCCTCGCCTCCGCGAGCACGGTCGCCGGGGCGTTGGGACTCAGGGTCTGGCGGCAGGCCTTGAGGATCCGCTCGGCCTGCCTGCGGGCGAGCCGGTGCTCGCCCCTGCCGGCGAGGGAGCGCCGCAGGATTTCCCGGACGGCGACGGTCCCTGCGGCGCCAGGGCCCTCCGTCTTCTCCAGGCGCGGGAGCGTCTGGAGGCAGAGATCCCGCGCGGCGGCCGGGTCCCCCCCCTCCAGGAGGGCCAGGGCGAGCCTTTCCGTGGCCGCGAAGGTCTCCCTGTGCGTCCCCCCGAGGTTCCGCATGCGCCCGGCCAGCACCGCGGCCAGGAGATCCCTAGCCCCGCCGTGGTCGCCGAGGCGGGCGAGGCAGCCTGCCAGCTCCTCCTTCGCCTGGAGCGTCTCCAGCCCCTCCGGCATCGTGCCCTCCCTGGCGGCCACCAGCCGCTCGAGCGCCGCCCGGGCCCCCGGGAGGTCGCCCCGGGCGAGGATGGCCCGGGCCGTCTCGGCCAGGGAGTCCTGGGTCTCCTTGTGCCCGAGGCCCAGCACCCGTTCACGGGACGCGAGGGCCCGCGCCAGCAAGGCATCCGACTCCCCGCTCAGCCCCTCGGCCTCCCGGCGGAGCCCGGCGGCCTCGCGGGAAAGCCCGGCGGCTGTCTCGGGCCGCTCCCCCGCCGCCGCCCCGGTGCCGGACTCCCTGCCGCCCGGCGCGGGGGATCCTCCCCCGGGGGCGGCACCCTTCCCCCGGCGGGGGCGTCCCCCGGCCGCCGGGGACAGGCCCGCCTCTTCCCGGCGGGCCGCCGCCTCGCGCCGGGCCGCCTCACTCCTCAGCCAGGCGGCCCTCCTCGCGAGCGCGAGGGCCAGGGAGTGGGCGGAGCTCAAGGTGTCGCGGTGGACCGGGCCGAGAGCCTCCTCGCGGGCGGCGAGCGTCTCCCGCAGGAGCGCGAGCGCCCTCCCGGCGTTCCCCGGCCCCCCGGCGGCCTCCAGCGCCGCGGCCAGGGAGATCCGCAGCCCGAGGGTTTCGGGGTCGCGCGGGCCGAGCTCGACTTCGCACGCGTCGAGGGAGGCCTCGATGATTACGCAGGCGGCCCCGGGCGCCCCGAGGCGCAGTAGGCAGTCCGCGAGCAGCGACGCTGACTCCCGCGCCCGGGGATGGGCGGGGCCGAGGGCGCTCCGGAAGAACCTGCAGGCGCGTTCCAGGGGCGTCCGGGCGGCCCGGAGATCGCCCGTCCAGAGGTGGGCCTTGGCTTTCCGGTCCAGCTCCTCGGCCTCCTTCAGGAAGGCAGCGGCTTCCGGGCCGGCCGCCTCCCTGCGGCCCGCTTCCGGGCCGGCCCCCCCCGCGGCCCCTGCGGACGGGCCGAGGCGGCCCCGCGCCGTGAGGGTCGCGAGGTGCCTCCTGCCCATGGCCGCCTCGTAGGCCGCGGCCGACCTCTCGAGAAGCTCCAGGGCCTCGTCTTCCTGCCCCAGGCCGGCGAGGAGCCCCGCGAGCCAGGCGCGCGCCTCGCAGGCCTCGCGGCCCGCCGGGCCGCATTCCTCATCCAGCGCCCGCAGCGTCTCCCTGGCGCGGGGCAGGGAGGCCACGGCGAAGCCCGCGCCCCCGGCGGGATCCGGCGGGCCGCCGCCCGGCGCTGACAGCGGCCCGACCGGCCCGTCCGGGGCCTGCGGCGGGGCTTCCGGGAAGGGGGGTGCCTCCCCCGGCGTCCTGCCGGCGCCCTCGCCGGCCTCTGCGTGAAGGCGCGCGGCCTCCGCTGCCTCGGCAGGCGGGGCGGCGGCCTCCGGGCTCCCCGCGGCTCCGGGCTCCCGGACGGGCGCCTCGCCGGAGCCAGAGGGGGCGGGGCCGGTCCGGCCGGAGGCGGGCGCGCCCGCCCCGCCGGCGTCTGCCGTCTCGGGACCGGCCTGCGGGCCGGGGGTTCCCCCCGGCCCGGGAAAGGCCCGCGGCCCCGCGGCGGCCCGGGGTTCCCGGGCGCCTTCCGGCCCCCGCCCGGCGCCCCCGGCCTGCGGGGCCGCCCGTGCCGCCCCCCCCTTCCGCCCCCCCCCGGCCGGCGGAGCGCCCTTGCCAGCGGGGACGGCCGGGGCGGGCATCGGCACAGTCCCGCCCCCCGGCTCCCCGCCGCACTCCCGCCGGAGCGCGAGGGCCGGCGACCCTTGCAGGGCAAGGGCGGCGGCCCCGGCGAGGGTCAGGATCGTGAAGAGGTCGGGCAAGTCCATGGGGCGGCTCCGGGGGGCGGGCTTTCCGGCGGCGGTAGCCTTGGCCGGGCGGGGCCCGGTGCGGGATCAGCTCGTGCCGGCGGAGGGGCCGCTGCCGGCGTCCTCCGCGCCGTCCGGGGGCCCCGCCCCTGCCTGGAGCCGGCGGGGGACGCGCGGGCCGCGGGGCCGGGACCACACCGTTCCCGTGAGCGCCTTACCGGCCGCGGTGGCGAGGTGGGCCCGCCCCAGGAGCCTCTCGCTCTCCGCGGCGGCGTCGGCAGACAGGGTGAAGCCCAGCAGGCGGTCCCCCGCGCCGAAGGCCGCGGCGGCGATGGCGAGCTTGAGGAATATCGCCTCCGGGACGCTCTCCCCCCGATCCCGCACGATGGCCGTCCTGGCCATGTCGAGCTGGTTGCCCGCGCGGGAGTGCTCCCCGAGGGCGGAGAGCACCGCGGCGAGACGCACCCTCGCCTCGAGGGCGGCGGGGTGCCAGGGGTTCAGCGCGGCGTCCCGGGCGGACACGGCCCGGTAGAGCAGATCCCGCGCCCCCTGGAGATCCCCCTCGGCCGCGTGGGAGCCGGCGAGATCCACGATGGCATCGGCCGTGGAGGGGTGTCTCTCCCCGAGGGCGCGGGAGCGGTCGAGGAGGATCCGGCGGCGTAGTTCCCGGGCGGCCACGGGATCCCCCCCCGTCTCGGGGGCGCGGGCCCGTCCCTCCGCGCCCTCCCTCCCGCCCCCCGGAGGGACGGGGACGCCGTCTTCCCCGTGCCTGCGGTGCCTCTCTGGCTCGGCGAGCAGGCGGCTCCGGAGCGTCCGAGCCCCGTAGGCGTCCCCGAGGAGATCCAGGCACAGGGAGAGGGCCGCGAGGGCCTCCGGGCTGTCCGGGAAATCCTCGGCGGGCTGGCCACCGTCCCGGAACAGGCGCCTGCGGAGGGGGAGCGCGGCCGCCGGGCAGCCTGGCGGCGCGGGAGGGGCCGCCGGCGGGGCTCCGGGCGCGGCCGGGGCGGCGGCGGTACCGGGCCCCCCGGCGGGGAGCAGGAGCACCGGGGGGGGAGGCCAGGGCGGGCCGGCGCCGACCTTGCGGAGGAGGGGCGGGGCCTTCCGGCGTCCGGCGTCGGCCCTGCACCGCAGGAACACGGCCGCGGCGGCGGCCCCCGGCGCGCCTTCATGGGCGAGGGCCGCGAGGCAGGCCGCGAGGGCGTCAGCGGAACGCACGGTGTCCGGGTGGCAGGGCCCGAGGGCCCGGTCCCTGGCGGCCCAGGAGCGCTCGCGCAGGCCCCTGGCCGCCCGGAAGTCGCCCGCGCCCTCGAGTTCCCCCGCCAGGCGGTCGAGCTCCCTGGCCGCGGCCTCGCCCGGCCCCGCCGAGGCCAGCGCCATCCTGAACCGGGCCTCCGCCGCGAGCGGGTGGGATGGCCCCAGATCCCGGACACGGGCGGCGTGGGTGACTGCCAGCAGGGAGCGGGCCTCGGCGATCCCGCCGTTCACCTCCAGGAGGGCCGCGAGCGCGTCCCGCTCGCGGCAGGCACTTTCGGAGCCGGGGCCGAGGGCCGCCTCGTGGGCGGCCAGGGCCTCCCGGCGCAGGGCCACGGCCCCCCCCGCGGCGGGCGCCGCAGGGGCTCCGTCCGCCCCGGTGCCCGCGCCCTCCCGGGCCGCCGGCCCCTCCCCCGCCGGGGCGGTGGCCTCCGCGGCCTCCGCCAGCCGGGCCAGGCCGCTTCTGGCGGAAGCCTCCGCCTCGGGTCGCGCCCCCCCGGCCTTCCGGCAGAGGGAGAGGGCGCCGGAGTAGCATGCCGCGGCCAGGTTGCGGTTCCCGCAGGCCAGCTCCGCGTCTCCCAGGCGCGCGAGGATGTCCAGGGTGTCGGGATCCTCCGGGCCGAGACGGGCCGACGCGATGGCCAGGGACTTCGCGAGCCAGCCGCGTGCCGAGGCGGCGTCCCCCCCGGCGAGGGAGACCGTCGCTACGTCCCGGAGGAGCCTGGCCAGGCCCCTGGGCGAGGGGCAGTCCCCAGCGCCGCCTGCGGCTGCGGCCGCCGCCTGGGGCAGCCCGTCCAGGAGTTCCCGTGCCGCCTCGGCGCGGCCCCGCAGGCAGTGGTTCCAGGCGAGGCGGCCGGCCAGCCCCAGGGAGAGGTCGTGGAGGCTGCCCAGGCGGCCGGCGGCCTCGGCCAGCTCGGCCCCGATGGCGGCGGCCGCCTCCTCCTCCTCGCCCATGGCCTCCATTATCCCGGCCAGGCCGAGCCGGGCCATGAGCCTCTCCTCGCGGCATTCGCCGGGCCAGGAACCGAGCGTCGCGAGCCCGCCCTCGAAGAGGGGCCTGGCGGCGAGCCGGAAGCCCCGGGCGGCGAGCCCGGCGGCCCGCCTGATGTCTGCGGCAGCGGAGGCGAGGGCGGGGGGCAGGCCTTCCGCGCCGCCCACGCCCGTGGCGGCCGCCGTCCCGGGCGGCTGGGGGGGGCCTTCCTGGGCGGCCCCGGCGGGCGGGCTTCCCGGGGCGGGGCGGCTCCCCGTGCCGCCGGGCCGGGCCAGGAGGGCGGACGTGCGCCTGGCGAGAGGGTGGGTAGGGCCGAGCGTGGCCCGGCGGAGGAAGAGCGTCCGCGAGAGGATGTCCCTCGCCGCCCTGTGTTTCCCGAGGCGGTTCAGGGAGACGGCCAGGGCCTCGGCGGCGTCCAGGGCGGCGGGGTGCCGCGGCCCCAGTGCCCTCTCGGCGGCGGCGAGCGCCACCGCGCGGAGCTCCCGCGCCCGGTCCGGCTCGTCCAGGAGGTCGTGGCACATGGCGGCGGTCTCGGCGTACTTGCGCGTCAGGGGGTGGGCCGGGCCCATGCTCTCGGCAAACATGTCCCGTGCCGCCAGGAAGATTGCCAGCGCGCGGCGGAAGTCGCCGGCGTACGCGGCCTCCTCGGCCTCGGCGCAGAGGCGGACGGCGGCCTCGGGGGGCTCCCGCGTGGTGGCGGGCTCGTACCGCTCGCCGGCCCGTCCCCGGGCTTTCCGGGCTTCCAGCAGGCGGGAGAGCCTCTCCCGCGTGGCCTCCGTCTCGGGGTGGCCCCGGCCCAGGCTGTACTCCCGGCGGTTGAGGAGTTCCGCGACGAGCATCCTCGCGTCGGTGGCGTTCCCGTCCAGCTCCAGGATTCCCGCGAGCAGATCCTTCGCCTCCATGGCCTCGGGGCTCTCCGCCCCGGTATCCTCCCGGCGGATCTCCAGTGCCCGCAGGCCGTGACGCCAGGCCTCCAGGAACTCGCCCATGCCCGCCGCGGCGCGGCAGATCCCCATCTCGGCCGCCGCCTCGAGCCAGGATCCCTCCGCGCCGCAGCCCTGGGTGCCTTCCAGTGCCTTCTCCAGGTGCTCCCTGGCGTCCGCATGCTCCCCCAGCAGGGAGAGCGTCTCCCCCAGGCCGATGCGGAGGGAGGTCAGGCGCGGGTCGCCGGGATCGGCGGCGGCCAGGGCGGCCACCGGGCCCTCGAGTACGGCGAGCGCCCTCAGCGGCCGTCCGCGCTCGACATGGAAAGCCGCGAGATCCAGCTTGGCCGAGAGGGTCTCGCGGTGGAGCGGCCCCAGGCAGGCCCCGGCGGCGGCCGCCGTGTCGGCGAAGAGACAGCCGGCGGCCTCCGCGAAGAAGGCGCCCTCCGGCCTGCGGGCGCGCAGGGACAGGCACCAGGCGTAGCGGCGCACCAGCATGAGGGTGCCGGGGTCGCGGGAGCCGTGGAGCCTCTCCGACTCCCGCGCCTCCTCCCCGAAGAGATCGGAGGCGGCCTCCAGCATGTCCAGCTGCTCGTGCAGCCGGGCGAGCCCGATCCGCGCCTGGCGCGTCTCGTCCGCGAAGGGCCCCGCCGCGTCCGTCAGGATCTCGAGGGCGTCCCCGTAGAGCCGGCGGGCGGTTCTCAGTTCGCCTTTGCCGGCGTATGTGTCCGCCTGGGCAACCGTCAGCTCCGCCCTCTTCAGGTCGGCCTCGCGCTCCTCCTCGTCGCCGTAGAAGGCGGCCTCGGGCGGCGGCGGGGGCAGGGGGGTCTTGCGACCCAGGCTCCGCAGCTCCGCGAAGAAGGCGGAGAAAGGCTTTTCCGGGAACGCGGCGCGCCGGCGGGAGGGGCGGACGCCGGGGGCCTCCGCGTCCCCGGCCTCCGGGGCCGCAGGAGTGCCGTCCCCGGCGACGCGGTCTGCCGCCGCATCGCGGTGGATCCTCCCTTCCAGCGGTTCCGGGGGGGCGGCCCCGGCTTCCGGGGTATCTGCTGCCGTCCCGGCGGGGGTGGAGGGCTGAGCGGAATCGCGCCTGGCCTGCGCGGCGGCAAGGGCCGCCACCAGCGCGGCAGGGGGGCGGAAGGCGAGGCTCCCGTCCCCCGGCGCGGATTCAGGCCGGGGCCTGGCGGCGTGCCCGCCCGCGTTGGAGGCGGCGGCGGCGACGGCCGCTGCCGCCGCCGCCACGGGGCCCGCCTGCGCCGCGATGGCGAACGCGAGCGACCCGCCCCCGCCCGTCGGCATGCGGTACGGGTTGGCGGGCCGCGCCGGGGGGGCGGCGGGCGGGTGGGAGGGCCGGGGCGGCGTGGTTGCCGGCCGTGCCGGCGCGGGGGGGCCAGGTCGCGCGTCAGCAAGGCGGGAGGAGGGGGCGAAAGGCGAGAAGGAGGGCTTGGGCGGGGCGGGGCCGTCCGACGGCAGGGGCGGCGCGGGGGGGCCTGACTGCGCGTCAGCAAGGCGGGAGGCGGGGGCGAAAGGCGAGAAGGAGGGCCGGGGCGGCGCGGGTGAGTCCGGCGGCCGGTACGGCGCGGGGGGGCTCGCTGACGGCGCTGCCCCGGCCGGACATGGCGTCCCCCCCCGCGCGAATGCGGGGGGGGTGCTTGGCGCTGACGGCCGGGGCCGCGTCCGGGGCGGGAAGGGAGCCCAGGGCGAGGCGGGCCGGGCGCTGGGCCTGGCAACGGCGGGCATGGCAGGGCCCGCCGGTCTCCCCCTCCCGGAAGACGCGCTGGCGGGGGGATGCGTGCCGGCCCCCGGCATCGCGTTCCGGGGGGCCGGGGCGGGAAAGGCTCCCTGCGCCGTCCCGCCGTGCTCCCGTGGCCCCCTCTCCGCCGCCTCCCGTTCCAGTGCCTTGAGCTGCTTCCTCTCGTTGCGGGACAGAGGAGCTTTCCTGCCCTTGCCGCCCCGCTGGCGCGGGGCGGCGTGAAGAGGGGCCGCCCAGGCGAGGATGAGCGCCGGGATCAGTGCGGCGGCAAGGAACGGTATGGCTGCGGCGTCGGGAAAGGGCATGTGTCCCTTGGATCTCTGGGCCCGGGAGCGTCCGGCGGCCGGGCGCGGCGCGGGGCGGCCCGGTCAGTCTAGGAAGGGATCGGTCGCCGCGTCGAGGGCCCGGCGGACGGCCTCGGTGTCGGGGTGATCGGGGCCGAGGATCCGCTCGCGGGATTCCAGGATGCTCCGGTAGAGGGAGGCGGCCCCCTCGTTGTCGCCCAGGCCCCGCAGGGCGGCGGCGAGGCCCGCCCGGGAGGCGTTCACGTCCCCGTGGTCAGGCCCCAGGGCGCTCTCGCGGGCCGCGAGCACGCGGCGGTAGAGGTCGCGGGCGGCCTCGCGGTCGCCCATGGCGTTGAGGGTGAAGGCGAGCTGGCTCGCCGCGGACAGCGTCTCGGGGGCCTCCGGGCCCAGGGCCTTCTCGCGGGCCGAGAGCACGCGGAGGCAGAGATCCCGCGCGGCCTCGCGGTCGCCCAGGGCGTTCAGCGAGGAGGCGAGACGGCTGGCGGCGGCGAGCGTCTCCGGGGCCTCGGGGCCCAGGGACTCCTCGCGGGCGGCGAGGATCGCCTCCCAATGGTTGCGGGCGGCCGCGTGGTCGCCCAGGCCCGCGAGGGCGCCCGCGAGCCCTGCCCGGGCCGCCAGCGTCTCACGGCTGGCGGGGCCGAGGGCCGTCTCGCGGGCGGCGAGGACGGCGGCGTAATGATCCCTGGCGGCCTCCCGTTCCCCCGAGAGGTCAAGGGTGTAGGCCAGGGCCTCCCGGGCCGCGAGCGCGTCCGGGTGCTCGCCGCCCTGGAGCTCTTCCCGGGCGGCTAGCACCCTTTCCAGGAGCGCGCGGGCGCCCTGGAGATCGCCTAGCTGGCGCAGGAGCGGGGCCAGCGCCCAGGCGGCGGAGACGGCATCGGGGTGCCGCGGTCCTTGCAGGCGGTCGTGTTCGGCGAGGGTCTCGGCGTAGAGATCCCTGGCGGCCTCGCGGTCGCCGCCCGCCGCGAGGGCCCGGGCGAGCCCCTCCTTGAGTTCCAGGATGCCGGCGCCGGCCAGGCCTTCGGTGCCGGCCTGGCCGCCGGTGCCCCCGAGCGAGGCCAGGGCCTCGCGGTAGAGATCCGCCGCGGCGGCATGCTCCCCCAGGGCCGCGTGAACCCGCGCGAGGCTCTCCCGGACGGCGGCGGTGTCAGCGTGATCCTCGCCCAGGGTGCGCTTCCGGGACTCCAGGATCCGGCGGTAGAGGTCGCGGGCCTCCTCCCGTTCCCCCAGGGCGTTGAGCACCCAGGCGAGGCCGCTTCCGGCGGCGAGGGTGTCACGGTGATCGGGGCCCAGGGAGCGCTCGCGGGACGCGAACACCTGGCGGTAGAGATCCCGGGCCCCCGGCAGATCGCCAGAGCCCCTCAGGGTCGAAGCCAGGGAGAGGCGCACGCCCTGCGTGTCGGGGTGTTCCCTGCC
>JAITEZ010000220.1 GCA_031281735.1 Deltaproteobacteria bacterium | reverse complement strand
GGGCCCGCGGCCCGGCCCGCCGCCGCCCGCGGGAACACCGGCGGGCCCCTGACGGGGGGGGGCACCGGCCTCCTGCCCACCCCCCGGGGGGGGGGGGGGGGGGGCCCCTCCTCCCCCCTCCCCCCTGACCCCCTGGAACCCTTCCGCAGGGATCCCGCCCGGCTCAGGTTCCTGGAGCCGGAGGGCTTAGTCCGGGTCAGGCTCTCCTCCTCCCCCCGTGCCGAGCGCAACGCGATGCACCTCAACTCGTTCCTCGCCCGCCTCCTCGATCTCGCCCCCCCGGAGGAGCTGCCCCCCTGGCACCGCCTCCAGCTGGCCTCGTTCCTGCGGCGTTCCGCCGCCGCGGGCTACCTCCCCCCCGAGGAGGAGGCCGCCTATTTCCGCCTCGCGTCGCGCCTGCTCCGCGAGACCGAGGCCATCCTGCGGGCCGGGGGCGAGGACTCGCACCTTCTCCCCTTCATCCTCAGCGAGAGGGGCCTGGCCCTCGCCGAGTCCACCCTCGCCGACCCCGCCGGGGGGGGCGCCGCGCTGGCCGAGGCCGCCCGCCTCTGGGGGGAGGCGGACTCCCTCGTGCCCTCCTCCTCGGCCTACGCCCGGGCCCGCTGGGCGGCCTGGTCCGGGGATCCCGCCGAGCTCGGGAGGTATCTCCCGCACAGCGCCAGGGACGAGGATCTCATGCTCTGGCCCGCCTTCCCCGAGGCGCTCCTGGAGCCCGCCTTCCGCTCGGCCAGGGACGATCCGGGATTCAAGCGCCTGTGGTTCGGTTACTCGAGATAGCCCGGCCGCGCACGCCGGGCCCCGGGCCCCAGTTTGACTTTTGCCGGCCCGCGTCGCAAAATTGCCGCAGCCGCCGGGTGTGCCCCCCCACCTCCCGCCCCGCCCGCAGATCCCCCCGCCGGCCCCTCCCGCCGCCTTCCCCGGGGGCACGGCAACCCGACACGTTCCGCCGGGCCCGAGGCCCGGCGGAACGCATTTCGGGCCGTCAGGCCGCGGGGGAGGGGCGGCCCCCCGCCTCCCCATCCCTCCCCGAGACGGGCCCTCAGCCCGCCGCCGCCAGCCGGCGGCGGATCCCGCACCAACCAATGACGCACGGCGCAGACCCGATTACCCTCGTCACCGGCGGGGCCGGCTTCATCGGCTCCCACCTGGCGGAAGAGCTCGCCCGCCGGGGCCGCCGGGTCAGGGTGCTGGACGACTTCTCCTCGGGATCGGAGGCCAACCTCGCCGCCGTCCAGGACATGATAGAGGTCGTGAGGGGGGACGTGAGGGATCTCGCCTGCGTGAAGAGGGCGGCCGAGGGCGCGTCGACCGTCTTCCACCTGGCGGGCCTGGCCTCGGTCCCCCTGAGCCAGGAGGATCCGCGGCTCTGCCTGGACGTGAACGGCGCGGGGACGCTGAACGTGTTCTCCGCCGCGGCCGCCGCGGGCGCCAGGCGGCTGGTCTACGCCTCCACCTCGGCGGTCTACGGCGACCTGGCCCCGCCGCACGCGGAATCGCTCCTGCCCTCCCCCAACACGCCGTATGCGGCGGTGAAGCTCCTGGGCGAGCACCTGGGGCTCTTCTTCGAGAGCCATCACGGGCTGAGGTCCGTGAGCCTCCGTTACTTCAACGTCTACGGGCCGCGCCAGACCCCCGACGGCCCGGACTCGGGGGTGATCCCCCTCTTCGTGGAGGCCGCCCGGCGGGGGGAGCGCCCCGTCATCTACGGGGACGGCTCCCAGACGCGGGATTTCGTGCACGTCGAGGACGTGGTGCGGGCCACGGTCCTCGCCGCCGAGAGCCCGGACGCCTCCGGGTGCTACAACGTGGCGACGGGCCGGCCCGTGTCCATTTCCGAGCTCGCGCGCCTCCTGGGGAGCCTCCGGCCCGGGGCCTTCCCCGCGCCCGGCTTCGCGCCCTCCCGTTCGGGCGACCCGCCGGAGTCCTGGGCGGACGCGGCGAAGGCGGAGCGCGAACTCGGGTTCAGGGCCTCGTTTCCCCTCAGGGAGGGCCTGGAAGGCCTTCTCGAGGGCTCCGGCCTTTAATTTCTGCGCTTGCTTTAACCGTCGGGTTGGTTTATATACTTAAGACCGTGCAAGGCCTGCGGCTTCCTGGCGCGGGTGCGCCCCCGGCCTCACGGGCCGGGGCGAGGACGCAACACGGTCCCGGGCGGGCACCCGGCGCCCCGGGGGCGGATCCCTTTGACCCCCGCCCACAACGCCGTTTGACTTGACCCGGGCTTTTGATTATACTTTCCCGAGACTCGATCAACCAGACGGGCTGGTTCGCCCGGATCGCGCTGGTCCCGGGGCCGACCGGAGGCCGCTGGCCTCCGGGAGCACTGTTTCCCGAAGGCGGAGCCCGGCGACTGTTTTTTTGTGCCTTTTCTTCGCTACCTGCCGGAGGAGTCCCCTGGGCGGGGTTCCGCAAGGGGTTCCCCCCCGGGGCCGCAGGATCCTGCTGACTGCGGGCTCTCTCCGGGAACGGCAAATAAGCCCGTCGTGCGCGGGCAGCCTTCAGGCCTGTTGACGGGCCGCATATTTCCGATTTCAATCTTGGAGGAATGAGCATGAAGAAGCTTCTGTTGCTGACAGCCGCGATCGCCCTGGCCCTGCCGCTGGCCGGTTGCGCCAAGAAGGCCGCCGACACGGGCACAGTCGTCGACGACTCCCTGCGCCTGGCTTTCCTTAACGATCACGTCTACTTCGACTTCGATCGTTACAACATCCGGCCCGACCAGGTCCCGACCCTGCAGGCCAAGGCCGCCTACCTGAACTCCAACGGCTCCTCTGCCGAGCTGCAGGGTTACGCCGACGAGCGCGGCACCGAGGCCTACAACATGGCCCTGGGCGATCGCCGTTCCAAGAGCGCCCGGAACTATCTCATCGACCTGGGCATCTCCGGCACCCGCCTTTCCACCGTCTCCTACGGCGAGTCCAACCCCGCCGACCCGGGCCACAACGAGGCCGCCTGGGCGCGTAACCGCAGGGTAGAGTTCGTCCTCCGGTAGCCAGCCCTCCACCTGTTGACAGGCTTCTGGCCCCTTAGCGGGCCCCAAGGGTCCGCCCCTCCAGGGCGGGCCCTTTTTTTTGTCCACCGGCCCCGCGATCCCCCCCGCCCGCGAAGGGCATCCGTGACGCCTTGCGGTAACCTGCCGCCGCCTGCCTCCCCCCAGTCCTTCCGGGTTCCCGCGCCGCTTCCCCCCCCGCCGCCCCGACGACTCGCCCGCCGGCGGGACGGCACTGCGGGCCACTTCCGGGGCCCCGCCGGCACCGGTCACGCGAACTGACCGGCGGCCCCGGAACGAGACGCCGCCCCGGAACGCCCCGCGCCGGAGAACCCCGTGCCACGTCGGCCCGGAAAGACTGAAGCCATCCCGGCGGCCTGCCCGGCGGGCCCGGCCGCCTCCCGTTCCTGGGCGGGAGCCCCGTGCGGCTGCACTGATCGCGGCGGCAGCATCGGCGGGGCCCCTGTCCGTCGCCCTGAAGCCAGGGAAACCCCGTGACGCCGCGCCGGCCAGCGGGCGGAACCCCTGACCGGGCCCTAGCACGGCGCTAGGCTGCATGCCATCGCCGGAAACACACGCGTCCGCTGGGAGAAAGACCGGAATCAGGATCTCCCGTAATCCTCCCGGATGACCGGGCCTGCCTCCTTCCGGCCGCCGCAGGCTCGACCCGCCGGCCTCCCGCCGGGGCCTTGCGGATGCCGGGCCCGATGCCAGCAGGGCGGCTTGCCGTCAGCCCTTCCCGCCAGCAAACGCATTTTTCTTCATATTGCCACAATTAGTCTTTCTTATTTTATTTTATCAATCATTCTGAAGCCGATTGATCCTGATACTTCTGTCCTGCCTAGATACGACTGGATTTTTCCGGTAATCAGTTTCACGTCAAACCGTCTTCCTGCTGTCATATGTCTTTTTTCTAAATTATTTTTTTTAATATATAAAACTTATTAATTATTATATAATTAATTTTTAAATCTTTTATATATATTAAAAGATAACTATAAATAAATTTAATATTATTTTTTATTAAAATATTAATGTCCCGCTCTGAACTCATCGCCCGATCCTCACGCGCTGGCTGTCCCCGGCGTCTCCCCTGCCGCGCCGGCACGGGGCCTCCTCTCCCCTCCAAGCCCGCCCCGGCAATAAGGCCGGCCCCCACGAAAGCCGCCGGAGGTGTCTGCCTGGCGGGCCGGCGGATCGCCTTCCAGCGTCCGCCGCCTCCGGCCGCGGCCTGGCGGAGGCGGGGCCAGGCTAACCGGATCGCACCGCGCGCCCGCGCGGGTCGGGGCCGCCCGAGACGGCGCACGGCGCCCCGGCGCCTCCGGGACGGCGCCGAGGATCCTGGAGCGCCCCCCTGGGATCCCCGCCGCGCCGCCTTTCCCGTCAAGACGGGCCGCGGATCCGGGGCCGCGTCCCGCAGGGGCTTGGTTGTTATCCCCACCCCGATAATATAGAATGCAGTCAAATGTTCAGGTCCACCCTTTCCGGGCCTGGAACCTGCCGGAGGCCGCCCGGGAACCCCCTTTCCGCCGTCCTGCGGCTCCAGTCCAGCGAGGCGGCTGCCGGGACGCCCCCGCGCGTATCCCGTCCCCGCAGTCCAGCCGCGCGGCTTCCTGCGCCCCGGGGCGCCGCGCCCGCCCCTCCCGGCGCGGGCCTGCGGAGGCGGGCCACGCCGCGCCCGGCGTCCCGCCCGGACGGCGGGACGCCGGGCGCCGCCCCGGGCGGGGCC
>JAITEZ010000213.1 GCA_031281735.1 Deltaproteobacteria bacterium | reverse complement strand
ATGGCTCCCTTCCCGCCGGGAGCGCCGGGGCTGGGCGGGGACGTACCGATCCGCACATATCACGCATCGCCCGGCAAGGATGACAGGATCAAGGTTTTGCCCTGACCCTTCCCCGGCAGGGTTGTGATACTCCCTGCCTTCCCTCCCCGCGAAAGAAGGCAACGGCTCACCCTTCGCCCTCACCCCCCGCACTCCTCACATGGCATGGCCTCCTTCCAGGAGCAGTATCATTAGCCCTCCCCCGGACCCGGTCCCGAGATCCTCCCGCGCCCCCGGCTTCGACGCGGCGGGATGAACCCGGCCGCGACAGCCTCATGAGGGTCTCCCCGCGGCATCCACCCTCCCCTTCCCCACGTCCGCCGGACGCCGCCTTCGCGGCCTGGCACCTCCCCCCTGAACGCCCGCACTTCCCCGCCCTGGCGCCGGGCACCGGGCACCCGGCACCAGGCTCACGGCCGGCGGGTTTGACCGGCCCTTCCCCCGACGTTATATTCGCCCACACCGTCCGGATCCCCCGTCCGCCCAGCCTCCTCCCCGGACGCTATCCCCTCGACCGGACGCCACTCCCTCCAATGGAACCACCCTCTCCCGCCGGGAAAACCCTCACCCTCTTGGCCGACAGGAGCCATGCCGGGAAACGCCTCGACGCGGCCCTTTCGGGGCTTTTCCCCGGCTATTCCCGTTCCGCCCTGGCCAGGGCCGTGAAATCCGGCCTCGTCCTCGTGGACGGCCTCCCGGCCAGGCCGTCCACCCGGGTCAGGGCCGGCCAGAGGATAGACTTCACGCCGCCCGGGACACCCGGCGCCGCGCCGTTGCCAGCCCCGGGCATCCCGCTCCGCATCCTCCACGAGGACGCCTCGATCATCGTGGTGGACAAGCAGCCGGGGCTCGCGGTCCACCCCGGCGCGGGCACCCCAGGGCCCACCCTGGCGGGGGCCGTCCTGGCCCTTCACCCGGAACTGTCCTCGGTAGGCGACCCCGCAAGACCCGGGATAGTCCACCGCCTGGACAAGGACACCTCCGGGATCATCGTCATGGCCAGGACCCGGGAAGCCCTGGAATCCCTCAGGGAGGCCTTCGCCGGAAGGCTCGCCCGCAAGAGGTACCTCGCCTTCGCGAAGGGTCTCCCTCCCCTGACCGGCAGGATCGACTCCCCCGTCTCCCGCCACCCCGCCAGGAGGCACCGGATGGCGGCTGGCCTCCCCGGCGGCAGGCAGGCCCTCACCACCTGGAGGGTGCTCAGGAGCTTCCCCGCGACGGGCGTCTCGCTGCTTTCGATGCAACTCCACACCGGGCGCACACACCAGGCCAGGGTACATCTGGCCTCGGCGGGCTTCCCCGTCCTGGGGGATCCCCTCTACGGGCCCGGCCAGAAAGCGTTTCTCAAGGCCTTCCCCTCCCTCGCCGCGCTCGTCGGCCGCCAGCTCCTTCACGCGAGAAGGCTCTCGATCCCCCACCCGGCAGGCGGGAGGGCGAGCTACGCCGCCCCCTGGCCTGAGGATTTCGTGGCCGTCTGCAGGGAGCTGGCCCGACTCGAGACGGCCTGATTGCCGGGGGGAACGGCCACGCCGCCGATGCCGGGCCCACCCGCATGTCCCCTGTCAGCCCGGCAGCCGGCCGCGCTGCCTGACGCCCTGTCGGCCGGCGGCCCGGGAACGCCAGGCACCGGAGCCTGCCATCCCCTCCCGCGTCCGTGGCGCCTGGCCCCGCGCGGAAAACCGGGCCGAGCCGGGACGGAGCGGCACGGCCCTGCTCAAGGGCTTTTGGAAAGACCAGCCCCGGCCTCTCCCGCTATCGGGCACCTGCCATACCCGCGGACACTTGAACCTGAACCGCCGGGTTCCCGCCTGGGCCGCCCCTTCCCGGCGCGGACCTGCAGTCCCCCCCTCAGGACGCGCGCCACCCAGGCGAGCGGGGGATCTCCCCTCGGCTCCCGGAGAGCCCGTTCACCCCGCCCAGCCAGGCCCGCGGGATACCCCGCGGCGGCAAGGCCGACCATCGTTAAATATCCCTGCGGGAGCCCCCACGGCCGCCGGGGGTGCCGAGGCCCTCCCGCGGAGTGGTTCCCACAGGTTCCGGGCGAGACGGCCTCCGGGGCGGCCTCGGGTCAGTTCACGGGCCCGTCGTCCCCCTCGTCGCCGGTCTCCATGCCTCCCGTTTCCGCGATCCCGTCCCCTTCTCCGTTACCGCCCTCCGGCACGGCGGCCCCCCCCAGGCGATCCAGGCCCAGGCCGTTCACGACCACGCCCCCCGGGCCCGGACGCCCGCCCCCCGCCGACGCGGCAGGGGCCGGCGGGGGGGCCGACCCGAGATCCTCGTCCCCCTCCTGGGCGGGGAGAAGCGCCACGTCCACCACGGTCTCGTCGAGGTCGAGCCTCATGAGGCGCACCCCCTGGGTCCGGCGGTGCTGGACGGTCACCTCGGAGATGTTGAACATGATGAGCCTGCCGGTATTGGTGATGAGCATGAGCCGGTCGCTCTCGCTGACCTTGAAGACGGACACCACCTTCCTCTTGGCGGAGGTCTTGATGGTGGTGGTGCCCTGCCCGCCCCTGGCCTGGAGGTTGTACTCGTCGGCGGGGGTGCGCTTGCCGTAGCCGTCCTCGGTCACGGTCATGAGCGTCTCGCTCCTGTCGGCCGAGATGGCGTCCATGCCCACCACCCGGTCGCCGCGGGCCAGCGTGATGCCCTTGACGCCCGCCGCCTGGCGGCCCATGGCGCGGATCTCCACCTCCATGAAGCAGATGGCCTTGCCGCCCCGGGCGGAGAGCACGATTGCGCCCCTGCCGTCGGTCAGGGTCGCCGAGACGAGCTCGTCGTCGTCCTTGATGTTGATGGCGATGATGCCGCTCCGCCTGGGCTTCTGGAAGTCGGCCAGATCCATCCTCTTCACGACGCCGTCGCGGGTGGCCATGACCACGTAGCGGCCGGGCTCGGTCAGGTCCTCCACGGCCAGCACGGCCGAGACCTTCTCGCCGGGGGAGAGCGGGAGCACGTTCACCAGGGCCTTGCCCTTGGAGGTCCGGGTGGCCTGGGGCACCTCGTGGACCTTGAGCCAGTAGAGCCTGCCGCGGCTGGTCACGAACAGCAGGTAGCTGTGGGTGGAGGCGACGTGCATGCGCTCGATGAAGTCGTCCTCCTTGCTCTTGGCGGCGGTCACGCCCTTCCCCCCCCGGAGCTGGGAACGGTAGGTGGAGACGGCGGTCCTCTTGATGTAGCCCCCGTGACTGACGGTGACCACCATGGGCTCCTCGGCGATGAAGTCCTCGGGCACCCTCTCGTCGGGGCCCGCGTCGGTGATGACCGTGCGCCGGGCGTCCCCGTACTCGGCCTTGAGGGCCAGGAACTCCTCCTTCACCACCTGGTTCAGGAGCTCGTCCGAGCCCAGGATGGCCCGGTAGCGCTCGATGTCCCTGGAGACCTCGGCATACTCGTCCTCGATGGACTGCCGTTCTAGCTGGGTGAGCTTCTGGAGCCGCAGCTCCAGGATGGCCTGGGCCTGGATCTCGGAGAGCCCGAAGGACGAGACCAGCCCGGCCCTGGCCTCGGCGGGGTTCCGGCTCGCCCGGATGTGGGCGATGATCTCGTCGAGACGGCTCAGGGCTATCCGGAGGCCCTCCAGGATGTGGAGCCTCGCCTCGGCCTTGGCCAGCTCGAAGCGGGTCCGGCGGACGACCACCTCCCGGCGGTGCTCCAGGAACTGGAACATCGCCTCCTTGAGGGTGAGGAGACGCGGCGTCTGGTTCACGATGGCCAGCATGTTGATGCCGAAGCTCACCTCCAGCTGGGTGGAGGCGTAGAGCTGGTTGAGGATCGACTCGGCCGAGTCGCGCTGGGCGGCCTTGATCTCCAGGACCACCCGCAGCCCGTGGCGGTCGCTCTCGTCCCGGATCTCGCTTATGCCCTCGATCCGCTTCTCGCGGACCATCTCGTCGATCCGCTCGACCAGGCTCGCCTTGTTGACCTGGTATGGGAGCTCGGTGACCACGATGGCCGTCTTCTTGGAGTCCCTGAGGGTCTCCACCTCGGCCTTGGCGCGGACCTTGATGATGCCCTTGCCGGTGGAATAGGCCTCGCGGATGCCCTCCGAGCCCAGGATGAAGCCGGCGGTGGGGAAGTCGGGGCCGGGCACGTGCCGCATGAGCTCGGCCACGGTGATGCCGGGGTTGTCCACCAGGGCCACGAGGCCGCCCAGGACCTCGCTCAGGTTGTGGGGGGGGATGTTGGTGGCCATGCCCACGGCGATGCCCGAGGATCCGTTGACGAGAAGGCCCGGGGCCCGGGTGGGCATCACCTGCGGCTCCTCCAGCGACCCGTCGTAGTTGGGGGAGAAGTCCACGGTCCTCTTGTCGAGATCCGCCATGAACTCGTGGGCGAGCTTGGAGAGGCGCACCTCGGTGTAACGCATGGCCGCGGGCTGGTCGCCGTCCACGGACCCGAAGTTCCCCTGGCCGTCCGCGAGCGGGTAGCGCATGGAGAAGTCCTGGGCGAGCCTGACCAGCGTGTCGTATACCGCCTGGTCGCCGTGGGGGTGGTACTTGCCTATGACGTCGCCCACCACGCGGGCCGATTTCTTGTAGGGCTTGTTGTAGTCGTTGCCCAGCTCCCTCATGGCGAAGAGGACCCTGCGGTGGACCGGCTTGAGCCCGTCCCGGGCGTCCGGGATGGCCCTCCCGATGATGACGCTCATGGCATAGTCGAGGTAGGAGCTCTTGATCTCCTCCTCGATGCTCACGTATTCGAAACGCTCGAGGCCGAGCTTGTTGCTGTCCATAGACCTTCCAGGCAGGGAAAAGCGGCCGGGAGGCCGCTTCGGGGATGGGGCGCGCTACGGGATTGCACGGGGAGGGAGCACTCCCCCACCTATATATTGTAGCATAACCAGCAGAGACATGTCCAATTTCACGAAAGCCTGACAAATTAGGAATCCCGGAAGACGGGAACCGGGAACCCCGGCACTCCGGCACACCGGGACTCCGGAAACCCGCGACCCTGGCACCCAGGGAACCGGGAACCCGGGGAAACAGTAACACGGGGAGCCCGGAGGCCTTCACCATCATGGAAAACCGTCAGCCGGGGGATAACGACGGGGAAGACGGCCCCTCGCGAAGGGACGTGCGAACCACCCGGCGGCCTTCATACGGCCAACCCGCGTCTTCGTCCCGCCTGAAGGGGTCCCTCCGCCCGGAGGAGGCGGGCGCCAGGGGCCGGCCTGCCGCCCGCTTCGCACCCCCTTACCGGGATCCCTTCCCTGCCGTCCGCGCCCTGAAGCATGCCGGCCCCCTGCCGGGCCGAGCCGTCCAGACCGTCGACGGAAAACGCCTTCCCTGATGGCCGTCCCTCCGAGCCACGGGGAAGCCTGCCCGCCCGCCTCGCGCTTAGGGCCCGCACCCGGCAATCCGAGACGCCAAACGTGAATTGTTGGCACACGTATTGCTGAACCGAAACTCGTACTCGCGGCGATTCCACCGGCCCACAGCCCGAACCGGAGGCGGACATGCTGGATATCAACACCAAGGACTACTGGAACGGCCGTTACAAGGCCGGCGGCAACTCCGGGGCGGGGAGCTACGGCCGCCTCGCCGCCTACAAGGCCGAGATCCTGAACGGCTTCATCGCGGAACACGGGATCAGGACCATGGCCGAGCTCGGGTGCGGGGACGGCAACCAGCTGGGTCTCCTGAAGGTGGAGCGGTATACGGGCTACGACATCTCCAGCCAGGCCGTGGAGATGTGCAAGGAGAGGTACCGGGGGGACGGGACGCGGGCCTTCAGGCTGTATGACCCGCTGGGCGCGTCCTTCAAGAAGGCACAGGCCGCCGAGCTGTCCGTGTCCCTGGACGTCGTCTACCACCTGCTGGAGGACCGGACCTACGAGTCCTACATGAGGGACCTCTTCCGGCTCTCGGAACGCTTCGTGATCATCTACTCCAGCAACACGGACGACCGGCCGGGCATGGCGGCGCACCTCCGCTGCCACAGGTTCACCGACTGGGTGGAGGCCAACCTGCCGGACTGGACCCTCTGCGGCTACCTTCCCAACCGCTACCCCTTCCGGCCCGACTCCCCCGACGACACCTCCATGGCGGACTTCCACTTCTTCAGCAGGCACGAGAGGATCGGCGCGAAGTACGCCTGCCTCCTCGACTCCCCCGGAGAAACGGCGGCCCCCACGGACGCCGAGGCGGCGGAGCTCATGCGGCTGGCAGGCGAGAGCGTCAGGGCGGGCGGCCTCGAGAAGGCCGCCGGGTGCCTGAGGTCCGCCTCCGCCAACCGGGGGGCCATGCTCCTGGCGATCAACGGCCTCGGCGCCGTCCTGGGTGCCATGGGCAGGCATCAGGAGGCCGAGGAGGCCATGAAGGCCGTCCTCGCCCGCGAGCCGAAAAACGCCCAGGCCAGAATCAACCTCGCCAAACTCTACCTGAGCCGCGAGCGCTGGGGGGATCTCCCGCCCTTCCGGGGCGAGCTCCTCGCCCTGCGGGCGACCGACGCGCGGGTGGCCATGCGCTGGCCGCTCATAGCTGTGAAGGTGGGGAACCCGCGCTGACCGGGACGGCCGCCTCCGGCGCCGGCCGCCGGGAAAGGACATGCCATGGACGGGACAATCGAAAGGGCCGAGGGCCTGATAAAATCCGGGCGGCTGGAGGACGCGCTCTCTGCGCTGTCGGGACTCCTGGAAGCCGCCCCCGACGACGCGCGCGCCCTCATGGACCTGGGCGTCGCCTCCCACGGGCTTTCCAGGCACGGGGAGGCGGAGGCGGCCTTCCGGCGCGTCCTCGAGCTCGACCCCTCCCACCGGGAGGCCAGGAAGAGCCTCTGCATGACGCTCCTGGCCGAGGGCAGGAAGGAGGAGTGCGGGGAGGCCCTGGACTCATTCGCTGAGGGGATCGGGGAGGATCACGCGTCCCTCGCGTTCGCGGCAACCCTCTACCAGGCCCTGGGGAGGCCCTGCGACGCCAGGGAGCACATCGACAGGGCCATAGGCCTCGCAGGCTTCGCCAACCACGACGAGTACCGGGACCTCAGGGCAGCCATCTCGGGGCTGCCCAAGCCCAGCAGGCTGAAATACCGCCCCGAGGTGGCCGTCCTCTGCGGGAGGGGCATGGACAGCTTCATCCACGGGGTGGCGGAAGCGATAGCCCCCTACTGCACGGTCAGGAAGACCGTGGGCGACCACCCGAGCGAGCTCCTGAAGGGGATCGCCGGCGCGGGGACGGTCTGGCTGGAGTGGGGAAACCAGATGACCCAGGCCGTCCTCCAGCAGAAGGAGAGGCTCCGCGGCAAGCAGGTGATAGTGAGGATCCACAGCTACGAGGTGATCGACGGGCTGGTGGACAGGCTGGACTATTCGGCCGTGACCGACCTGGTCTTCGTGTCCTCCTACATCAGGGACCTCTTCCTCGCGAAGGGCCTCAAGCTCCCCCGGGCCTGCCGCGTCCACGTCGTCCACAACGGCATAGACCTGTGCCGCTTCAGGCCCGTCCCCCGGGGGGCCCCCTCCGGGAGGATCGCCTTCCTGGGCCACATATCCTACAAGAAGGGCCCCATGGTCCTCGCGCAGGCCTTCGCCTTCCTCCGCAGGCGCCACCCGGAGGCGACCCTGCACGTGGGGGGCGGCTTCCAGGACCGCCGCTTCGAGCTCGCGATGCGCCACTTCTTCGATGAGGCCGGGCTTGCGGAAGGGGCCGTCCTCCACGGGCACGTGGACGACCCCGGGGAGTGGCTCAGGGACAAGGACTACATCCTCTGCACGAGCCCCGTGGAGAGCCAGGGCATCGGCCTCCTCGAGGCCATGAGCCGCGGCTGCCGCCCCCTCATCTTCAACTTCCCCGGCTCCTCCGGCATCTACCTCAGGGAGCACCTCTGGACCACCTTCGACGACCTGGAGGAGAGGTACCTGAACCCCGTCGGCCCAGCGGAGGCGAGCGCCTTCGTGGCCAGGCACTACTCCCGCGACCGGGAGGCCGCCTCCTGGCTCAGGATACTCCACGGAAGGGAGACGGTGGTCGAGGACTTCGGCCTGAACAGGACCGGGGCGGTCCATTAGGCCGGCCGGCGAGTTGCCGCCGGAGGACCGCCCGTCCCGCCGTATCTTTTGACGCGCTCCCGCCGGGACTGAAAGGACTCGAGGGACGGCCTTCCCTCGCCGACACCGATACCCTAATCCATCGTCCGTCGACCGCCGCCGACACCCGGCACGGCCCGCCAGGGCGTCTGGACACCCTCCCAAAAATCGAAAGGCGGGGACGCCTGTAGTCCCCGCCTTTCGATTTCCATCCTGCTATTTCCTGCCGTCTCCGGCTCCCGTATGTCCGGGATTAGCTCTATCCGAGGATCAGGGTCAGCGCCAGGTTGGACAGCGAGTTCGCCTGGGCCAGCATCGCTGTGGCCGCCTGGGTCAGGACGTTGTTCTTGGTGAACTCGGTCATCTCCATCGCTATGTCAGCGTCCGATATCCTGCTCTCCGCCGCCTGGAGGTTCTCCATGTGGATGGTCTGGGTCTCTATGACCGTCTCGAGCCTCGTCTGGAGCGCCCCGAGGTTGGCCCTGATCTGATCCTTGCGCAGTATGGCCTGGCTCACGGCATCGAGGGCCTTGGTCGCCGACTCCTTGGTCCGGATCTCCGCCCCGTCCCACGGGGCGTCCGAGGCGTCCTGGATTTCGGAGAACTGCGCCCCGTTCAGCTTGCCCAGCAGTGTTGCCGCTCCTCCCGTACCCAGGGCTCCCGTGAAGTCTGTATTCAAAAGCCCGGCGATACGGATGTTCTTCCCGTCGCCGATGTCCTCTCCGAGGAGAGTAATGGCGTAACCACCCCCTGCCTGCTGGGTAGCTTCCATCCTCCCCCAGTGTTCCCCTCCCATGGAGAACTGCCCCTTCGCCCCATCAGTTTTCCCTGTCCGGATATCAACAAAGGTTGTCCTTACCGAAGTGGCGTTGTTGCTGAACTTTTCCTCTGCGAACAAGTGGTTGTTGTTCCCGCCCTCCTTGCTGAATACGTACAACGAGTCATCTTCGACCATCGCCCAAAATTTCGAGTCAGCTCTCCCGTTGATGGCATTAGCTACACCTAGTGCTGTCATATCTCCTACTGCCTGTATGATACTTTTCCCTGACATTGCTGCGGCGGCATCTACCGCCATCCCGCTATAGTAAGCCTCATCCTCCCCAAGGCATATAATATGATAATCGGTAGTTCCGTCAATTGCCGGCGAATCAGTAAAATCTATCCTTATCCTGCTCTGAGTGCCGTTGTTCACGGCACCGATGAGCTCCTCGTAGGTCATCCCATCCTTGAACCCGTACCGTCCGGCAAGGAACTTTGCCGAAAGAAGCGCTGACCCGTCCCTCGTGCCTTTGTCCCAGTTGTACCCGTAGGCGAAAGCGCTAGCCGCACCATTCACGGCTGATTGGGAAAGGCTGAGAAGACCGGTGCCGCAGCAGCCCCCGGAATCGGAGCCGTAGGAGCCGGTGCTCCAGATGTCGTTCTTGCCATCTCCTCCTATCATGAGGCCGGTGGCGGCCGTCGCCCGGACGTCGGGGGCGTTGATATAGTAATAGTCCACATCCCGCTCGTTGCCGGTCCCGAAATGGATCTTCATCCCTTTTCCGCCATCCATGGAGTTCATCGAGCCATCCAGGAGCCTGACCCCGTTGAACACCGTTGAACTTGCGATGCGATCGATCTCCGCCGCCATGGACTGGTACTCGGAGTTGATTATCTCCACCTCGGCCTCCGAGTAGGTGCCGTTGGCGGCCTGCATGGCTAGCTCCTTCATCTTTATCAGCTTCTGGTCGATGATCCCCATGGCGCCGTCGGCGGTCTGAAGGAGGCTCACGCCGTCAGCCGCGTTCCGGATGCCCTGGTAGCCGGCGGCGATGTCGGCGCGCATGAGCTCCCGCACGGCGAGCCCTGCCGCGTCGTCCGAGGCGGTGTTGATCCTCAGGCCGGTGGAGAGCCTCTCTATGCTCTTGGACAGGGAGTTGTAGGCCGAGCCCACGTATCTCGCCGTTCTGAGGGCCGGAAGGTTGTGGTTCAGGATGAGAGCCATGGAATCCTCCTTGACGGGTCCCCGGGCATCCTTGCCCGGTGCCAGACGGCTGGCTTGGCTGAAGATTAGGTGAAGGCCAGCCAGAGGATTAGGCGATAAACCACGCCAGCTACGTCTCGCCATATCCTCCAGGCAAAGCTGAACCTGTTTCCAGCTATCTTATCGGAGAAACCGCCAGGATACTTGAGCGAAATCTCAAGCTCTCATCCAGTTTTTTTCAGCCGCGCCTCCCGGCATACCTGACACCGATTATGAGATTGCCATGAACGCCATATCGTGATTGTCATTTATATTGAAACCCTTCTTCTTGGGCTCTTGCCAAACACGACCAAAAAATTGGGCAGTCACCGCGACCATCTCTTCCATATTTATAATTACGTATCATATACCCTGCAGGAACACTCGAAGGAGGCTTATGAGTGGCCTTCTCTCTCGCCGCCCTGCCCAGCAGTGGAGATCTCGGATCGCTTCCAACCATTACCTTTCCCGCCCGAACTCGGCCGACGGGCTTTCAAGAGGCGGGAAAGCCGCTACCCCAACGGAGGAGAGGCCGTCTGAAAGCCTTGCCCGTCTCCATCGCGGCTCTGTCTTTCACCCGGAAGAGGTTGCTGTCCCGCGTCATGGCCCTCCCCCGCCATGGCTGACCCGTGGCATGGCCCTCCCCCGCCACTGACCCATGCCACGGCCTTCCCCCACCATGGCTGACCCGTGCCATGGCCCTCCCCCGCCATGGCCTGCCACCGTATGGCCCGCCCGCGCTTGACCCGCCCATGCCGTTGCCAGCCCATGCCTTGGCTTGCCCCGTCTCCCAGAACCAAGAAAGGCGGGGCCTTGCGGCGGCCCCGCCTTCCACGCCGCGCGCCCGCGATATCTCTGGCTGAACCACGACGGCCACTCTTCATCCCAGGATGAGGTTCAACGCCAGATTCGACAGCGAGTTCGCCTGGGCCAGCATCGCCGTCGCCGCCTGGGCCAGGACGCTCTTCCTGGTCAACTCGGTCATCTCCCGGGCCACGTCCACATCGGATATCCGGCTTTCCGCCGCCTGGAGGTTCTCCAGGTAGACGGTCTGCGCCTCCATGACTGACTCGAGCCTGGCCTGGAGCGCCCCGAGGCCCGCCCGGATCTGGCCGTACCGAGACATGGCCCGTTCCAAGGCGCCGAGGGCCCGGACGGCGGACTCCTTGGTGCGGATCTCCGCCCCGTCCCAGGGGCCGTCCGAGGCGTCCTGGATCTCCGAGAAGGACGACCCCTTCAGGCCGGCCAGCAGCCCGGCGCCGCCTGCCACGGCGGCCTCGAAGGCCG
Source organism: Deltaproteobacteria bacterium (assembly GCA_031281735.1). Taxonomy (GTDB): domain Bacteria; phylum Desulfobacterota; class Desulfarculia; order Adiutricales; family Adiutricaceae; genus JAIRZX01. The sequence goes on along the minus strand of JAITEZ010000213.1, from coordinate 6,811 downwards.
TGTCCCCGTCGCCCGCGACATGCAGGTTCCTCCCCTCGCCGACGTCCCTGCCGAGAAGGGTGATGGCGTAGCCGCCCCCCGCCTGCGGGGTGGCCTCCATCCTGGCCCAGTGCTCCCCCCCCATCGAGAACTGCCCGGCCGCGGCGTCCGTCTTCCCCGTCCGGACGTCCGCGAAGGCGGCTATCACCGAATAGGCGTTGTCGCTGGACAGCTCCCCGGCAACCAGGCCGTTGCTGTCCCCGCCTCTCCTGCTGAACACGTAGATGGACCCGCCCTCGACCATGGCCCAGAACCCCGAGCCCGCCGCGCCGTTGATGGCCGCCCCCAGCGAGGCGGCCGTCATGGCATCGACCCCGCCGCCAACGGAGGCATCGCTTATCAGCTTCTTTCCCGCCAGCGCCCCGGCGGCGAGCGCGGCCCCGTCCCCCACGTAGTAGGCCTCGTCATCGCCGAGGCACACGGCGAAATACCCCCCGCCCGCGACATCGACGTTCTGGCCCGGGGTTATGTCGATCCTTATCCGGCTCTGCGTGCCCCGGTTCACCTCGTCGATGAGCTCCCCGTAGGTCATGCCCGCCTCGAAGCCGTAGCGCCCGGCCACGTACCTGCCGGTCAAGAGCTGCGCCCCGTCCCTGGCCCCGGTATCCTCCCAGTCGTACCCGTAGGCGAAGGCGCTGCCTGCGGCGTTCACGGCCGTCTGGGAAAGGCTCAGGAGGCCCGTCCCGCAGCATCCGCCGGGCGTCTGGCCGTAGTGTCCCGTGCTCCAGACGTCGTTCCTGCCGTCCCCGCCTATCATGAGCCCGGTGGACGCCGTGGCCCTGGAGTCCGGGGCGCCCAGGTAGAGATAGTCCGCGTCCGGCCGATCCCCGAGCCCGAAGTGGATCTTGAGCCCCTTCCCCTTGTCCAGCGAGTTCAGGGACCCGTCCAGGAGACTCACCCCGTTGAACGCCGCCGAGCCGGCTATGCCGTCTATCGCGGCGGCCATGGACTGGTACTCGGAGTTGATAATCTCGTACTCCTCCCGCGTGGGGAGGCCGCCGGCCGCCTGCATGGCGAGCGTCCGCATCCGGCTGAGCTTCTCGCCTATGAGCGCCATGGCCCCTTCGGCGGTCTGGAGCAAGCTCACGCCGTCGGACGCGTTCCGGACGCCCTGGTAACCGGCGGCGATGTCGGCCCGCATGAGCTCCCGCAAGGCGAGGCCCGCCGCGTCGTCCGCGGCGGAGTTGACCCTGAGGCCCGTGGAAAGCCTCTCTATGCTCCTGGCGAGGGATCTGTAGGCCGCGCCCACGTGTCTCGCGGTTCTCAGCGCGGTCAGGTTGTGGTTCATGATGAGAGCCATCGGATCCCCCCCTCTGCCGCGCCTAGGGCATGCCTGCCTGACGCCGCCGTCCCGGCCAGGTCGAGGATTGTCTGAGAAACGGCACGAGTTTTTGCACGACCTCTCCGCCAGCTCAACCTGAGACCTTTTCCGGTTTTCTTATCGGGGAGGAAGGCAAGATACTTGAGGGAAATCTCAAGCTCTTCATCAATAACCTTCCGCAAACCCTTCTGAGCCACCGACCCTATTTATATATAATATAACTATATATAATGTACATTTGACATAACAGAAAGGCTCCCAAAATGCTCCTCCATGCCGGTTCCGTTCCCGCTTACCCCATCCGGCACCGGTTCCGAGCCGATGGTTATGGAGCCTTCAACCCTGATTGATCGAAACGTTCCACTGGCCAACACGTGTCGCCATATCCCTCCTTCCGGTTGGCGGTACTCCCAGACGCCTTCTCTCCCCACGATCCCCTGACACGCGGTCTTCCGGCCAGATCTCGCTCTCCTGCCTCCCTGGCTAGGCCATTCCCCTTTCTTTCCGATTTCTCACTCTCTCCTGCCTCCCTGACTAGGCCATTCCCCTTTCTTTCCGATTTCTCACTCTCTCCTGCCCTCCGGCACGCCCTTCTCCTACCCCCCGACACGCCATCTCTCCTGCCCTCCCGGCATGCCCTCTCTCCAGCCCCCCGACACGCCACACGCCATCTCTCCTGCCCTCCCGGCATGCCCTCACTCCTGCCTTCATGACCGCCTGCTCTCCTCCCGACACATCACTCCCACCGTCATTATCCCCACACTGGTTCCCTGACACGGCCGCTTGACTTCCCTCACTCCAGGGTTATCCCCCGCCTTCCCGCCACACCGCGATTCCTGCGAACTTGTTGTCCGGGGGTTGCAGTCCGGCACATCACAACGGCAACGCCTCCGCCATGTCTCTCCAGCGGCTTAATCACCGTTTCTCTCCGGCAGGGAAGGGATACGCCTCCACGTCGGTTACGCCGACCGGCAACCGCTCCCAGTCCAGATCCCGATCCCCTTCCTGGTGTTCCTCCGAACAGGTCCGGATCGCCACCGGGCCCCGTGACGCCGAAAGGCGGGGCCGCCATGCGGCCCCGCCTTTCGGCGGGCGCTCTCAGTGTTCCGCCGGCTCAGGCCGGCCCTTTCAGCCCCGGATGAGGGTCAGGGCGAGGGATCCCAGGCTGTTGGCCTGGGCCAGCATCGAGGTGGCCGCCTGGGCCAGGATGTTCTCCTTGGTGAACTCCGTCATCTCGTAAGCCACGTCCGCATCGGAAATCCTGCTCTCGGCGGCCTGGAGGCTCTCCACCATGAGGGTCTGGGCCTCCATGGTGGCCTCGAGCCTCGTCTGGATGACCCCCAGGTTCGCCCGAATGGCGTCCTTGCTCTCGATGGCGCGATCCACCGCGTCCAGGGCGCGCTCCGCGGCCTCCTGGGTCCTTATCTCGGCCCCGATCCAGGGGCCGTCGGCGGCGTCCTGGATCTCGGTGAAGTATGGCCTCGCGAGCAGGTTGATGTTCTGCCCCGCCGCCGGGATCCCGGCCGTCGCCAGCCTGGAGGTCAGGAGGGCGTCGGCGGGAGTGTTCCCGCCGGTGATGTAGAGATCCATCCCGTCGCCTATGTCCCTGCCGAGGAGGGCTATCGAGTACCCGCCGCCCCTCTGCCGCACGGCCTCCATGCTGCCCCAGTCCTCGCCGCCCAGGGTGAAGGCCCCCACCGAGGAGGTGACCTGCCCGGTCTGGACGTTGACGAAGGACATGAAGGGCTTGTCGCCGGCGGAGCTCACCATCTCCTCGGCCACCAGATGGTTGTTGTCCCCGCCGTCCTTCCTGAAGACGTACAGTATCCCGCCCGCGCCGGGGCCGGGGATCCCCGAGACCATCGCCCAGTACCGCGAGTCCTGGTTGCCGTTTATCGCCGCGGCGAAACCGGCGGCGTTCCTCATCCCGTCGGGCACGGCCGCGGCTATGTCCCTCCCGGCCAGGAAACCGGCAGGCATCCGGGCCGATGACCCGATATAGTAGACCTCGTCCGTGTCAAGGCAAAGGGCCGCGTAATGGCCGTTAGCGGCATCCGCGTACGGGGCGGCGTTGAACGCCACGCCTATCCTGCTCTGCGTGCCCGCGTTCACCGCGGCCACCAGCTCCGCGTATGTCATGCCGCTCCGGTGGCCGTAGCGCCCGGCCAGGTACCTGGGCTCGAAGAGCTCCCCCTCGCCCGAGGCCTCCCCGTCCCAGTTGTACCCGTAGCCGAAGGCCCTCCCGCTGTCGACCACCGCCACGTCGGAGAGATCCCTGAAGGGGCCCCCGCAACAGCCTGCGGTCGAGTCCCCGTAGGGGCCGGTGCTCCATATGTCGTTGGTCCCGTCCCCGCCAATCCTGAGGCCGGTCGTCGAGGTGGCCCGGATGTCGCTGACGTCGACATAGTAGTAGTCGGAGACGGGGCTGTTGCCGGTCCCGAAGTGGATCTTGAGCCCCAGGCCGCTGTTGAGGCCGCCCAGTGTCCCGTCCAGGAGCCTCACCCCGTTGAACTCCGTCGCGTTGGCTATCCTGTCGATCTCCGCCGCCATGGCCTGGTACTCGGAGTTGATGATCTCGCGCTGGAACCCGGTGTAGCTGCCGGTGGCCGACTGCATGGCCAGCTCCTTCATCCGGATGAGCTTCTGGTCGATGACCCCGAGGGCCCCGTCCGCGGTCTGGACGAGGCTCACTGCGTCGGCCGCGTTCCGTATGCCCTGGTAGCCCCCGGCTATGTCTGCCCGCAAGAGCTCCCGCACGGCCAACCCGGCCGCGTCGTCGGAGGCGGAGTTGATCCTCAGCCCCGAGGAGAGCCTCTCGATGCTCTTGGACAGGGCCCCGTACGCCTTGGTGACGAACCCGGCGGCCGTGATCGCCGGCAGATTGTGGTTCATGATCAGAGCCATGTCGCCCTCCTCGAGCTTGCGCGGGCTTTCGGGCCCGCCTCACGTGAGCGTCTTCCTGAAGGCAGGGGCGGGCAGAGGTTCCGGAGGCCGGCCGTTTCCGGCCGCATCCCAGTCAGCCTCGCGGGCTTCCAGGCCAGGCGAGAGCCAGGATCATGTCCCTGGCCGACTCCATCGCCTTCCAGGCCCCGCCGAGGCTCGAGATCCGGCCCCCGGCGCCCAGGAAAGCCTCCTCCCTGCCGTCCCCGCCCCCCGTGGCCAGGATCACTGCGGCCCGGATGCCGTTGGCGGCCTCGAGCCTCGCCAGTATCGTCCCGAGCCAGACCCGGCAGGCGCCCCCCCGCCCCGGGACGGCAACGCCTGCGTCCAGCGGCCGCTGGACGGCCTCCTGGGCCCTGACCCGGTCTCCGGCCCCGCCCGCGCTCCAGTCGTATCCGGGCCCGGCGCTGTCCATGGCCCGGCCGGCGGCCCCGGGCCAATCCGTGAGGGAGTCCCGGGACACGGGGATCAGCCCGCCGGCTTCCGGTCTTTCGTGCGTCCCGTCCGGCGCCGCCCCGCCCGAAAGCGGCCCCGGCCTGATGGCGCCGTCTTCAGGGAGATTGCCTCCCGTGATGTGGAGATCCATCCTGTCACCTTTATCCTTTCGTAATGAGGGCGGCCCGGGGGCCGCTCCCTTCCAGTCGGGGATCCGGAAGCCCCCCGCGGGCTCCACTGGGCATGCCCCCTGCCCCCCCCCGGAAAGGCCCCGGGCGCGGGCGGGACGGCACTCGCATCCAGGCTGAGCCCGGGCGAGTCCCCCTATGCCGGAGGGGCCGGCTCCGGGGCGGCCCCTCCGGCGCCGGCCGGAAGGGCCCGTGTCAAGGGGATGCCCCGGTCGGCCGGGGAGGCCACGGGCATCATGGGGGCCGGGACCCGCCCCGGCGGGGGATCCCGCCGCGCCCATGCCCCCGCGCCGCGGCCGGCGGCGGGGGTCATCCCCGCCCTCCCGTTGTCGCCCCAGGCATGGGCGCCGCCCCGCCTCCGGCCTCACCCGAGGCATTCCCCGGGGAACCTCCCAGGCCTGGCTGCATCCCTCTGTCAGCTTTCTTATCGGATGCCTGACGTGTGACTTTACTGATATCTCACCGCCGGATGCAAATTTCCCTCTCCGCCCCTGTCAGAGCTACCTGCGGAAAGTCCCCACGGATCCTCGCGGGGTCATGAAGCCAGCCCTCATGCATCCATCATGAGCGTGCAGAGAACCAGTTCAATTTCACATGACACAATACATCACGCATACATGACACTAAACATCAACCACGCTGTGAAAAATTCCATGGAGCCTTGAGACGCCATCAGCTGAAAGCGAGGCGCTTTCGCTCCTGTACCTGACACACCGCGACGGCCAGATCTCGGATCCGGCTTCAGGGTGACCGCGCTTTCAGGCTCAGGGACAGGCGAGAGACGGCGTGATGAAACCCTGACACCCTCCGCGCGCCTACCTGGTCGCCCCCGAGCGGCGTCGCCCATCCCGTTACGCGTCCCGCGCCTTCCTCAGTTCCGCCGGCGGCGGGACTGCCGCTCCGGCGCGCCACGCGCCACCCGGCGGCCCGGCGTCTCCGGATCGGGAGCATCACCCCGCCACCGGGGGCGTACCCGGCCGCGGTGATCCGCGCCGGCGCGCCCCGCCGTCCCCGCCACGTGGATCTTAAGCCCTCCGGCACTCCGCCCGGAATCCCCGCCGGCCCCACGGGGAAAGCGACCGACGGCGCCCGGGCGGCTCCCGGCGGCGCTCGGGCGGCACCCGAGGGACGGTTCCCCCGCACCGTCCCCTCCCGAGGGAGATCCTTCCGCCATCCGCGACGTTCACCCTTCATTCCGCGGGAAACTCCGGAGAGACGCGCACCACAATACCCCGCATTTCATCTACGCGTTCCTGACGCGAACCTGACGCGAAGGCGCCGGGAAACCGCAGCCGCCGCAAGTGATACTTGCGCCTTTGTCTCACGGCGGCGCTGGCTCTCCCATCACGTCCGCGCGGGAATACCACCCCCTCCTGCCGTCAGGGACGACAGATCGCCCAGAACCGGGTCAAGCCGGCCGCCAGCACCCCGTCAACTGAACCCCGACCAGACATCCGGCATCACTCGCCTCCCGTGACGGGAATCGAAATATTCCCCGAACGTCTGCCTGCCGCTGCGGGACTCCACGGCCGCATCCACCGGCAAGCGAGACTCACCCCCGATCAGGATGTCATCCGCGCCTTTCCCGTCAACGCGCCTCCCCCAGGCCTGCCTGCCCGGCTGCTGCCCGTCTGACGGCCGCCCCCCTGCCATGCCGTTACCCGCCTTCTGAATCCCTTCCCGACCGGCCGGCCGGCCCCTTCATCCACCCGGCTCGCCGTGCGGGGCCCGCTTTCCCAGCAGCATGCCTCGCCTCGTTTCACCGCGGCTTCCCATCCCCTCCGCTCCACCCTGATCCGCGCGGCCCGCACATCGGGGGGGGGGGGGGGGGGGGGGGGGGGGGGGGGGGGGGGGGGGGGGGGGGGGGGGGGGGGCGGGGGGGGGGGGG
>JAITEZ010000204.1 GCA_031281735.1 Deltaproteobacteria bacterium | reverse complement strand
CCCGGCTCCGGCCGAGGGTGCGCCTGCAGGGGACGCGGGGGGATCCGGCTGTTCCCAGGGCCGGGCCTCCGGTCGGCCATGGCGGGATCCCGCCGCCGGGGCGCGGGCACCGCATGGGCGCACGGAGGCATGCCGGGCCCCGGCACAGGGGCGGAGCCGGTTGCGGAGGTAGCTCATCCCCCCGCCTCAGGCCGCGCCTGCCCCGCCGCTGGCAGGCGGAGCTCGGCCCGGTGCGCCGAAAGTGTCCGGCTCCCGCTGATGGCGGGCCGTACCCGGCCGAGCCCTGGCAAGGCCGCGACGTCCCGCATGACGGCCGCCCGGCCGGAGCCGCCGGCCCCGGCCCGGCCCCGGTGGGGCCTGAAGGGCCTCGGGAGGCCGGTTCGGGGCACGGGGCCCGGCCAGGTCGTCTTCAGGCTGCGGGGAGGGGGCGGGCCTCGGTCGCCAGCAGGCGCGCTATGCGCCCGAGACCCTCGGAGATCTCCTCCTCCGAGGCCGCGTAGCTGAAGCGGATGGCCCCCTCGGCACCGAAGCCCGAGCCCGGCACCGTCGCCACCTCGCACTCCCTGAGGAGGACGGCGGCCAGGTCGTCCGAGGAGCAGACGGCGCGTCCCGCGATCTCGCGGCCCAGGATGGCGCTGACGTCCGGGAAGACGTAGAAGGCCCCTGCGGGGACGGGCGTCCGGAAGCCGGGTATGCCGCCCAGAAGCTTGAGCGCCAGCTTCCGCCGGGAGTCGAAGATGTCCCGCATGCGCCCGAGGGGCTCGCGGGGGCCGGTGAGTGCCGCTAGCCCCGCCTTCTGCGCGATGCTGCAGGGGTTGGAGGTCATCTGGCTCTGGATCATGGTGACGGTCTTGGCCACCTGCTGGGGCGCCGCCAGGAACCCGATGCGCCAGCCCGTCATGGAGTAGGTCTTGGAGACCCCGTGGCAGATGACGGTCTGCCCCTTGAGCTCCGGGCAGGCCATGGGCATGTTCACGAACACCCGGCCGTTGTAGACCAGGGTCTCGTAGATGTCGTCCGAGATCACCCACAGCCCGGCGGCCTCGATGGCCGGGGCCAGCGCCAGGAGGTTCTCCCTGCTGTAGACCATGCCCGTGGGGTTGGAGGGGGAGTTGATGACGATCCCCCGCGACCTCTTGGTGAGGGCCTTCTCCAGCGCGTCCGGGGTGAGCACGTAGCCCTCGGACTCCCGCGTCTCGGCCAGCACCGGGGTGGCCCCCGCGAGCAGCACCTGGGGCGGGTAGGTAACCCAGTAGGGGGCGGGGATGATCACCTCGTCGCCGGGGCCGAAGAGCGCCTGCATGACGTTGTAGAGGGCGTGCTTGCCCCCGCAGGTGATGACAATCTCGCCGGGATCGTAGTCCAGGCCGTTGTCCTCGCTGAACTTGCGCGCCACCGCCTCCCTGAGCTCCAGGATGCCCTCGGAGGGGGTGTAGCGGGTGAAGCCGTCGCGGATGGCCTGGATGGCCGCCTCCTTGATGAAGTCGGGCGTCTCGAAGTCCGGCTCCCCCACCCCGAGGTTCACGATTCTACTGCCCTTGGCCTTCATGGCCTTGACCTCGGCGTCCAGGGTGAGGGTGGGCGAGGGCTTGACGTTAAGGGTGCGCTGGGCCAGGGGGTGCGGATGCAACATGGATGCCTCTGAGGCTCCCGCTGGTGGGGGCGAGGGGACGGCCGTGCCCGGCCCTGGCTTGCGGGGTAGGGAAGGGCGGCCGGGCCGGTGAAGGCTGGCGGCGGGGAGGGCCCGCGCGATCCGGGAGCCGTCAGAATGGGAGGATGTCGCCTGGGTGCGGGATGCGGGCGCTGGTGCGGGGGGGCGGCCGATGCGGCGGACTCGCGTGCGGGGCGACGGCCGGTCGCGGGAGAGGGCGGGAAGGTGATGTCCCCGGGTTCTCAAGATGTGGCGTTTCCCGCCTCCGGGAGACCGGAAAAAACGTCCGCCTAAGAGGCGGGGACGTTTTCGGATTTTGGCCCTGGTTTTGCTTTCCATCCTCGCGGCCGGAAGACCGGCCTGAAAGCGCCGCCCGGGACCGCGATGGCTCCGCGGGGCAGGCTCGGCCCCGGTGGCTGATCAAGATAAGGCCTATCGGCGGAAAAATCAAGAAGGGTGCCCCATGCCTTACATCTACTCCGGTTTCTGTCTGGCCGCCATGTTCGGCTCCATCATCTGGGAACACCATCGCATGAAGAAAGAGGAGCGGGAGCTCCAGGAGAGGATGCGTCTGCTTGCCGAGAGGACCCGCCGGGCCATGGGTCAGGAGCTCCGGCTCGAGTCCATGGGTGCCACGCCTGTGGCGCATGCCTGAGACGGTGGGCGAGGCTTGCCGCCGCCCGGACGTCGCGCCCTCCCGGAAGCGGCCGACGGTAGGGGCGCCAGAGCGCGGAGGCCGCGCCAGCTGGCAGTTAAGCCCGCCGCCTCGCCTTCCGCTCCCTCCGGAACGAGGGTGTGGAACACCTTTCGGACGCGGAGCGCGGTTCGGTTGCGGATCATCGTCCGGTCGCGTGGCGCGGTTCCGCCGCGGATCGTCTTTACGGTCGCGGATCTTGGTTCAGTCGCGGAGCGCGGTTCCGCAGCTGATCGCAGTTCGGTCGCTGAGCGCTGTTCCGTCGCGGAGATAGGGGTTCCGCCGCGGAGGTAGGTTCCGCCGCGGAGGTAGGTTCCGCCGCGGAGGTAGGTTCCGCCGCGGAGGTAGGTTCCGCCGCGGAGGTAGGTTCCGCCGCGGAGGTAGGTTCCGCCGCGGAGATTAGGTTCCGCCGCGGAGATTAGGTTCCGCCGCGGAGATAGGTTCGGTCGTGGTTCCGCCTCAGCCGCAGGGCCGCGCCCCGGCGTGTCCGCGATGGGGAAGTGGCTCCGTGCGGGCGTTGTTCCGGGCCTTTCCGCGGCCGGTTCCCCTCCCGCCGCCGGGCGGGAGCGCGACCATACCCCGCGCCGAGGATCTTCCGGTCGTCGGGACGGGGGCGCATGTTCCGCGGGCGTCCCCCGTGCGCGTCTCCTGCGGGCGGCACGTGCGGGCTTAGGCCGCGCCGGCGGATGGCCGGCGGGGCCTGCCGCGGGCGCGGGGTGGCGCCGGGGCGCGCCGCAGCCAGTCACCGCCGCGCCCTTCGCCTCCCGGGCCCGCGCGGCCGGTGTCCCGCCTCGGGCCCGCACGGCCAGGCCTCAGGCGTCTCCCGCGAAATAGTCGCGGAGCCCCGTCCGATCCATGAAATCGCTCAGGATCTCGTTCTTCAGGCCTTCCCGGCGGAAGAGGGCCACCAGTCCCGCGATCCGCCGGAAGAGGCCCTCCTGGTCCTCCGACCTCTCCACCAGCACCCGCGGGGCCAGAAAGGCCCGCGGCGGCGCGGCCCTCCGGCCAGAGAGCTCCAGGGTCAGGTAGGATCCCAGCGGGGAAGGCCAGTGAAAGGAGGGGTCCCGGGCGAGGCAGGCCCCACACTTGACGCAGGCGTGCTCGTCGAGGTCGAGGATCCGGCCCGGGTCGGTTGCGGGCGCGAGCGCCCCCGAGGGGCAGTCCTCCACCAGGCGGCGTATCCGGGGCGAAAGGGCGAGAAGCTCCTGATCGGGTATGGGGGCACGCGACCTCCTGCCCACTATCCGCAGGTCGGTGTACTCGTATACTCCGCAGTCGAAACCGCTTCCGGCGGGACAGCCGTGGATGGAGACGGAGAGCGGCGTCTTGGAGGGAGGGGAATCCTCGCGGAGGATGGAGAGCAGGAGATCCGCCGCCCCCAGGGTGTCGACTGCGGCGTTGGGGCAGAAAAGGAGCCCGCGGCAGCGGGACATGAGGGACGGCCCGCCCTTCCGGGCGGGACGGGCGGAGCCGGCGTCCTCTCGGATCCTGCGTCCGGAGGGCCTCCGCCCGGCGGTGGGCGTGGATCCCGGGCCGGGGGAGGGGGATTCTCCGGTCACCCCACCCGGGTCGCCCCCACCGGCCGTGGGGCCGGTACCGCCGGAACCCGGGCCTGCACCGGTCCCGTCCACGCTCCGCCCGGTCCCTCTGCGGCCCCCGGGGAGGCCGGGGACGCCGGCCGCCGGGGGTGCGCCGGCCTGGAGGAAGGACTCCCTGTCGTTGAAGAAGATATCCAGGTCGCCCTGGGGGGAGAGGCAGAGGCGGCCGCCGCCCCAGCGGCGGGCCACCCGGGCGAGCTCCGCCAGCTCCGGGGCACTGGCCGGGCTGGAAAGCGCCCGGCGCCGCACGTAGACAGGCCATGAGCCGCCGGCGGCGAGGCTCCAGGCCTGGGGGCCCTCCTTGACCACCTTGAAGGCGGAGTCCGCGGCGGCTCCGGCCGCGAGGCGGGCCAGGCACGGCGGGGGGAGCAGCCCCGCCGGCTCTCCGTCGTCGGGGTCGGACGCCCCCGCGAGCATCGGTTCCAGGAGGGGTGCTTCCCCGTGAGCCCTCAGGGCCGCGCCGATGGAGGCGCCCTGGCGGGCGGGAGGCTCCTCGAGGGCGTGAGTGGAGTCCTTGGACTTGGGCCCTCCCGGGGCGATGGCCCGCGAGGCCAGGGCCTGCTCCTGCTCGGAGAGGTCCAGCTCCAGCGTCTCTTCGGGTTCTTCTGGCTCCCCCGATCCGGGAAAGGGGGGCGTGTCGTCCGTGTAGCGGGGCATGGAGTGTCTCTGGACGGCCTTTCGGGGGCCGGCCGGCAGATGGCCGGGTCCGGGACGGTGACGGCGGGAGCCACGCGTCCGGCGGACGGCAGCGGGGCGGGGGGCGTCGGTTCCGGGACGGCCGGGCCGGGGCGCCCCGTCCCCGTGGCGGGGGACGGCCACTCGGCTGCGGCCGGCGGGTGATCCCGCAGGGCGCCGGCATGCCCCCTCCGGTCGCCGAGGCGCGGCGACCGGGCCCTTTCTCCTGAGCCGCGTTATCCTTCCGGCTCCGCCTCCCCCCCAGGAAGGGCCGGGTGCCCCCGCGGGCCCCCCTCCCCCGCTGGTTCCGGGCCTGCGCCGGGCGGGGCCTGCGGCCGGGCGCCCAGGAAATCCTCGACCCGGTCGAGCCCCAGCCTGGCGGCCAGTTCCGGGAAGGTCTCCTCCCTCCGGGCCAGGGAATCGCTGAGGGCCTGTACTTTCAGGACGAAGTCCGCGAGGTCGCCGGGGAAATCTGCTGGGAAGATCCGCCAGGGCACGGGGGTTACGGGTCTCCGGAAGGGCCGGTGCCTGCCGCCTATCCAGAGCGAGAGGTCGCCGCCTATCCCTTCCGGCAGCGCGGCCAGATCAGAGCGCTCGACCACTCTCCGGCAGTCACGGGCGCAACCGGCGAGGCCCGTGGCGAAGCCCTCCCGGCCCTCCCGGGCCAGGACCGCAAAGAGATCCCGGAAGACGGAGGTGCGCCGCGCCTCCCTGCCCAGGCAGGGTCCCCAGAATGGGCACAGGGAGACGGTGGCCCTCGTCCACGGGCGGGATGATGCCCTGGGCGCCGGCCTCCGCCCCTGGGAGGGGTCGGACGCCGTCCCCGGAATGAAGGCCCTGTTGTCGCGCGGCTGGAGCTCTACCAGTCCAGCACCGTGCCTTTCCGCGGTTTCGGCAATCTCCCCCAGCGCGGCGGCCGAGATCCAGCCCTCCCCGTCGAAGGGAACGCTCAGGGAGCCGAGGACGGCCGCCTCCGGGAAACGCGCCCCGAGCAGGGAGACGAGCTCCCCCGCAGCCCCCCTCCGGAAGGGGTTCGCGTCCGCGCGCGAGGCCGATTCCATCTGCCTGAAGAGGGCAGCGGCGACGGGGTTCTCCGATGGGCTTCTTCCGGGAGGGCCGTTCATCATTCTCTCCGGAGGGGGAGGCGGTAGGGCCGGGGGCTGCGGGGGGGGGGTGCCGGGGCCGGGAAACAGGCGAGGGTGAGGGCCGGGCGGCCAGGCCTGGGGCGGCACCCGGCGGAGGGCCGGGAGGCTCGGGACAGGCCATGCCCGCCGTCCTGTTACCCAGGAGAGTCATGATATGTGAAAACGCGCGCCCGGTTGCGGCGGGTGCCGTGCCTCTTTCAGGCGGCCTTTCAGGTTGCCCGCGCCCGTGTCCCGTCTTTCAGGCACGGCCTTCCCCGGCCTGCATTCGTCCTCTGCCGAGAGACACGCGTATTGTGAACCTTTTGGCGCCACGAAAGCAATAGTTTGACGGCGTCCCCCCCGCCTGAAGGGACGGCACGGCGGGGGCCCCGGGCCCCGCCTACCAACAGGTGCCGTTTTCCATTATAATCCGGGGGGCGCCCGTCCAGCCTCGCGTCCCTGACCGGCGCCGCCGGTGGACGCCTGCGGCTCGGCGCCAGAGGACTGCACCCATGCGCATCGGGAACTCCGGCGTCTACGTGTACTACCCGACCCCCACGGGCGACGTGTGCTCCAACACCGTCGTGATTGACGGCACGGAGAAGATCATAATCGATCCGGGGCTCCGGCACCTTTGGCCGTTCCTGGAGAAGAGCATCGAGGCCGAGACCCGCATCTCCCCCGCGGACTTCTACCTCTCGGTTCTCACCCACTCCCACCCGGACCACATGGACGCGGGCGCCCTCCTGGAGGACCGCTACGGCGTGACCCAGGCCATGAGCGCCGAGGAGAAGGAGTTCCTGGAGGGCGAGGGCCTCTCGCTCTTCCAGTGGATGGGCCTCGACTACCCCTCGGGGACAGTGGGGAGGATCCTCAAGGAGGGCCCCCTCGAGCTCGGCGACAAGGTGCTCCACGTCTACCTCACCCCCGGCCACAGCCCGGGGAGCCTGTGCATACACTGGCCCGAGGCCAG
>JAITEZ010000179.1 GCA_031281735.1 Deltaproteobacteria bacterium | reverse complement strand
AGGAGGGGCGGCGCGGCGGGGGGGGCGGCCGGGGCGCCGGGGCCGGGGGTATCGATGAAGGCCTCGCCGTCCCGCGGTCCCGAGGGTTACGGGGACGCGTCCGCCGCACCCGCGGATTCCGGCAGGGCCCTCCCCGGCAGGGGACGGGCAGCCCCCGGCCCCTCCCCTGCGGGTTCGCCTGGCGCGGTTCGCCCCCCAGCGGGCCGCCCTCCCGCAGGCCGCCCCCCAGCGGTCTGCGCCCCCGCGGGACCGCCCTCCTGTGGTCACAACTCCGCCGGGCCGCCTGCGGAGGCGGGTGCCGAGCCCTGGGACCTGGATCCCGCCGACGCGCCCCCGCCGCAGCTCCCGCCGCTCCCCCGCGACCCCGGACTCGATCTCCCGGAGCCCGAGCCGGAGCGGCCGGGGTGGGGGGCGGCGGACCTCGCCCGGGGGATCAAGCCCCGGGCGGCCCTCATGAACTCCCTGCTGGGGATGCTCCTCCGCCCGGGGCTCGTGCGGGAGCAGGCCGCGCGCTGGCGCGCGGTGCGGGACGCCGCCCGCCTGGCCCGCAGGCGGCCCTGGGCCCGGACCTACGCCATGGCCGACCTCCTGGAGGAGGCGGAGAGGATCGCCGCGCTCGCGGGGGCTGGGGCCCTGGAGGACGAGAGGGCCGGGGCTCCCCAGGGCCTGCGCGAGACGCGCGCCTACAACGCCGCGCTCGCCCTCCTCGACCAGGCCCGGTCCCTCGCCATACCGGGGCTCCTGCTCCCCCCCGCGGGCCCGGGCGGGCCCCCTCGCTACGCGGCCTTCGCCCTGCGGAGGCGGCGGCCCGGGGAGGCGGCCTTCCCCTGCGCGGCGGGGGGCGTCCCCGTCGCGGGGTTCGCCGAGGCCGGGGAGGGGGAGGCGGAGCGCCACGCGGTCCTCCACCTCGAGAACCGGGAGGTTCTGGGGGTGTTCCTGGAGGCCGGCAACGCCGAGCGGTTCGCGGAGGCCCTCAACTCCCCGGCCCTGCGGCTCCTGGGTGCGCCGGAGGCCGCCCGGGCCGAGGGGCGGAGGCTCCTCGGGGGCCGCGCCCCGCTGCCCCCCGCGCCGGCCCCGCCGCGGGCGCTCCCCCCCATGCTCCCCGAGGAGATGGCCGCGGCCGCCGCCAGGATCCGCCGCGCCGGGGAGGGCGGGGATCCCGCGTACCTCACCCTCGGGGAGGCCAGGAGCCTCGCCTGGCTCCGGGAGTCCGGCGCCTGGCGCCGGAGGCAGCACCCCGTGACCCTCGACCTGCTCCCCGAGGAGATGGCCCTCGGGCACTGGGGGGAGCCCGCCGCCCAGTGGGTGTTCCCGCGGGCGAGCGAGCTGCCGCCGGAGCGGATCGAGACTGTGCCGGGCCCGGACGGCCTCCCGGCCCGGAGGGGCGTGCCCGTCTACTCCGACGACCCTGTGCTGGCCCTCGTGCAGAGGCGCGCCGTCGAGCGCGTCCTGGCCGGGCCCGCCCCGGACGGGGGCGTCCGCCCCGGCCCCGCCGAGGCCGCCGCGGCCGGGCTGACGGCGGGGGAGGTGGAGGCCGCGCTGGCGGCCGCGGCCTCCCGGGCGGGCCCCGCCGCGCGGGCGGCGGGCCCGGCGGCGGCCTCCGGCCCTCCCGCCCCGCGCCGGGAGGCGCCGCCCGCGCCGCCGGGGGGGGCCGTCCCCGGGCCCGCGCCGCCGCTGGGGATCGTCCCGGTGCCTGCGGCTCCGGAGGCCGGCCCCGGTGCCCGGCAGTCCGGGCCGCCCGCCGGGGGAGTTCTCCGGGAGCCCCGTCCGGGCCCCGGCGCCGCGGGCCCCGTTGCCGGGAAGGGGCAGCGGCCGTAGAGCCCCCCGCACGCCTCGGCCCCCAGGAACGTGCGGGGCCTCCCTGACTGCGCCCCGTCTGACCGGGAGGCCCCGCTCGCAGGGCACGGGAGGCCTCCCGCACGTGTCCGGGAAGACCCGTCACGCATCCGGGGCCTGGAAGACCGCCCCCGACGGGGCAGGGGATCGCCCTCATCAGGGCCAGGGAGACCGCCCTCGTCAGGGCCGGGGAGACCGCCCTCGTCAGGGCCGGGGAGACCGCCCTCGTCAGGGCCGGGGAGACCGCCCTCGTCAGGGCCGGGGAGACCGCCCTCGCCAGGGCCAGGGAGACCGTCCTCATCAGGGCCAGGGAGACCGCCCTCAACCAGGGCCAGGGAGACCGCCCTCAACCAGGTCAGAAAAAGGTTTTTTAGGCCCGGCAGACGTAACTGTCGTACCGGGCCTGTAGCCCCGGCATGCTGGAGGCCTCAGGAAGGCGCCGCAGGCCGGGCCGCTTGGAAGGTGATACCGTGTCAGAGTTAAAGGCTACCTGTACAACGCTCAAGGCCACCAGCCCGGACGGCGGGGGAGTCCCCCGTTACGGCGGGGGAGTCCTCCGTTACGGCGGGGGAGTCCCCCGGGAAGGCGCAGGAGTCCCCCGGGACGGCGGGGGCGTCCCGCGGGGAGGCAAGGGCCGCCGCCCGGCCTCCGGGGCGATCCGCCAGGGCGCGGGGATGCGCCGCGTCCTGGCGGGGATCCTGGGCGCCTCCCTGCTGGTTCTCGTCTCCTCCTGCGTCCGGCTGGACAGGCCGGAGGAACCCAGGGAGGCCGCTGGCGACCTCGCGGGGCCCGCGCGCCTGGGGGAGGCCCTGGAGTCGCTCGCGGCTGGCGGGGGAGGTTACGCCGCCTATCCCGCCGGGGCCGCCGCCGTCCCCGCGCGGGGATCCGCGAGGGCGGGCGATGACGCCCGGGCCGCCCGCGGGACGGGCCGGCCAGCCGTCTCCCGCGGCGCACCCGCGCCCTCCGGGCGCGGGGCGCGGCAGGCGGATCTCCCGCCCGCCGCGGCGCGGGCGGGGGGCCCGGGCGGCGGGGATCCCGGCCAGGGCGCCCCGGGCGGACCTGCGGGCGGCGGCCGGGGCGCGGGGCACGGCTGGGGGATGGAGGTCCGGGGCGAGCTCTTCCGGGGCTGGCGGGGGGACGTCGAGATCGCCTTCACCGCCGGGGGGCTCGCGCCCCCGGAAGGCGCGTCCGTGTCCCTGATCCCCTCCCCCGACTGGCCCAACCTGCGGCCGGGCCCCCGCAGGCTCCTGCCAGGCGGCAGGCTGCGCCTGGAGGGCCTCCTGGCCGCGGGCGGGCCCGGCGAGGTGGCCCTCGCGGCGGCCGTCCCCGGTGGGGCGAGCCTCGCGGCCCCGGTGCGGGTGCGCGACGGCGGGATCTCCCTGGAGGCCGAGGCGCGGCCCGCCCCCGGCGGCGCCTGGGACGCCGCGGCGAGGATCCTCAGGGGCGGGAGCCCCTTCGCGGGGGCGCGGGTGAGGTTCCTGGCGGATCCCGCCCTCCCCAACCTGCGCGGGCATCTCCGGGAGGCCGACGGGGAGGGCCTCGTGCGGCTCCGGGGGCTCCGCGTCCTCGACCGGGCCGCGAGGCTCAGGGCCCTGGTGGAGGGAGGCGCCGGGGCCGAGGCGCCGCTCTTCCCGCCGGAGGACGCGGCCCGCCTCCGGGGAGATGGCGGCGGGGGCGGAGGCCGGGGCGCCTGCGAGGGAGAGGGCCGGGGCGCCTGCGAGGGCGCGGGCGCCGGGAACGTGAGCTTCGGCGGCGTCTCCGGCATCGGCCTCGGAGGCGGCAGGGACGCCCGGGGCGGCGGGTACGGGGACGGCGGCCATGCCCCAGGCGCCGGGCGCGGTGGCTACGGCGACGCCCGGCCTGCCGGGCGCGGGGCCTACGGCGACGCCCAGGCCGCCGGGCAAGGGGGCTACGATGACGTCCGGCCTGCCGGGCAAGGGGGCTACGATGACGTCCGGCCAGCCGGGCAAGGGGGCTACGAGGACGTCCGGCCAGCCGGGCAAGGGGGCTACGCGGTCGCCAGGC
>JAITEZ010000081.1 GCA_031281735.1 Deltaproteobacteria bacterium | reverse complement strand
CCCCCCCCCCGCCGCCGCCCGAGGGAGATCCCTGGGCCCACTGGAAGCCGCCCCGGAAGTGTCTCGCGTCCAGGGGGACCGGAGCCAGGCGGCGGGGGGTTCCGGGAGGCGGCCGCCAGCCACGCCCTGCGGACCGCGCCTGCCTGTGCCCAGGCGGGCGGGAGCCGGGCGTTTCCGGCGGCCTCTCCCGGACGGCCCTGCCGGAACCTCCCGCGGCCTCCCGTCCGGGTTCCCCTGCGGGCCGCGACGGTCGCGGGCCCGCCTTCCCGCCCCGGATCCCGCGCCACCCCTCGCCGCCGCCAGGCTCCCGGCACGGCCGGGCTCCCTGGCCCGGGCACGGCCGGCATCCCGGCCCAAGGCAAGGTCCGCATCCCGTCCGCGCGCCTCCCGTCACCCCGCCGCCGGCCTCCGGCCCCCGTTCTCCCGGCCCCGGGCGCCTCCCCCTCCGAACCCCAGGCCCCGGGCCTCCGCCGCCGGATCCATGGCCCCGGGCCTCCGGAACCGGTGCCGGGCCCTCCGCCCGGGCCGCCGGATCCGGGGCCCGGCCTCCGGGCCGTCCGTTTGCCTCGATGCCCCCGGCTGCCGGAACGCCCCGCGGCGGCCGCCGGCGAGACCCTCCGCGCCGCCCGGACCCGGCACCTCGCCTAGCAGTCCACGTCACGCCTCACCCCGAGCCCCGGGGCGCCCCCGAGGGGAACCGCCAGACGGCCCCTAGGTAGCCCCCGGGTGTCCTTTTTGCCGGGCCGGACGGTCGGCCCCGCCCCTCCCGGGAAGGCCTCGGCAGGCCCGGCGCCCAGCACCAGACACGACGAACTGGAGTTCATTCTATGCTTTCCACCCTCTTCACGTCCGCGGCGACAGCCCTCGCCGCGGGCCCGACCCCCGGAGGAGCCGACGGCGCCCAGCAGGCGGGGGGCGGCGGAGCCCAGCTCATAATCTTCATAGTGGGCTTCATCCTGATCTTCTATTTCCTGATGCTGCGGCCCCAGAAGAAGCAGCAGAAGGAACGCCAGACCATGCTGGACGGCATCCGCAAGGGCGACCGCATCCAGACCAGCGGGGGCCTCCTGTGCACCGTGACCCACGTGGATCAGAGGGAGCTCACGGTCCTCATAGCCCCCGAGGTGAGGGTGAAGCTCGCCCGCTCCGCGGTCGCCGGCGTCATCCGCCAGGGCGACAAGCCCCTGGACACCCCCGCCCCCGCCGCCGAGGTGGAACCCCCCGAGAAGTCCTGAAACCCCGGGCCCCGCTCCCGCCGTCCCCTTGCCGGGATCCTGCGGGCGCGGGGCCTGCCGCCTGGCTCCCGGACCCGGCTCCCGCGGCCGGGGCCCCCCGGAACCGGACTCCCGCCGCCAGGAGGATCCTGACGCCGGGCCGGCGGGAGACGGCCAGGCTCACCGGCGGATCCGGCGGGGACGATCCGGACCGTCGGCCGACCCGGCAGGAGGCAGCCCGTGCCGCCAGGCGATCCTTCCGGAGGCCGGGCGGGCCTCAAGGCCTGCGGGGACACGGTTCTGGCCGGCCCCATCCAGGCGCGGCAGACCGCCGGGCCGTCCCCCGACGGCCGTGCCCGCCTGTCCTGCACTGGCTCACAACAGCCTTCCCTTGGCTCCTGTGACGGCAGTTTGGTATTATTGACGACCTCCGGCTCTTGTCCCGTCCACTGGCCGTTATGGCTTCCGTTGGCACATGATTTTCCCCGAAACGCTAATCTTGTACAGAAAACGAGAATCTGGTCCCGTCAGCCTATCGGAATAACCGGCTTTTTTCCCGTCCCGCTTCAGGAGCAGGCGGCTTCCGGTCACCTCGCGTGGCTTCCGGCCCGGCCGGCCCGGCCTGCCCACAGACCTGCCGGGCTTGCCCGGAGCCCGCGGGAAAGCCCCCGCCTTCGGGGACTGGACTGCCACCCGCCTTCGGGGACTGGACTGCTAAAAGATCCCTGATGACGGCTAGCTGAACCGGCCGCGGCTGACCTTTCGCCCTTCGCTTCCACCTCAACCCACCTCACCTGACCAGACCGGCCTGGCCGGGTCTTGAGAGGCACCCGCCGGGGACCGCCTCCCGAATCCGGGGCTACCCCCCTAACCCTGTAAGAGCCTTAAATCAATGATGCAGAACCTGACCTGGCGCGGCGTCATCCTCGCCCTGGTGCTGGGCGTCGGCATATACGCCACGCTCCCGACCTTCCTGCCCCCCCGCGGGGAGGACAGCTCCCTTCTGAGGGCCCTCCTGCCCGACAAGGTGATCAACCTGGGTCTCGACCTCAAGGGCGGCATCTCCCTCGTGATGGAGGTGGATCTGGACGTGGCCGTCCGCAACAGCGCCCGGAGATCCGCCGACACCCTGAGGCGCGCCGTGTCCGACGAGAAGATCCCCGGCGTGACCGTGGAGAACGAGAACTCCCTGGACATCCTGGTGCGGACGGCCGAGCCGTCCTCGCTGCGGGCCGTGCTCGATCTCCTGGACAAGAGCTTCTTCGGCCTGCGGATAAGCGAGCAGGCGGACGACCGCCTCACCCTGACCCTCACCCCCGAGGAGGAGGCGGACGTGAGGAGCCTCACCGCCCGCCAGGCCCTGGAGACCATCCGCAACCGCGTGGACATGTTCGGGGTGGCGGAGCCGGACATCCGGCCCCAGGGGGAGGACAGGATCCTCATCCAGCTCCCCGGCTTCGACGACCCGGGCCGGGCGGCGGAGCTCATCGGCCGCACGGCGGTGCTCGAGTTCAAGCTGGTCGACAACGGCCCCAAGACCGCCGAGGAGGCCCAGCGGACCGGGGCGCCCCCGGGCACCCAGGTCCACCAGGAGAAGTTCCTGGACCCCGCCACCGGGGCCGAGTCCTTCGCGCCGATACTCCTGCGCAAGCAGACCCTCATGACCGGGGACTCCCTGACCGACGCCCGGGCCTACGTGGGGGACTTCGGCGACGCCCGCGTCTCCATCCGCTTCGACGGCAGGGGCGCCCGCGAGTTCGCGGACATAACCGACCGCTACATCAACCGGCGGCTCGCGATAGTCCTGGACGGCATCGTCTACAGCGCTCCCACCATCCAGTCCCGCATCCCCGACGGCGAGGCCGTCATCACCGGGTCCTTCACGATGGACGAGGCCCGGACACTGGCGGTGGTCCTCCGGGCCGGGGCCCTGCCCGCCCCGGTCACCATCCTGGAGGAGAGGACCGTTGGCCCGTCCCTGGGCCAGGACTCCATCCAGCAGGGCCTCCACGCGGGGGGCCTGGGCCTGGTCATGATCCTGGCCTTCCTCCTCTTCTACTACCGCTGGTCCGGGCTGGTGGCCGACCTCGCCCTCCTCATGAACGTCCCCATCATCCTGGGCGCGCTCGCCGGCCTCGGGGCCACCCTGACCCTCCCCGGCATCTTCGGGCTGATCCTGACCCTGGCCATGGCCGTCGACGCGAACATCCTCATCTTCGAGCGCATCCGCGAGGAGGTGCGCCAGAACCGCCCGCCCTGGTCGGCGGTCAACGCCGGCTTCGGGAGAGCCTTCTGGACCATCTTCGACGCCAACATCACCACCATCCTCGCCGCCATGGTCCTCTACCAGTTCGGCAGCGGCCCCATACGGGGCTTCGCAGTGACCCTCATCATAGGCATCCTCTCCTCCATGTTCACCGGGGTCTTCGCCTCGCGCTGGATCTTCGACATGGCCGTCTCGCGCCTCAAGCCCAAGAGGATCAGCATCTGAGCGGTCCCGGGGCGGCGCCCGGCCCTTCCCGCGGCGGGGCGCCGTCCGGGCGCGATCCCGGCCGGGGGCCAGCGGGCGTCCGGCGGACGGGAGTCCCGGCACCGGGCCCGGCAGGTGGGGACGGCAGGCGGCTGAAGGGGACGGCAGGCGGCCAGGCCGCCGGGCCGGGAGCCCGGGGAGGCCGCCGGGCCGGGGGCCGGCAAGGAGAGAGGCCGCAGCGACCGGCCTAGCGATCATTCGGATCGGGAGGGGGCGGCCCCCCGCCGCCCCCTCCCGCGCAGCGCGACGGGCCCCGGGCCCGCCGCGGACACACAGGCTAACCAAGCACCAGGGGCCCCAATGTCAGTGGAACTCATCAAGCCCGGCGTGAACGTCAACTTCATCGGCATGCGCCGCTGGGCCTTCCTTTTCTCTGGCGTCCTCATCGCCGCCTCCATCGCCTCCATCATCGCCCACTAGGGGCTCAACCTGGGGGTGGACTTCCAGGGGGGGACGCTCCTCCAGGCCCGCTTCGCGGACGCGTCCGCGACGCCCGACTCGGTGCGGGAGGCCCTCGAGGCCGCGGGCCTCGGCGTCTCGAGCATCCAGGACTACGGCGAGGGGGGAGAGAACGAGTACCTCATCAACGTCCAGAACGACACGGGCGACCAGGCCCTGTCCGCCCGGGCCGTGCAGGCCCTGGCCGCCGCCTTCGGGGCGGACGGGGTGGAGGTGCGCCGCCAGGAGATGGTGGGGCCCAAGGTGGGGGCCGACCTCCGGGAGAAGGCCCTCTACGCCGTCTTCTACTCGGTCCTGATCATCATCATCTACATCTCGGGCCGCTTCGAGAAGAAATGGGGCTCCGCGGCCCTCTTCTGCGCCATCCTCCTCGGCGTGGTGTACGTGGCCTCGCTCCTGAGGCTGGGCGTGGGGACTCTCATCATCACGGCGCTCGTGGTGACCTGCGTCACGTGCTACTTCATGCGCTTCTCCTTCGCCCTGGGGGGGATAATCGCGCTCATGCACGACGTGGTGATAACGGCGGGCGTCTTCTCCATCCTCGAAAAGGAGATAACCCTCTCCTTCGTGGCGGCGATACTCACCATCATCGGCTACTCGCTGAACGACTCCATCATCGTCTTCGACCGCATCCGCGAGAACCACGCCCGCAACCGCAAGGGCGACTACCCCCTCATCATCAACAAGAGCATCAACGAGACCCTCTCGCGGACCATCCTCACCTCCGGGACGACCCTGTTCGCCCTCCTGAGCCTCTTCTTCCTGGGCGGCCCCGTGAACAAGGACTTCGCGCTCGCCCTCCTGGTGGGCATCACCATCGGGACATTCTCCTCCGTCTTCATCGCCTCCCCCATCCTCCTGCTCTGGGACAGCTCCCCCGGGAAGGGCAGGCCGAAGGAGGAGGGGAAAGGCCAGGAGGTGAAGGGCCAGAAGGGGAAGGGCCAGGAGGGGAAGAGACTGGAAGGGAGGAGTGGCGCGTCCGCGCTGGACGATCCCCAGACCGCCTGAACCTGGCCCCGGCGCTCCGAGACGGGAAGACGGGGAGGAAGAGGGGAAGGGAACCTGACAGTCAGGGAGGCTGGGATACTGGGCGGCTGAGAGGCATAGATACGGCGCGGCATCCCGACTGTCCGCCCTGCAGACCAGGAACCGGCGCAGGATCGCGGAGACGGCGCCGTCCAGATTCTTCCCGCCTCGTGCCCGGCATGTCAGCTTCAGGTGATCCGGGATTCCCCGCTTCCGGAAAGCCCGGATCGGCTCGCTGCACGGCACGGAACGGCTCACTGGACTGAGTTGCCGCTGAACGGCCCCATGCCAAGGAAGACCTTGAACGGGCGATTCTCCTGGGCGCCGGCTCTTCCCATCGAAGCCCCGTTATCCGGTCCGCCAGTTGTTCCGCAGATTCACGCCCTGAACCGCGTGTCATGGTTGCAGGGCGAAGCTTCGCTTACGCAAGCGGGCTCGGCACCATCCGG
>JAITEZ010000057.1 GCA_031281735.1 Deltaproteobacteria bacterium | reverse complement strand
AAGCCGTTCCCGGGGCGGCCCCGCGATACGTCAAGTTAAGATCCCTCCCCGGGCCGCCCGCCGGGCGGCCCGGGGAGGGGCGGGGTATGGCAGTAATTCCCGGACGGATGATCGCCGGGAGGGGCAAGGCCCCGTGCCGGGAGGTGAGGTGAGGGCGGCAGGCTCCCCGCGGCCGGGGGTGGCCCGGCGTCAGGGCGCGGCGGGAGACCCTTCCGGAGGGGCACGGACTATCTCTCCTCGTCCTGGCCCTCGTAGCGGCTGAAATGCCTCTCGCGCCGCCACAGGAGGCGGCTGGAGGCGAGGACTGTCCCGGTGGAGGGCCGGAGGATGGATTTCTCCCCCTTGCGGATGAAGTGCCCGAAGAGCTCGTAGGGCCCCCCGGTCTTGCGCCAGCCCAGGGAGCCGGTGAGGGCCGTGCCGTAGATCTCGGCGAGGGAGAGGTAGCCTGCGGATCGCGCCGTCTTGAAGTACCTTCCCTCCAGGGGCGGCGAGCTCGACGAGATGAGCGCCGCGTCCGGCGGCGGGGGGGCGGTGAGGACCTTCAGCAGCTGCGGGAAAAGCACCGCCAGATCCCCCTTCTGGAGGGGGTGGCCCGAGAGGGCCGGCGAGGGCGGCACGTCCACCGCCGGGACGCGGAGCCTGCGGGGTATGAGCAGGCCGAACACGAAGCCGTAGGAGTGGAGCAGCGGCACGGCGCACAGGACGCGTCTGCGACCCGAGAAGAGGAAGGAGGCGGAGTCGGCCTCCTCGGCGAGCATGGCGGCGGTGTGCACGGTCCTCCGGGGGGCGCCGAGGGCGTCCCGGTCGGTGAAGGCCAGGGCGGGCGGGCGCCTGGCCGAGAAGGCGGCGGCCAGGGAGGCGCCGTAGGCCGCGAAGGTCTCCGACGGCTCGGGCGGGGGCATTTCCTCGGCTGGGATGGCCAGCAGGTCCAGGACGGTCCCGTGCAGGGCCGGGATGAAGCGGGTGAGTCCGGCCGAGGCCAGGGTGCGATCCTCGAGCTCCAGGGGACGGGGCAGGGGGGGCGCCGAGCCGAGGGCGGCCCTGAGCGCCGCCAGGGACGCGCTCCTGGCTATCCTTATGAAATCGTAAGGAGAGAGGAAGGGTTTTTTCTCGTCCGCCCCCATGAAGCGCAAGCGCCCCCTTTCTGTGGAGAGGCCCGGCCGGCCTTGATCACCTTATCGGCAGGCGGCATGCGGGGCCTGATTTGTCATGGGAAGGCACCGCGACTGGGATGCCGGGCGCGGACAGTGCACCGCCGGGAGCCTGGCCCCCCCCGCCTCCCCGGTGTCGGCCGGCAGGGGCCTGGCCCAGGGAAGGCCTGCGGAGCCGGGGGGCGGCGCCAGGAGGGCGGTGCGCCGGGAGGCCGCGGGAGCCGAGAGCGGGAGCGGTGGATCCGATCCGGCCGGCCGGAGGCATGTTAACACGCGTCCCCGGGCTGCCGCCATGCGCGGCGGGGGGGGCCGCGCGGGCCGCGGTGCCTCCCCGTGCCGGGTGGCCCCGGCCCCCGCCGCCCCTTGACATGGGGGGCGTCATTGGCTTAGATGAAAGGGTTGTTCAGACCCGTTCGCATCCCCGCCCGCGGGGGGGCGCCGCCCCGGCCCGCCTCCCCCGCTTCACGCACGCCCCGCGCCGGGGGTCGCAGGAAGAGGAGTGTCTGCCTATGGACGCCATCATCGCCTTTTTCAGGAACAACCTCTATGACCTCGCCTTGGAATGCTACAGGCTCCTGGGCGGGAGGACCAGCCGCCGGGATTTCTGGATGTACATACTGGCCCAGATACTCCTCATGTTCGGGGTATGGATTTTGGCTTTCCTGGTGGCCCTGGTTCCTGGCGTGGGCCCCATCGTGTCCGGCATCCTGGTCATTGCCCTGGTAGTGGTGAACATTCTGCTGTACTTCCCCAACTTCGTTCTGGCCGTGCGGCGCCTCCACGATGCTGACATGTCTGGCTGGTTCATTCTCCTCTGCCTGATCCTCGTGGGCTACATCCTCCTGGCCTTGCGGGGCACCCCGGGCCCCAACCGTTTCGGGCCGGCTCCCGTCCCCGCCCCTCCCGCCGGTTACGGTCCCCCCATGGGCCCCGGCTATGGCGGGCCCACCCCTCCCCCGGGCTACGGCGGGCCCACCCCTCCCCCTGGCCCCGGCGGCCCCACCCCTCCCCCGGGACCTGGCGGCCCCTCGCTCTCTAAGTGAGGCCCGGCCGCCGACCTGGACAGGAGGCCCGATCCGGATCATTCCCGGCTGTCCGGCCCGTGTCCCGGCCGCCCCTCCCGTTCCCGGGTCACGGGAATGAACCTTGCGGCGGTCTGCCCGGTGCGCCCCGCCCTCCCGCTCCCAGGCAGGCGGCCGGCCGGGGGGGTGCGCAATCTCATGTGCTCGGGACGCGGCCGCCGGCCCGGTCGGGCGCCCCGGTGCCCCGGAAACGGGGCGGTATCGGCCTCCGCAGCTTTTTTACGTCTTTTTTATCCTGCGAGGTTGACACCCCTCCTGCCGATGCTTATAGTTTGATTGAAGCAGGGCGGGCCCTACAGTTCAGAGGGCCCGGCACCGGCACCCGAGCCGCCCCGCGGGTGGCTTGCCGATCGGGATCGAAAGGTATCCGGGCTAGGCCCGGAAGGCCATCAAGATTTTCGGGACGCTCCGTTCGCGGAGGCGCCCCTAGGAGCCAACATCAGTATCGGTGCCCCGCAGGCACCGGTACCCTGCCCGTAATACCCGCAACGTTCTCCACCCAATACCGGACGGGGTTCACCCCGTTGCCTGCCACACAGCGGCGGTCGTCTCCTGGACGGCCGCCGCCTTCATTTTCGAAGCCGAAGAAGCGTCTCAGCGCCCCCTGCCGCCCATGCGGGCGGGCAGGGGGAGGCTCCGCCGCGTCCCCGCCCAGGCGGGTCCCTGGGCGGCGCGCGTTCCGCGCCGCGGGGGCCGGGCGGCTCAGCCTCCGAGGCGGTAGCGGATCTCGCCGTCCACGACGGTCATCACGGACCTCCCCTTGAACTCCCAGCCGTCGAAGGGCGTGTTGCGGCTCTTGGAGAGGCCCTCGGAGGCGCGGTAGACCCAGGCCAGGCACGGGTCGACGAGCGTGAGATCCCCGGGGTTGCCGGGGGCGAGGCCCGCCGGCCGTCCCAGGAGGCGGGCGGGGTTGAGGCTCAGGAGCTCCGCGAGCCTCCCGAAGCCCAGGCCGGTTTCCTCGAGGAGCCGCAGGGCCAGCGGCACGGCGGTCTCGAGTCCCGTTATCCCGAAGGCCGCGTCCATGAACTCCACCTCCTTCTCTAGGGACGAGTGGGGGGCGTGGTCGGTGGCGATGGCGTCCACCGTCCCGTCCCTGATCGCCTCGCGCAGGAGCTCCCGGTCGCGCTCCCCGCGCAGGGGGGGGTTCATCTTGGCGTTGGCATCGTAATCGCCGACCCTTTCGTGGGTGAGGAAGAGGTAATGGGGCGCCGTCTCGCAGGAGACCCGTGCGCCCAGGGCCTTGAACCGCCGCACGAGATCCGCTCCCTCGCCGGTCGAGACGTGGCAGACGTGGAGCGGGTTGCCGGTCAGGAGCGCCAGGGTGCAGTCGCGGTAGATGGCGGCCTCCTCGGCCTGGGGGGGGATGCCCCGGAGACCGAGGCGGGTGGATACCCGGCCCTCGTGGATCTGGCCGCCTCGCGAGTGGGTGGGATCCTCGGGGTGGGTGAGGGGGAGGAGGCCGCAGACGGCCGCGTAGTCTATCGCTCGGCGCATGACCGGCCCGTCCGCCACCCAGGAGCCGTCGTCGGTCACCGCCGATGCCCCGGCCCCGGCTATCTCGAAGTACTCGCAGAGGCTCTCCCCCTGGCGCCCTTGGGTGAGGCAGGCGCTCTGGAAGAGCCGTGCCCCGCCCCGGACGCGGGCGGCCCGGGCCAGGAGATCGGCCACCTGCGCGGCCGTGTCCACCGGGGGGGAGGTGTTGGGCATGGCGAGCACCGCCGCGAAGCCTCCGGCGGCCGCGGCGCGCAGGCCCGACTCCAGATCCTCCTTGTGCTCGTGGCCGGGGGTCCGGAGGTGGACGTGAAGGTCGATGAGGCCGGGGAAGGCCAGGAGACCCTGTGCGTCCACCGTCTCGGCGCCCTCCGGCGCGGCGACCGTACCGGCGGGGCCGAGGGCGGCCACCTTGCCTGAGGACAGCAGGACGTCCCCGCCCGCCTCCAGCTCCGGCGGGCCGCCATACACGGCGGCGCCTCTCACGAGTAGTTGCCTGGTCATGTGCTCACAGTCTCCTTGGGGGTGGCGTGGTGCCGGCGGAGGGGCGGGGCGCCCCTCCGCCGGGGGGGGGCTGGCGGCGGCCGCCCGGGAGGGCGGGGCCGGCGGCGGGCGCGGAACGCGGGCAGGCGGCCGTCAGCGGGCCGGGAGCGCCCCCGACTCCGGCGGGTCCACCATGAGGCAGAGGAGCGCCATGCGCACGGCCACCCCGTTGGTCACCTGCTCCAGTATGAGGCTCCCGGGGGACTCGTAGACCTCGGGGGTCATCTCCACCCCCTGGTTGACGGGCCCGGGGTGGAGGACGACGGCCCCGGGGGCGAGGAGGCGGGTCCTGGCGGTGTCCAGGCCGTAGACGCGGGAGTATTCCCGCGCTCCCGGGAAGAGGCTCCCCCGCTGGCGCTCCAGCTGGATGCGGAGCATGATGACGGCGTCGGCGCCTTCCAGGGCCGGCTCGGCCCGGGTGAAGACCCGGACGCCGTACTCCTCGGCCAGCCCCGGGGAGAGCATGGACGGGGGCCCTGCCACGCGCACCTCGGCCCCCATCTTGACGAGGCCGGTCATGTCGCTCCTGGCGACGCGGCTGTGGGCGATGTCGCCCACGATGGCCACCCTGAGCCCCCGGACGGAGCCCTTGGCCTCCCGGAGGGTGAGGAGATCCAGGAGCGCCTGGGTTGGGTGGGCGTGCGACCCGTCCCCGGCGTTCAGGACGGGCACGGGGAGCCGCCGGCCCAGGAAGGACGGCGCCCCCGCCGCCCCGTGGCGGATGACCAGGGCGTCCGGGCGCATGGCCAGGATGTTGCGGGCGGTGTCCAGGAGCGTCTCGCCTTTGCTCATGCTGCTCCCGGAGGACGAGATGGCGAGGGTGTCGGCGGAGAGCCTCTTCGCCGCCGTCTCGAAGCTCAGCCGGGTGCGGGTGGAGTTCTCGTGGAAGAAGAGCACCACGAGCTTCCCGCGCAGGACGGGCACCTTCTTGATCTCCCGCTCCGAGACCTCCTTGAAGGCCTTGGCGGTGTCCAGGACCTGTGTGATCTGTTCCTCAGTCAGCTGGTCGAGGTCTATCAGATCCTTGGGCCAGCCTTGTAAATGGCCTTTCATGGGCAATCCAGTGGGGGCAGGTCGCCGGAGGCCCCCCCGGGGCGTGCGGCCCCGCATGGGTTATGTCGGGTGGAGGGGGCGGCGCCCGCCGCAGGTCGTCCCCGCCGTGGACGCCGGGGGGTCGGGCGGCGGGCGGCATGGGCCGTCCCGGAGGGGCAAGGGCGGCCCTCAGAGGGGGTGGGGCCGCCGGCGGCCGGGGGGGTGGGGCCGTCCCGGCGGCCGGGGATCCTGGCGGGAGGGGGGGGGC
>JAITEZ010000023.1 GCA_031281735.1 Deltaproteobacteria bacterium | reverse complement strand
CGCCCCTGAAGGAGTCCGCCGCCGCAGGCACGTCGGTCATGGTCCCCCCTGCCCCTACCTGCCGGCTATGCAGGCCGAGACCAGATCCTCGGTCAGGGCGAGGCCGCCCGAGTACCCGGTGTAGCCTCGGGTGAGGACGGCGCGGTTGGCCACCGGGTAGGAGACGCTGAGGTGCCCGGCCCCCAGCTCCGCCGCGAGCGGCCGGTCCAGCGAGCTACCGGCCACGAAGGCGGGGCGCCTGGGGTCGCGGTAGGGGCCGCCGCCGCCGTCGGGCCAGACCTTCAGGGCGGCCTCGCGGATGGCTGCGGCGTCCGAGGCGAAGACGAGGTTCTCCGGGACGGGGACGCCGGTGCGCTCCCAGTGCGCCCGCAGCCGCTCCCGCTGGCCGGGGCCGAGATCGTTCACGATCACCGTGAGCTCGGGCGCCCAGCCCAGGTCTTCGCGGGCGAAGGCCGCGAGCGCGGGGGCGTGGTTGGCGTCCCCTATCACCGCGACGTGCCGCTGGGACTCCATGTCGCTGAGGAGGTCGACGGCGGGCTCCAGGGCCTCGTAATGGGCCCTGCCCGCGGCCTCTATGGCGCGGCGGACGCGGGAGGGGGGGATCCTGAAGGCGCGGCCGGCGGCCTTGAGGAAGCGTTCGGAGGCGGCCGCCCCGTAGGGGAGCGGGGCCTCGATCCAGGGCGTCCCGTGGAGATCGGCGAAGAGCTCCGCGGCCTCGGTCCCGTAGAGGCCCGAGACGACGACGTTCACCGCCGCCGCGCCGGCCCGCCGCACGGCCCTCGGCCCGGCCGCGGGCCCGAAGAGCATGTTCGCGCGGATCCCCAGCAGGCCGAGGAGCCCCCTGATCCCCTCCAGGTTGCCGCGCCAGAAGGGATCCATGCCCGGGGGTATCCCCCAGACGTTGGCGAGATCTTTCTGGGGCCGGGAGCGTCTCACGGCCCTCTCGACCAGGGTCTTCAGGACCTCCCCGTAGCCCAGGTAGGAGTCCCCCTTGAACCCGGGGGTGGAGGCGAGGATGACGGGGGCCTCGGGGGTCGAGAGCTCGTCCGCCACGGCCAGGGCATCGTCGCCTATCACCTCGGGGAGGCAGCCCGTGAGCACGAAATACAGATCCCCCTCCATGATGGCCATCGCCTCGCGGATCTCCTCGCGGAGCCGGTCCACGCCCCCGAAGACCACCTCCTGCTCCTGGAGGTTGGTGGAGGGCACGCTCAGCGCCAGGCACTGGCCGGTCACCTGGAGCCCCGCCGCGCCGTTGCTGGTCCACGCGAAGTTCCCGGCGCAGCCGGGGCCGGCGTGCAGGATGGGGACCGTGCGGGGGATGTTCCCTGCGGCGGCGAGCGCCCCCCCCAGGGCGCAGGACCAGCGCGGCCGCTCGACGAACGGGCCGGTCATGGCCGCGCCTCCCCCCCGGAGGGGCCGTTTCCTCCGCTTGCCGCGCCCGTCCCGCCGCCGCGCCCGTCCCCCACGCCGCCGCGGGCCCGGTCCGCGCGGATGCGGCTGAAAGGATCCTCGCCGTACCAGGACTCCCGGTAGGGGAGCTTCCCGAAGCGCCCCAGCCTGCGGTAGAAACCCGGGTAGCAGAGCTTGCGGGCGAGGCGTCTCGCGAGATCGAAGGCGCCCCGGTACCCCATGTACGCGTACCCTGAGTTGTAGATGACCTGGGCGGGGATGCCCAGGCGCGCCGCGGTGGAGTTGCCGTGCATGTGCCCCAGGAAGACGTCGGGCCGGAGCCTCCTCAGGAGGTTCGCCTCCTCGAAGGGCTGGACGTTCGCGACGTTGAACACGAAGCCCCGGCCGCCGGCGGAAAGCTTCTCGAGCTCCACCTCGGCGAAGGAGTCGAAGTGGAAGCTCCGGATCCCGCTGATCTCGAGGCCGAGCTCCTGCAGGAGGGACGCCGTGGCCAGCGACCTGTACTCGCCTGCCGAGATGAAGGCGCTCCTGCCCGCGAAGACGGGGAGGAGCGGCTCGAGGCCCCGGCGGAGCTCGGCCTCCTCGCGCTCGGCGACGGCCCTGGCCTCGGCCTCGCGCCCCGCGGCGGCCCCGAGATCCGTCAGCCACCGCGTGGTGTTGGCGATGCCTATGGGCATGTGGCGGATGATGTGGGGGACCCCGTACCTCTCCTCCAGGTGCGAGAGGAAGTAGTCGTCGTGGGTGGGGCACACGGATATGGAGAACGCCGCCCGGGCGGCCCTGGCGAAGCTGTCCGGGTCGCTGAAGACGGGGAAGAAGTTGGCGGAGAGGCCCAGCGTGGAGACCAGGCGCGCGAGCTCCCGCTCGTCCGCGATCCCCATGGAGCCCACGTTCATGACGTTCACGGCCCCGGGCTCCCTCTCCCCCACGTCCGCCGGATCGGGCATCAGGTGGCGTCCCACCGCGTGGTAGACCACGTCGTAGGCGGTCGCCATGAAACGCGACTTGAAGCCCTCGCAGTGGACGGGGAGGATCCGGGCCCGCACCTCGTCCCTGACGGCCGCCGCCGCCGCGTCGATGTCGTCCCCGATGACGCCCGGCAGGCACCCCGAGACCGCGAGGATGACCCTGGGCGAGTACCTGCGGTCGGCCTCGATCAGCGCCTCGCGGAGCTTGGCGTCCCCGCCGTTAATCACGTTCATCTCGTCCAGGGCCGTCGAGAGCCAGACGACGTCCGCGGCGGGCAGGCCGCGGGACGACAGGCCGCCGCGGACGTTCACGTTGTTGCCCGCGGCGCAGGTCCCGCAGCCCACCGACCCGTGGAGGAGCACCACCGTGTCCGGGAGGCTGCACATGATGCCCAGGGCCGGCAGGAGCGGGCAGATGGAGCCCTGGGTGAAGGAGCGGTCCGCCTGGGCCATGATGGGGCACTCCCCGCGGCCGCGCCTCCCGCCGTATTCGGACCCGTGGGCCAGCGAGGTCTCGGGGTGGCGGTGCTCCCGGACCGGGGGGATCTTGGACTCGAGGTAGCTCATGGATCTGCGACCTGGCTTGCGGCCGGCCGACGCGCCGCCGCTCCCCCGCGGGCGGGGCGGGAGGGGGCGGGGATCCGGGCGGTCGCTCGGGCCGGTGTAGGCCGGCCCGTGAGTGGGTGGCGGTTGCCGGGCCCGTGGGCGGGCCGCCTGAATGAAAAAGGCCCCGGACGCGCGGGCGTCCCGGGGCCTTCAGGGTTCTGATCGGCTGGACGGCGGACACGGGATCCGCCGCTGTATCTGCATCCGCGTCCGTCTGAGTCGGCCGGCGCCCGTGCGGCACGGCCGGAAGGGATCGCGGAGGGCGAGGCTGTCCGGACTGTAGAC
>JAITEZ010000314.1 GCA_031281735.1 Deltaproteobacteria bacterium | reverse complement strand
CGCAGGGGAACCTGAGCACCCCACCCCCCGTCGCCCCGGGGGGCGCCGGAGGGGCGGCGGCCCCGCTCCCAGACAGCGGGTCTCCCGCGGCGGGGCGCCCCGGTGCCGCAGGCCCCGCCGACTTTCCCGGCGCACCCGGCCCCCCGGTGCCGCAGGGGCCTCCCGTATCGTTTCCGGTCATCGCTGACCCCCCTTCCCGGCCCGGCCGTCCCCGGAGTCCCGCCAGCCGGGCGGATCGGCTCCGCCGGGCCAGTCCGGGGCCCCGCCGTCCGGGAGGGCCTCCGGGCCGCCGAGGCTCTGGAGCATGGCCAGGCGGTAGTAGATGCCCCTCCGGGCGATGAGCTCCGCGTGCGTCCCCTCCTCGGCTATCCTGCCGCGGGAGAGCGCGATGATGCGGTCGGAGCGCTTCACCGTCGAGAGGCGGTGGGCGATGATGACGGAGGTGCGGCCCTCGAAGAGGGTGTCCATGGCCTCGGCGATGAGGAGCTCGGACTCCGAGTCGACGAAGGCCGTGGCCTCGTCCAGGATCACGATGTCCGGGGCGTCTATGAGGGCCCGCGCGCAGGCGATGAGCTGCCGCTGGCCGGCGGAGAGGCTCCGGCCCTCGCTCCCCAGCCTCGCGTAGTAGCCGCCCGGGAGGCGCTCGATGAAGCGGGCGGCGCCCACCCTCTCGGCCGCGTCGCGGATCCTCTCCTCGTCGAGGTCGGCGCGCCCCAGGCGCAGGTTGTCCATGACGGTGCCCGAGTAGAGGTACACGTCCTGGGTCACCAGGCCGATGCGCCTGCGGTGGGCCCCGAGATCCAGCCGCCTCAGGGGGGCCCCGTCGAAGAGGATCTCGCCGGCCGTCGGGTCGTAGAAGCGCAGCATGAGGCTTATCAGGCTGGACTTGCCGCTCCCGGTCTCGCCCACGATGGCCAGGGTCTCCCCGCGCCTGATCTCGAGATCCAGGGAGTCCAGGACCAGGGGGCCGCTCCCGGAGTAGCGGAAGGAGACGCCCCGGAAGGACACGGCACCCCCCGGGCTCGCGGGCGCGAGTGGCGGCCCCTCCGGCACGGTTCGCTCGTCGTCCTGGAGCAGGGCGTGCAGCCGCTCCAGCGAGGCGAAGGCCGACTGGAAGGTGTTGACCTTCTCGGCGAGGTCCTTGATGGGGGCGAAGAAGCGGTTGGCGTAGCCCACGAAGGCCGCGAGTACGCCTATGCTGATGGCGTTGTCCAGCGCCATCAGCCCCCCCACCCAGAGCACCACCGCGAGCACCAGGCTCGCGATGAGATCCACGAGCGGCAGGAACACCGCCATGGAGTTCACCTGCCGGTAGCCCGTCTCGAAGTTCTCCCGGTTGAGCGCGGCGAAGGAGGCGGCCGACTCCCGCTCGTGCCGGAAGGCCTTGATGACGCCCAGGCCGGCCCTGGTCTCGGAGAAGAACTGGCAGATCTCGGAGATCTTCCCGCGCATGGCGCGCTGGAGGTCGCGGGCGATGCGGCTGAAGTACCACGAGACGCCGGCCACGAGCGGGGCCATGAGGAGGGTCGCCGCCGCCAGCCGCGGCGAGAGGGTGAAGAGGATGGCGGTCACGCCGGCGAGGCTCAGCAGGTCGCTGAAGAAGGAGGCGGAGGTGGACTTGATGAGCGAGTTAATGTTGTTGATGTCGGAGGTGAGCCGGGAGGTGAGCCTCCCCGCCTCCTGGCGGTCGAAGTAGCCCTGGGAGAGCCCGAAGAGGTGGTCCAGCACCTTCCGGCGCAGGTTGAGGCTCAGCTTCTGGGAGGCGGTCTCCAGGATCACCCTCTGCCCCAGATCGGAGAAGTAGCCGAGGATCATGAGGAGCCCGAAGACGATGCCGAGCCACTTCAGCCCCTCGAGATCGGCCCCCCGCAGGACCGCCGTGGCCGCCCCGTCCAGGAGCGGCAGGTTCCGCTCCGGCACGGCCACGAAGCGGGGGTAGAGCTCGGCCAGGCCTTTCTCGAGAGCGGCGAGCCCCGCGATCTCGCGCTCGGGCATCCCGTCCGTCACGGGCCTGAGGTAGTAGCGGTCGCCGTCCAGGAACCCGGCCTCCCTGAGGCCCCTCTCCTCGCGGGAGTCTATGAGCTCGGCTTTCCCGGGCGGCAGGAAGTACACCCCCTCGCGCCCGCTGGGCACGAAGTCCGCGTCCCTGACCCGCGACCGCAGGGCGTGCGGCACGTCCGCTGGCGAGGGCGCCGTGAACTTCCAGGAGAGCGGCAGGATGTAGGAGTCGAGCGCCACCTTGGTCAGGTAGGGCAGGATGATGCTCTGGAGGGAGGAGAGCATGATCATGAGGACGCCCAGGGCCAGGAGGGGCCTGAAGGAGCTCGTCACCGGCCACAGGGACAGCAGGAGCTTGAGATCCCCCCGGGTGACGCGCCTGTAGTCGTCCTCGCCGCTCACGGGCGGCCGTCCCCGCCGGCGGCTCCGCCCGAGGGATCCCGGCTCCCGTCCCGGCGGAGGCTCTCGCCCAGGTAGGCCAGATCCACGATGCGCTTGAAGTACCCCGGCCGCGACGAGAGATCCTCGAAGGAGCCCCTGCCCGTGAGCACGCCCTTCTCCAGCACCAGGAAGCTCCCGGCGCGCCTGAGGCTCGTTACCCGGTGGCTCACCACCAGCGTGCCGCGGCCCCGGCGCAGCCGCCCCAGGGTGTTCAGGATCTCGTCCTCCACGTTCGCGTCCACCGCGGAGAGGGTGTCGTCCAGGATGAGGTAGGGGGGATCCACGAGGAGCGCCCTGGCGAGCGCCGCCCTCTGCCTCTGGCCGCCGGAGAGGGTGACGCCCTTCTCGCCCACGCGGGTCATGAGGCCATCCGGGAAGACTTGCGGATCCATGCGGAGCCCCGCCGCCTCGGCTGCGGCCAGGGCCTCGGCCTCCGTGGCCCCCGGTTTCCCGAAGGCCACGTTCTCCAGGAGCGTGCCGGTGAAGATGTGCCCGTCCTGCGGCACGAAGCCGAAGAGCGAGCGGAGGTCGTCCAGGCGGTACTCCCGGGCGGGGACGCCCGCTATCAGGACGCTGCCCTCGTCCGGCTCATAGAGGGCCGGGAGGAGCGCCGCTAGCGTGCTCTTGCCGCTCCCCGTGGGGCCGGTGAGGGCGGTGATGCCTGCGGGGTCCAGCTCGGCCGTGAAGTCGGCCAGGGCCCTCTCGTTGCGCCCCGGGTAGGTGAAGGAGACCCGCTCCAGGGCTATCGTGAAGCCGCCCTTCCGGAGTCCCGCGACGTCTGGCGGCGCGCGGCGCGTCAGGACGGCGGGGGCCGCCGGGGGGGCGGCGGGATCCGCCGCCGCGTCCCTTCCGCCCGCCGCCCGGGCCGCGTCCCGGGCCCGGCCCGGCGGCCCGTGCCGGAAGAGCGGGCCCACCCCGGCCGCCTCGTTCACCGCGGAGGGGCGGGGATCCGGGGGGTGGGGTAGGGTCTCCTCGGCCGCGAGCACGTGGGAGAGGCGCGACAGCGATGCCTGGCCCTGCTGGAGGAGCCCCAGGGTGAGGCCCATGGCCATGAGTGGCCAGGCCAGGAGCCCCAGGTAGCTCAGGAAGGCCACGAAGTCCCCCGGGCTGATCTCGCCCAGGATGGCCGCGCGGCCGCCGAAGAAGAGGGTCAGGGCCACCGCGAGGTTGGTGAGGAGGTTCAGGAAGGGGAAGAAGAGCCCCATCACGAGCGAGAGCCGGACGTTGCGCTTCAGGTACTTCACCCCCTCGCGGTCGATCTCGGACTTGGCGAGCTCCTCGAGGGCCATGGCCCTGATGACCTTGAAGCCCGAGACGTGCTCGCGGACGACCTCGGTGAGGGCCGCGAAGAGGTTCTGGGACTCGAGGAAGCTGTCGAAGATGCGCCGGCCGAAGATGGCCGTGAGGACGCTTATGAGCGGGAGGGGGATGAAGGCCAGGAGGCACAGGGAGGGGCTGATGGACAGCATGAAGACCACCGCGGCGGTGCCCAGCACGATGGAGTCCATGAGGCTCACTAGCCCGAAGCCCACCGCCAGGCGCACCGACTCGATGTCGTTGGTGGCGAGCGCCATGATGTCGCCCGAGGAGTTGCGGGCGTGCCAGCCGGCCGAGAGCGAGACGAAGCGCGCGTAGAGCCTGGCCCTCAGGTCCCGCTCCATGCCCAGCGAGAAGCCGTAGATGAGGCGGCGCCAGACGTAGCGGGAGACGGCCACCGCCGCCGCCACGCAGACGATGACCGAGATGGGCCGGAGCACGTCCGCCCGGGAGGCGAGGCCCCCGGCCAGCCGGTCGATGATGTCCCCCACCAGGAGCGGCACCCACATCTGCCCGAAGTCGCAGGCGGTGAGGGCCAGGAGCCCCAGGGACAGGGAGGGCAGGTTCCGGCGGAAGTAGGGGGTTATGAGGCCGAGGTGCGCCATCGCGGGTGCGCCTACAGGCTCCCCGCGATGGACGCGAGCTGGCGCGGCACCTCGCGGGACCAGAGGTCCCAGTCGTGGCCGGCCCCCGCGTCCTCGAGGTATTCGTGGGGGATCGAGAGATCGTTCAGCAGCCTGTGGTACTGGCGGTTCTCGGCGAGGGCCACCGGATCGGCCGAGCCCACCGAGAGGCTCAGGGCCGTCCCCGCGAGCGGGGAGGGGGCGCGGCGGGTGAGCTGGTAGGCGCTGTTCTCCCGCCAGAGCCTGCCCCGGCTCTGGTAGGGGCCGAGCACCGACTCCACCCGGAGGGGAGGGCCACCCTCGGGGTCGCGGGGGTGGCTCTCGAGCACCGTGATGCCGGAGACGGAGCCGACCGACCGGAAGAGGCCGGGGTGCTTGAGGGAGAGGGTGAGCGCCCC
Source organism: Deltaproteobacteria bacterium (assembly GCA_031281735.1). GTDB lineage: Bacteria > Desulfobacterota > Desulfarculia > Adiutricales > Adiutricaceae > JAIRZX01. The sequence goes on along the minus strand of JAITEZ010000314.1, from coordinate 3,756 downwards.
GTGCCCGCCCATGGACACGCCCAGGAGGCCCACCCGGTCGGGGTCTATCCTGAAGCGCCCCCCCGCGTCCGGCAGCAGCTCCTTCATGATGTAGGTCTCCAGCCGCGAGTTGCGCTTGACGGGGCTGTCGAGGTACCAGCCGAAGGGATCCCCGTCGGGCATGACGAGGTTCACGCCGAGCTTCTGGGCGAGCTCCAGCAGGCCGCTCCCCAGCCGCTCCCTCCAGACGGTGTATCCCTCGTCCGGGCCGTGGAGGAGCACCACCGTGGGCCGCGCGGCGTCCTCCGGCCCCGGTATGTAGAGGAGGTAGTTCGTCTCCCGCGACCTGGCCCGCGAGGGGAGGTTCACCTCCAGGAGGGTGGGCGGCGAGACGGCCTCGGCGGGGTAGGAGCCGACGGGGCGGCCCGCCGGCGGGAGGAAGGCCGCGAGCGGGTCGTGGGCGCGCGCCGACGCCCGGGCTGAGGGGGCGGCCCCGCCGCCCCCGGCGCCCGCCGTGCGGGGCGTCAGGCCGCCGGCGGCGGCGGGCCCCCCCGGGCCCGCCGCCGCCCCGGCACCGGGGGGGCCGGCGGGGTCACCGGGGCCCGAGGCCGCCGCGGCGCCCGCGCCCCCGGCGGGCTCGCCGGCCTCGGGGGCCGGCCCGGCGCCGGGAAGGCCGAAGACCCCCCAGGCCCCGGCCGCCTCGAGGAAGGCCGCCACCATTATCTCGGCCCCGCTCTCGGTGAGGTGTATGGAGTCCTTGGTGCGGATCCTCTCGTGCTTGCCCTCGGGGGTGGTCACGTAGGCCATGAAGTTCCCCTCGGCATCGGCCAGGAGGCTCCAGCTGTCGAAGAAGCGGCAGTTCAGAGTCTCGGCGCAGGTGCGCGCCACGACGGCGTTCAGGTTGCTCACGCGCTGGTTGTAGAGCTTCTTGCCCATCACAGGGAGCCCCACCCAGAAGACCGTGGCCCCGGCGTCGCCCGCCATGTCGAGGATTCTCCCGACCCTCTCCGCGTAGACCTCGTTCCAGCTGTCCGAGCCCACGAGGTGCCGCACGCGGTCGTCGGTCACGATGTCCTGGGTGTCGTTGGCGCCCAGGGAGATGATGACCAGCTCGGGCTCGTTCTCCCTGAGCAGCTCGTCCATGAAGGTGAACCAGTCGAAGTAGTCCGGCCTGCACAGCCCCGTGGCGGAACGGAAGACCCTCTTGACCTCCAGCTCCGGCACCTCCCTGAGCTCGCGCTCCAGGACCGGGCCGAAGCCCTCCACCATGAAGGAGTCCCCCGCCACGAGGATCCTCCGGTAGTCGGGGCGGCGCCTGATCTCGTAGACGGTCACGGGGGCGCCGGGGCCGGGGGAGACGAGGGCGGGAGGGGCGCCGGCGTCCAGGGGCGGGGGCAGCACCGCCCAGGCGGCTGGGCCGCCGCCCGGGGGCGGGTGGGCGTCCGCCGCGTCCCGCGCGGGGGGCGGCGGCGCCGCGGGAGAGGCCCCGCCGGGCGCGGGTGGGGCCCCCCCGGGGGTGCCGTTGGCGGAGGCCGCCCCGGCCGCGTCGGCGGGCCCCGGGGCGCCCGCAGGCTCCAGGGGAGGGCGCGGGGGCGCCTCCCGCGTACCCAGGACGGCCCGGGGGGTGAGCGCCTCGAGGAGGCGCGACTCGCGGGCCTTGAGGGAGGTGACGCCCAGGCGGGCCGAGGCCTCCTTGAGGTCGGCGCCGAGATCGAGGATCCAGGCGAAGGGCCGGCTCTCGCCCTTGCGGCCCAGATCCTCCAGCCAGGACGAAACGCGATCCGACTCGTGGACGAGCACCAGGAGGGCGGCCAGCGCGTACACGAGCGTCATATTCCGGGGGGTGAGGCCTTTTCGCCTTCGTTGCATGGATCCTCCGGGGGGGAAGCCGTCCCCGGCCGGGGCGTGGGTCTCGGGGGCAGGATCGATGGAGGCGGGCGGGAGCCTGCGGTCCCGGACGAGGGCGGCGCGGTCCCGGCCTTAGAGTTCCATGATCTCCTTCTCCTTCTCCTTGGCCAGGGTGTCCACCTGGGCGGAGAACTCGTTGGTGATCTTCTGGACCTGGATCTCGCCCTTCTGCAGCTCGTCCTCGGTGATGTCCTTGGAGGACTTGAGCTCCTTGAGAAGCTCGTTCGCGTCCCTCCTGATGCCGCGCAGGGAGATCTTCGCCTCCTCCGCCGACTTGGCCACCGCCTTGGCGAGCTCCTTGCGGCGCTCCTGGCTCAGGATGGGGATGCCGATGCGGATGACCTTGCCGTCGTTCTGGGGGGTCAGCCCCAGATCGGACTTGAGGATCACCTTCTCGATCTCGCCGATGACGGAGGGGTCCCAGGGTTGCACGAGGAGCGTCCGGGGCTCGGGCACCGAGATGGAGGCCATCTGGGAGAGGGGGGTCGGGGCCCCGTAGTACTTGGCCTGGAGCCCGTCCAGGATGGAGGGCGTGGCGCGGCCGGTGCGGATCCGCTTGAGCTCCTTGGTGAGGGCCTGGATGGTCTTGTCCATCCGGCTCTTGAGATCCGTGAAAACGTCGTCCAGCATGTCTCCCTCCGTGCGGGGCAGTCCCCCGCGGTCAGGCGTCACGGCGCGCGCCTGGGCGCCTTCAGGTGACCAGGGTCCCCACGTCACCGCCCAGGGCGGCCTTGAGGATGTTCCCCTCCTTGCGCAGGTTGAAGACCACGCAGGGGATGCCCCTCTCCCTGGCCAGCGAGAGGGCCGTGGCGTCCATCACGCCGAGCCCGGCATGGATGGCCTCCGTGTAGGTGAGGGTCCTGTAGAGCCTCGCGCCGGGATCCTTCTCCGGGTCGCGGTCGTAGACCCCGTCCACCTTGGTGGCCTTGAGCACGGCCTCGGCGCCTATCTCGCTCGCGCGCAGCACGGCCGCCGTGTCGGTCGTGAAGTAGGGGTTGCCCGTGCCCGCCGCGAAGATGACGATGCGGCCCTTCTCCAGGTGCCTGACGGCCCTGCGCCTGATGAAGGGCTCGGTGAACTGCGCCATGGGGACGGCGCTGAGGACCCTCGTCTCGAGGCCGCGGCGTTCGAGGAAGTCCTGGAGGGCCAGCGCGTTGATGGCCGTGGCCAGCATCCCCATCTGGTCGCCCGTCACGCGGTTGAGGCCGCCATCGGCCAGGAGCTTGCCCCGGAAGATGTTGCCGCCGCCCACGACGAGCCCCGTCTCCACCCCCGCCTCGGTCACCTGCGCTATCTGGGCGGAGACGGAGTCCAGGGTCGCGGGGTCTATCCCGAAGCCCGCGGGACCCTGGAGGGTCTCCCCGGAGATCTTGAGCAGGATGCGCCTCCGGCTCGCGGCGCCCGCGGCCCGGCCGGGGCCGGGCCGCGGGTCCGGGGCACCGGGTGGGGCCGTGCCGTCAGGCCGCTTCGCCACTTGTCTCGGAGGCCAGCTCCTCGGCGAGCTGGTAGCGGACGAAGGACCTGACCGTCACCTTGCCCAGCTCTCCCCTGAGCGAGTCGAGCCACTTGCCCACGGAGAGCTTGGGGTCGCGGATGTACTCCTGATCCAGGAGCACGGCCTCCTTGAAGAACTTGGCGAGCTGGCCCTCCGCTATCTTGCCGAGAAACTTCTCGTCCTTGGCGGACTGCCGCGCTATCTCCATGGCCACCTTCCTCTCGCGCTCGAGGACCGCGGCAGGGACGTCCTCGCGGCTCACGGCGATAGGGTTGGAGGCCGCTATCTGCATGGCGAGCGTGTGCGCCGCCTCCAAGGCCGCTGGGCCCGGCTTATCGGTCTCGACCAGGAGGAGCACCGAGAGCTTGTCGCCC
>JAITEZ010000234.1 GCA_031281735.1 Deltaproteobacteria bacterium | reverse complement strand
CCGCCTGGGGGCCCTGGGGGTGTCCGAGGAGCTCCTGCGCGACAACGGCTGCGTGAACGTCGCGGCGGCCGCCTGGATCCTCCGGTCGGCGCTCGCCGAGGGCGGGGGGCCGCTGGAGGCCGTCGCGAGCTACCACTCCCGGAAGCCGGGCCGCAGGCGCGCCTACCTCCGGGCGGCCCTCGCGCGGGCCCCGCGGCTGGACGTGGCGCGTACCCTTGCCCGGGCCAACGGGGCGCCCGCCCCGGGGCCGGGCGCCCCCGGCCGGGGCGCCGCTTCCGGGGGACGCCGCCCCGGCGCCCTGTCCGGCCCCGCCGCGGCCCCCCCCGGCGCCGCCGCCGCGCCCGCGGCGGGGCGCCGGGCGAGGTGACGCGGCTTGACCGGGAACGGTTCCCGCGCCGGGGGCGGGGGGGGCGGCGGCATGCTGGGGGCCCTCCTGGCGCTGGCGGTCCTGGGCCCGCTCCTCTGGGCCCAGGCCGAGCCACGCCTCTCCGCCGCCGCCGCCCGCCTCGGCGCGGCGGCGCTCGCGCCCCTCTCCTTCCTGCCGGAGGCGCGGGCCTTCCTGGGGAGGCTGGGGGATCCCGGCGGGGGCGGCCCCGCCACGGGTCACGCGGAAGGCGGTCCCGTGCGCCCCGAGGCCCCGCCGCCCCCCGGCGCCGGGGAGATCCTGCGCTTCGCGGGGGGCTACTACAGGTACCTGTTCCTGTGGCTCGCGGGGGTCATGTGCCTCGCCATGCTCCGCCGGGACCCGGGCCGGGTCTTCCGGCGCGAGCTGGGCATGTGGACGCTCCTGGAGAACAACGCCCGGTCCTTCCCCTGCCTGCGCCCGATCCTCAGGACGGGGCCGATCACCCTCCAGCCCGCCGGGGAGGGCGGCTGGGCCCTCGCGCGCACGCCGCTCCTCTTCTGCGCGGAGAACGGGCTCCTGCTCGGCCCCGGCTCGGACCGCCCCTGGGGCGCCTGGGAGCTCGCGGACCCGGAGACGGGCCTGGGGCTCCCGGACAGCCCGGCCCTGGGCCTGCCCGGCAACCGCCTCCACGAGACCCGCGCGGCCCTGCTCTTCGCGGGGCAGCTGGGGGCCGCCTTCGGGGGGGATCCCGCCGACCTGCCCCCCTGGCAGGCCGCGCTCGCCGCGGCGCTCCTGTGCCACGCGGACGGCGACGGGGAGGGGGCCCTCCGCGTCCTGGACGCCCTCTCCACCGCCTGGGCCCCCGGGGCCCCGCCGGGCAGGTGCCCGGAGGCCGGCCGGGCCCTGGCCCGCTACGGCAGGGCGGTGCCCCCGGGGCTCGGGGACCTCGCCGCGCTCAGCGGCGGCCGCGAGCTGGAGGGGGGGGGCCCGGCGTTCACGGACCGGGGCTGGATAGGCGACCTGGACCGGCGCGGGGAGCTCGACCGGCTGGCGGCGCGCCACGGGCTCGGGGACATCGCGGGCCTCGTCCCGCCGCCCCGGCGCGCGCCCCGCATATGGCCCGCGCTCCCCGGCGGGCGGCCGGGGCGCTCCGCGCTCGCGCGGCACCCGGAGCTCGCGCGCCACGCCTCCTACGTGAACGTCTGGTTCACGGCCCTGCTGCGCCTCGCCCGCCGCAGGGGGGCGCTCCCGTCGTCGCTGTGGATCTGGCTCCGGCCCACCGACCGGACGCTCTTCTACGCCCTGAACCAGCTGGGCGGGCGCGCGGCCTGGGTCGAGGCGGCGGGGGTCTGGAGCCATTACGCGGCGGAGGAGAGGAAGGGCCGGCCGCTGTCCGACCCGGACGTGTCCTCGGCGGTCGCCGGGCTCGCCTCCGCGCTGCGGGGGGAGGGCTGGCTCCCCGCCGCCCCCCGCGGCGGCCGGGGCGGCACCGCGGGGCCCGGCGGGGCCGCGCGCCCCGGCACGGCGCGGGACGCGCCTGCGGCGGGGGAGGGGGCCCCGGCCGCCGGGGGGGTCTGGGGCGCCGCCGGGGGCACCGGGGGATGGGCCGGGCCTGCCGGGGACGGGTCCGGGGGGCCGGATCTTCCGGGCGGGGACGGGGAGGGGTTCGAGCTGATAGGCGAGTTCGGCGGGCCGGGAGGCGCTCCGGTGGGGCTCGGAGGGCCGGGCGCGGACCGGGGCGCGGACCGGGCGGCGGATCGGGCGGCGGACGGGGCGGCGGACGGGACGGCAGAGGGGTTGGCTGAAGGCATGGCAGACGGCATGGCAGACGGGAGGTCTGACGGGGTGACAGGCGGGACGACGGGCGGGAGGGACGGAAGGACGGCAGACGGGAGGGGCGGTCCCTGCTTTGACCTCAGCGGACTCGCCGCTCTCACGGAAGGGATGCGGCCGGATCCCGGAGCGGGGGCCTTTCCCGCCGCCTTCGGGGATCCGGGAGCCTGGGAAGCCTTCCAGGCCAGGGTGTCCGCAGGTCCTGACATCGGGGATCTCGCCCTGGGTTTCGATGATGGCGAGGGGTTCGCGGATGCCGGCGGTACCGGGGGAGGGGATTCTTTGCCAGGGGTTCAGGCGGAGACGCGGGTGTTGCGGGAGCGGCGGATGTGATGGGCGCGGCGGGTGAGCAGGGCGCTAAGGGCGGTCAGGGCGCTAAGGGCGGTCAGGGCGGTAAGGGCGGTAAGGGCGTTAAGGGCGGGCGGGGCGCGAAGGGCGGGCGGGGCGCGAAGGGCGCGGCGGCCGGCTCGGACGGGGGAACCGCCGCCGGGCGGGAGGCGGGCGGGACGGAAGCCGGGCTACCCGGCGGTCCCGGGGTGGCCTCGCCCTCCGAGCCCCCCGGAGGGGACGGGGAGGGATAGGCGCGCAAGGGATCTTTGAGTGCCCTCCGCGTCCCGCGGCATGCGCGCGGGACGCGGGGGGAGACGGGCGGGCTCCGGCCCGCCGGCGACTGCGGGACGCCTCAGCGCGTCCCGCCGGGGGGCCTCGCGCCTGCGGCCGGGACGACGGCCGCGGGCGGGGTGCCTGGGGAGGGGCCGCTGCGCGGCCCGCAGACTGGACGCCCCCGCCGCGCACGGCGCGGCAGTGGGGCAGGGCGCGCGGCGGTTAGCCGCGCGGGAGGGGACAGGGTGACGCCGGTGGAATCCACACATTACATCGCGGGGAGGCTCGAGGATGTCCGCAGGGGAGGGCGCGGCGCGGCGCCGCTGGAGATCGTGCTCTCCGGGCCCGGCGGCGCCCCCTGGGTGCACCGCGTGCTGATCTACAGCGACGCGAGGGCGGAGGAGTTCCTGCTCCGGGACGCCGGGGCCGCCGGGGCCGTGCTCGCCGAGGTGAAGGACCTGAGGTTCCTGCGGGGCGGGCCGGGCGGCCCGCGGGAGGGCCACTTCCTCTCCTGCTGCCGCCTGGGCAGCCTCCTCCAGCGGGCGGGCGGCCGCCCCCTGGGGAGCCTCCACCTGCTGCGGTGCCGGTTCCTGGGGACGGCGGCCGCCCCCGGCGGGGGCCTCGCGGTGCTGTTCCGGGAGGCCCGGGGAATGCCGGGCGGCGACCTCGTCTTCCAGGTCCGGGGGCGGGCGGCGCGGGAGCTGGAGGGGGCTAGGCCGGAGCGGGGGAGCGAGTTCCTCTTGCGCACTGCGGACCTGAGGCCCGTCGACCCCGGACGGAGCGGCTGGGAGGAGTTCACGGGGACGGGCTTCAGCTTCTTCCACATCGGCCTCGACCGCCCCTGGCGCCCAGCGGGGGAGGGCGAGGGCACCCTCCTCTCCGGCGACGGGGGGGCCTCCCTCTCCTGCCGGGAGAGTCCCGCCCTGTCAAGCCGGGAGAGTCCCGCCCTGTCAAGTCGGGAGAGTCCCCTCGGGCCTGCGGAGGCCAGTCCCGCACGCTCAGCGGAGTCGTGCGTAGCTGTCGCTGCGGTGGCCGGTCCCGCCGGCTCCGGGGAGGCGGGCGAGGCTGTCGCCGCTGAGGCCGGTCACGCCGGCTCCGGGGAGGCCGTGCCCGTCGGCTCTGCGGAGGCGGGTTCCTCGGGTTTCGGGAAGGCGGGTGTCGCCTGCTCCGTGAAGGCGGGTCCCGCGCGCCCCAGGAAGGGGAGCCCCCGCGTGCGTCCGGGGGCGGCGGCGCAGGCGGCCCCGGCGCTCCCGCGCCGGGGCCGCTCGTCGGGGCAGGCCGGGCGTCCTTCCCCGAGGTTCCGCCAGTGAGCGGGCGCAGGGGGAGCCGGCCGGTGGGGGGGCCGCTGGCGCCTGCCCTTCCGGCACCCCCGGTCTTCCCGCAGCTCCCGATCCTCCCGGTACCGCCGCTCCTCCCGGTCATCCCGGTCCCCCCGGCACGTCCGGCCCATCCGGTCCCTCGGGTTCACCCGGCTCACCCGGCCCTCCCGGCAGGCCCGGCCCCTGCGGTCCCCGGTATCCCCCGGCCCGCCCGCTCCCCCCGGCACGTCCGGCGGCCGCGCCTGGCGGGGCGCCGGGAAGGCGGGGGCCCGCCCCGCCGGCCGGGGGCCCCCGCCCGCGACCCTAGGCCGCGCCCCGGACGCCGTCCGGGGCGGATGCCGCCGCCCGCCCCCCCCGGCCGGGCGGCCGCGAAAGGAAAAGCCATGATCTTCTTCGCCAGGCGGCGCCGCGAGGCGGCGCGCAGGATGGCCCTCCAGGCCCGGCTGCGCGAGATGGACGCCTTCTTCGCCGAGAGGCCCTGGGGGGTCTTCACCGCGGACGCCTCCCACGAGATGTCCATGGGGGCCTTCCGGGAGGACGCCGTGTCCCCGGAGGACTTCTACGAGGAGCGGGAGGGGGGGCCCGCCGCGGCCTCTCCGGGGCGCAGGCCGTGAGGGGGCGGGGGAGGGACAGGCCCCCGGCGGGCGCGGGGGCGCCGCCGCCCCCGGCCGCCGCCGCCGGTGCGCCCCCGCCGGGGGCCCCGGCCGACCCGGGCCCCCCCGCCTCGCGGCTGGACAGCCCCCGGCTGGAGTTCGCGCGGGGGATCCTCGCCCTGCTCAGGCGCGGCTCCGCCCCCTGGAGCGAGCCCTGGCGCCCGGAGGGGGCGGCCCCGCCCTTCAACCCCGTGTCGGGGTCGGTCTACAGGGGCATCAACAAGGTCTCGCTCCTGGCCGGCGGGCGGGGGGACCCCCGCTGGATGAGCTTCCGGCAGCTCTACGAGCGCGGCTGGGGGCTCAGGGGCGGGGCGCGGCCCTCGGTCATCGAGTTCTGGCAGTGGGCGGAGCTCGTGACCCTCCGGGGCCCGGACGGCAGGGCCCTGCTGGATCCCTCGGGGCGGCCCGCCCGCGCGGAGGTGCGGCTCACCCGTCCCCGGGTGCGCTACTACCACGTCTCCAACCTCGGGGACGCCCTGGACGCGGAGGGCCGGGGCCTCCCCCCCTACAGCCCCGGCCCCCCCCGCTGGGACCCGGAGGCCGCGGCCGACGAGCTCCTGGCCGCCAGCGGGGCGGTGATCGTGCACGACCAGTCCGGCCGGGCCTTCTACTCCGCGTCCAGGGACGCCATCTTCGTCCCCCCGCGGGGGGGCTTCACCGACGACGCCGAGTACTACTCGACCCTCCTCCACGAGCTGGCCCACTGGACCCGCCACGGGGACCGCCTCGGCCGGCGGATGCTGCCGGGCGACCGTCTGGACTACGCCCGGGAGGAGCTCCGCGCCGAGATCGCGTCCTGGATGCTCGGGGTCGAGCTGGGCCTCCGGTACCGCCTCGCGAACCACGCCTCGTACCTCGGCGCCTGGATGAAGGTCATCGGCGACAACCCCCACGAGCTGAGCCTGGCCGCGGCGGACGCGGAGGCCATCAAGGGCTACCTCCTGGGCTTCCTGCCGGGCTTCAGGCCGGACTACCGCGACGGGCTCCTCGGCCCTGCCCCCGGAGAGCGGCCCGTGGAGGTGAGCGGCCCGGAGGGGCGGGGCGGCCCGGCGGAGGGGGACGGCCCTGCGGTGCGGAACGGGACCAGGGAGGGCAACGCGCCCGCTGAGGGTAGCGTCCCTGCTGGGGGCAACGCCCCCGCGGAGGGAAGCGGCCCTGCGGGAGGCAACGCCCCTGCGGGGGGCAACGTCCCTGTGGAGGGGAACAGCCTAGTGGAGCGGAGCAGCTTTGAGGGGTGGATCGGCCCCAGGGAAGACAACGTGCTTGCTGAGGGGAACGCTCCAGAGGGTCGGGAAGGCCCTGATGATGGGGACTGGCCTGCGAAGGGTAACGGCCCGGCGGGGCGGAGCGGCTTCGAGGGGCGGAGCGCCCCCAGGGAAGTCAGCATGCATGCTGAGGGGAGCGCCCCAGCGGGTCGGGAAGGCCCTGGTGATGGGGACTGCCCTGCGGAGGTCAACGGCCCTGCCGGTGGGGACTGCCCTGCGGAGGTCAACGGCCCTGCCGGTGGGGAATGCCCTGCGGAGGTCAACGGCCCTGCCGGTGGGGAATGCCCTGCGGAGGTCAACGGCCCTGCCGGT
>JAITEZ010000208.1 GCA_031281735.1 Deltaproteobacteria bacterium | reverse complement strand
CTAAAGTTTGATAAGCAAATGATAACAATTTCTTATCAACAATATAGTGTCTGGCCACTCTCTATCACCTCTGATAATTATGGTATCATGCTCATGAAAAATACACTAACAATATTTATTGTTCTGCTGGCCATGCTCGCTATATACTAGAAAATATTGAAAAATGTTTGGTTGCATCTTGATTTATTATTGGAATAAGCTCCCTTGCGATGGACGACACCGACCGCCCTCTGTTCCTCCTTGTGACTTCACGCACCTTATCCTTGAACTTCTTCAGGCTTTTCTCACGGGTTCTTATCCCGGCCTTACCCTCTATCATGTAAAGGGAGAATCCGAGAAACTTAAGCCTCAGCGGTGAGCCGACCGTGCTCTTTCCTGGCTGACCTTGAGCTTGGGCGCCACTTCCAGGAAGCTGGTGCAGGGTTTCATCACCCTGTCCGCTGCCATTCTGGACTTCACGTGGATGTCGCAGTCGTCCGCGTACCTAACGAGCTTGAGGCCCATGTCCTCAAGCAGCATGTCAAACCTGTGCAGGTATATGTTGCTTAGCACCGGACTACACGGGCCTCCCTGGGGGGCCCCCTCGCCCGAAGAAGAGGCCAGCCCGTCTTCTAGAACCCGCATTTCAGTAATCTGCGGATAAGACGGAGCATGTCCTCATCATTCACGTGCTCCTTCAGCATGCCCGTCAGCTTGTCATGGTTTATCGAATCGAAGTACTTGGCCCATGTCGATATCCACCACGAAGGCGTATCCCTAGCTGTAGTACCAAGGGCCTTCCTTACGGCATCATGGGCGCTCCGGCCTGGCCGGAACCCATAACCGTGATCCGGGTAGAGAGGATAGTAGATGGGCACCAGGACTTGGGCCGCGGCCTGCTGGGCCATCCGGTCAATGACCGTGGGTATCCCAGCTTGCGCTTTCCCACGTCCGTCTTATCGATTTCAACCCTTCTGGCAGGTTGAGGCCTGTAACCGTCGTTACGTATCCGACCGACTAGCTCATGGCAATGCGTCTCTCCAGGTAAGGCAATGACAAGTAGACTTCCATTCCGCCGATGCCGGCGGCGCCTTTGTTCCTGACCGCCTGTTCAGCGGCCTTCCGCACGTTGAAGTACGAAAGGGCCTTGTCGGGCAAGCCCCTCTCCTTTATCTCGGTTCCGCTCCCTTCCTCGCAACAGCTCTGCTCCGCACTCCCTGGGTACTCTCCGGACATATCCAACCCTCCCCAGGGCAGCACATATCGGAATTCTGCTTTCCACACATCGCCATTCTCGGCCTAGGTTCTGGAATCCATGGTTGTTCAGCCCTTCCCAGGGTCGCTCCTGGTACTATGGCTTCTGCTGACTGCCCTTGGTTCAACGGCACGTTGCCGTGCCGTTTGCTTCGGATCAATGACAAGCCTCGTTTATTCCAGTGTCTCAGGCCTCCAAGGGAACTCCCCCGGGCTAGAGTGATGACCTTCCCCTCACGTACCCGTCTCATTTACGCCCCTTCGCTCAGACAGCGATGGGCCTAGCTCTGTCTTGCAAGCTCGTCCGCTCGGGAACGCCCGATGAGATTCCTGCTCGTCGGGCCTAGGGTTTTCCTCCAGCTTCTTACAGAGCCATCCTCACGACGGACCACTTGCTCTTGGCTAACAGTCCCCGCTGCCAGGTCTGTAGAGGACTTTCACCTCCAAGTCATTGCCCCCGTGCCGGGCACACAAGAAAAACCCCCCGGTGCCTTGCGGACCGGGGGGTTACGTCGAGGGAAAGGGAAGAACGGACGAGGAACAGGTTAAGGAGGAACGACGGACAGCCTTGGCACCAGGGGAAAGGCGGCGGAGGGGGGTTCGGGAGCTGGAGGCCGGTACACCGGCCGGAGGCGGGGCTCCCCGGCCCGCGGGGCGGGGGCCTAGAGCTTCAGCTCCTCGAAGGGGTTGAAGCCGTAGGCGTCGAGGAGATCCAGGAGCTTCTCATTGGTGGTGAGGAAGGAGTTGACCTTCTTTGTGAGATCTTGCGCGGCGGGCGATTCCGAACTCTCGGGAAGCCCGCTGGCGGAAGGGAACACCGCGAGCGGGTTCCCGTCCAAGGATTGCCTCAGAGCCAGCTTCTCCTCGGGGGTGCCGCCGCTGGACTCGACTATCTCCTCCCGGCTGTACACCCTGGCCTCGCGGCTTCCGTCGCCGGAGTCTATGATCGTGAGGACGTAGTCGTCCCTGAACTCAGGGTAATCGGAGATGGTGCCTGCGGTGAGGCCGGCGAGCTCGGTTACGATCTTCGCCGCCACTCGATCAAGGGCCAGATCCACGGTATCGGAGACGGTGGACGAGGAAGAGGCGGCGGGAGAGGTAAGCTTGTCGTCCTGCTGGAGGTAGGTCTCGAGCGACTCGTAGTTGTTCTGCCGGGAGCCCACGTTCAGGAGCGCGGGCTCGCGCGTGAGAAGGCCCTGGGAGAAGAGGATGGAGTTTATTGACACGTCATGCCCTCCGTCGCCTGTCCCCCCGCCGGGGGGAATCCTTGCCGGGCCGCGCCCGGATGCGGAGATGAAATGCATAATGCGTGCCAGTAAAGTCGAGAACGGGGCAATAAGAGACCTTGCTCCCGAAAGACGCGTGCCGGCAAGTCCAGCAGGCCGCGGCCGCCCCTGCGCCTGCCCCGCCCTGGGCGCGGCATCCCGAGACGGCAGGGGACGGCACCCAGGGGGCGCGGCCTCTCGGGGGAAACGTCATTCGAGCATGCCGCGCCAGGCGGGACGGCCGTCCCGGGACGTGAATACGGGCCCCTCGGGCTGCCGGGAAGCCTTGTCCCGCACCGGACACGGCCGAGACGCCGGGGCGGGCCGCGACACGGGATACGGCCGTGTCAAGATCCGGACGGCGGAAGCTTCATCCCTCCGCAGAGGTCTTGCCGCGGGAAGGGAGTGCGGCACTGTCCGCGGGGGGGCGCCGCGCGCCCGCCGTGCCGGCGGCGCGACCGCTTCGGGCACCCGCGGCGGCGGACAGGGCACACGGGGGAACGCGACGGGCGCGCCGATGCCGCAGGGCGGAGATGTCCCGCCTCAAACCCCCAGCAGCGAGAAATACCAGCTCTTGACCGCCTGTCCGTAGAACATCCAGATGACGGCCGCGAGCGCCAGGAAGGGACCGAAGGGGATGGGCGTAACGGCCGTCTTGCCCTGCGGGATGCCCTTGCCGGAGAAGATCATCAGGAATACCGCCAGGAGCGCTATCAGGGTGGAAAGGAGAAGCACGGGGAAGACCGCTGTCCAGCCCAGGAAGGCCCCGATGAGGCCCAGGAGCGGCGGATCCCCGTCGCCCAGGCCGTCCCGGCCCCGCCAGAGGCGGTAGAGGCGGGAGGCCGCGTAGAGGGCGAGGAAACCCAGCACGAAGCCTGCGGCCGCCCCCCCCAGGCTGACGAGCCAGGGGCTCCAGCCAGCGGCGGTGAGGCGCTCCCAGAGGTACCAGCCGGGGAGCTGGGGGCTGGGCGAGACCGCCGCGCAGATGAAGCCCAGGACGTAGGTCGGCCACACCAGGAGATCGGGTATCACCATGAGCTCGAGGTCGATGAAGGCCACGGCCGTCAGCGCCATCGCGAAATAGTAGTAGCAGAGGAAGCGGGGCGAGATGCCCTCGACCGCGAGGAGGGAGAGCGCGAGCATCCCGGAGACTATCTCCACGAGCGGGTAGCGGAAGGATATCCGTGCGCCGCAGAAGCGGCACCGGCCCTTCAGGAGCAACCAGGAGATGACGGGGAGGTTGTCGTGCCAGGGGATCCGCTCGCGGCAGGAGGGGCAGAAGGAGCGGCGGGGGCGGGAAACGGAAAGGCCCTCCCGGGGGAGGCGGTAGATTACGACGTTCAGGAAGCTGCCCGCGGCCAGGCCCAGGAGCAGGACGGCGGTCGACAGCGCGGCCCCGGCCGCCCCGGTGAAGTGCATGGTTTCTCCAAGGCGAGCGCAGCCCGGGCCCCGGGGCTTTCGCGGGCCGCGGGCCGGCGGACGCCGGGCTAGGAGAAGATCTTCTCGATCTTCTCGTTCAGCGTGTCGGCCGTGAAGGGCTTGACTATGTAGTTGGACACCTTGGCCTTCACCGCCTCGATGATGTTCTCCTGCTGGGCCTCGGCGGTGACCATGATGAAGGGCACGTCCTTGATGCGTTCGGAGCCGCGCACGTGCCGCAGGAGCTCTATCCCCGTCATGTTGGGCATGTTCCAGTCGCTGATGATGAGATCGAACTTGTCTATCTCCAGGAGCGCCGAGGCCTTGACGCCGTCCTCGGCCTCGCTGATGTTGTTGATGCCCAGCTGGCGGAGGATGTTCTTCACTATGCGCCGCATGGTCGGGAAGTCATCGACCACCAGCACCTTCATGTTCTTGTCGTAGGCCATTTCTTCTCCGTTGGGGGAGTCTCCGGCGGCCGCGGGGGCTCGAGGGCGGGCGGGGCGGCGGGAGGATCATGGGCGGGCATGGCCATGTCCGGCATGCTCCTCCAGGACATTAGCACAGCGTGGCGCGCCTTTCAAGGGTAATGCTGGCACCCGCAGCGGGCCCCGCGGTCTGCCTGAAGGGGGCGGGCGCGGATCAGGCCCTTGACGCGGGGAGGGCGGCGCCCCGCCCCCGGGCGGGCGGCCTCAGGGAACCCGGCGGGAACCCCTCCGGGCGGGGAACGCGGGGGGGGCGCCCGCCGGCGCGCCCCCCGCTATCTCGCCTTCACCAGCTCGTAATCCTCCCTGAAGCGTTCAGCCTTGTATATGTCCCACTTCTGGTCGCGCACCTCGGCGAGTAGCCCGGGGCAGGAGGAGAGCAGGTAGGCCTGCTTCCTCAGCTCTTCGCTGTACCGATCCACCTCGTGCTTCTGCTCCTCTCGGAGGCCGCCGGCATTCGCGAACTGCCGCGAGGCGAGGTTCAGGGTGTTGCCGTTGCGTCGCTCGTACGACTTCCAGTCCGATGCCCCGCCGCACTCAGAACAGATCCTGTACACGGTCTGCACCGCGGCCAGGAGCCTCAACGCGGCTTTGAACCTGATGGTCGGGAGGGTGTCGTCGGGCTTGTTCTCTATGGTGAAGCGGGAGGGCTGGTCCGGCTGCTGGGCGCCGGCCCCGACCGCCCAGGACAGGGCCGCCAGAGAGGCGAGGGTAACGGCGGCGATACGGATCAGGGGCATGGCTAACCTCCAGGGGTTGCGGCGCCGCATCGTGAGGCGTAGGGCCCTCCCGGCCGGGCGTCCCGGCGGTCTGGCGCCGGCTCGCTATAATTAGAACTGAATGATAGCAAATCGGCGTCGCCGATCAAGGAGTTCCGCCGCGGCGGGATCCCGCCCCCTGCGGCCGGCCCCCCTCTCCCCGGCTGGCCGTCACGACCCCGTCCCCGCTGACCCCGCGAGGCACCCAGACGGATACGGGGCGCCCCGGGCCGGCGGACCGCTGGTCTGGGCCTCCCCGCTCCCGGGATACCCGGCCGGAATCCGACGCATAAGAATTTAGAACCGAATGACAACAAGTCTGCGGCTCCCCTCAAGGAGCCCCTGCCGCGGAATCCCGCGCCCGGCGGCCGGCCCACCCGCACGGGCGGCCCCCGCGGGCCGTCACGCCCCCGTCCCTATGAAACCTATGAGGCGCCCCGCGAGATACAGCGCTTCCGCGGGCCAGTACTCCGCGGGACGCGGCCTGGCCACTCCCGGCGTCCCCGCGCGAGGGAAGCAGGTCAGGACCGCGTGGGCCCACTGGACGGGAACGGCCGCGAGGCCGTGGACGGCGCCGAGGAGCGCCCCGCAGATGGCGCAGTTGGTGTCCGCGTCGCCGCCCTCCCCCGCCGTGTCGGCGAGGGCCTCGGCGAGGCCCTGCCCCGACGCGAGGCGCCACAGCGCGTTGCGGAAGGCGATGAGCACCCAGCCGGACCTGACGGCGAAATCGCCGGGCGGGCCGTCCGCGGCCCGTTCCACCGCCTCGAGTAGTCCTGCCGGGGTATTCTCGCCGCGGGCCCTTGCCAGCACGTAGGAGTACAGCTCCCCGGCCGGCAGGCCCTGCTCCACGGCATGGGCTATGGCCCTGGCGAAGAGGGAGTTGGCGGCCGTGGTGACCGGGTTGGGGTGCGTTAGGGACGCGTCCGCCACGGCCTGGAGAGCCACCGTCTCCTCGGGGAGGCCGGCCCCGGCGATGCCCAGGGGGCTCGCCCGCATCATGGCGCCGTTGGCCTGGCTCTCCGGCAGAGGGGCCCCCGCGAGGGCGGAGCCGACGGTGGCCCCGCAGTCGAAGGGATCTGAAGCCCTCCAGCTCCTGTACGCGGAGAGAGCATCGGGGGCCGAGTAGGCCCCGTTCCGGACGATGGACCTGGCCAGCGCGAGGGCCATCTCGGAATCGTCCGTGGGCTGGCCGGCGAGAGTCCCCCAGACGGGGCTCGGGCCGATCTCGCGGACGCCGCCGGGATGGAGCTCGGCTATCCTGTCCCGCCCCAGGAACTCCACCTGGCTGCCAAGGGCGTCCCCGCTGAGCTGGCTCAGCAGGGAACCCTGGGCGCGGCCGAGGGCTTCCGGTGGCAGCTCCCGGCGGGTTAAAACGGGCGGCGCGGGGGGGCTTGCCGACCCGGGCGGGGATCCCGCACCGGACCGGCGTGAGCTTGGGCTGGGGTTCATGGGTGTTGCCTTGCCGGGAGCGGCCCCGGCGAACGGCCGATGCCTGCGGGCGGGATGCAACGTGAACCATCCCTATTATATCACACAGGGCGCCCTAAGACATCCCTCCGGATCAAGCCCCTCCCGCCGGCCGCGGCCGGCGGAGGCGCCCTCCGCCCGGCGCACCCTCCCCACTTTACACGGGGCGCCCCGATAAGCTACCTTAGCCCCGTATCTCGCCCCCCACTCCCCGCCCCCGCAGCCCTGGAGGGCGCCACGCCGCCAGCCGGACGCTTCCGGCCTACCGGGCCGGAGGGCCCACACCCCATGCTCCATCCCCCGCTAGTCCCGCCCGCGACCCTCGCGGCCGCGGCCATCGTCGCGGCCCTGCTCGCCGGGGCGGCACCCGCCCCCGCCCAGGGGGACGCGGCCGCCGCCCGGGCGGCGCAGAAGGTGACCGTGGGCGTCATCGACACCGGCAAGGCCATAGACGCTTCCAGACAGGGCAAGGCCGTCGCCGCGCGAATCCGGACGCGTTACCAGGAGCTGGAGAAGCGGCTCTCGCAGCTCCAGAAGGCCGCCCAGGCCAAGGCCGAGGCCCTGAACCGCGAGACCGGTGGGCTCACAGAGGCGCAGTTCGAGGATCGCCGCAGGGAGCTCCAGCGGGAGGTGGAGGCCCTGCAGTCCGAGACCGCGCGGGCCGAGGAGGAGATGAAGTCCGCCCTCGAGTCCTCCTACGGGCCACTCTACGACCGGGCGGCCGCCCTGGCCTCGGAGCACGCCGTCAGGAAAGGGCTGCTCCTGGTCCTCGAGAACTCCGACGAGGACAAGGCGGTCATCTTCGCGGACCCGCAGGTCAGCTTCACGGAGATAACCGAGGACGTGACCAGGCTCCTGGACTCCGGCGGCGGGGGCGGCTCGCGTGCCCCGGCCCAGAGGAAGCCGGCCGCCGGGAAGAAGAGATCCGGGAGGAGATGACGACCTCCGCGCCGGGCGTCCCGCCCGGAGGGCTTCCGCTATACGCCTCCGGCATCCCCGCGGCGGGGCCGCGCGCAGGCACGTCAGCCGCTGTTCCCGGCGGCTGTTCCGGCCGCGCGGCGGCCTGACCGCAGCCTGGAGCCCCCAGGGCCCGGGAGCGGCGCCCCGGCTTATTTACGCCGAGCCGCCTTTCAGGGCAGACCCCTCCGGAAGCCCCCTGCCGAGCGGCCTGTCATGTGACGCCAACATATGGGAAAGGATCATTCCCCGGCTTTTCGACACGGTAAGGAAAGGGTGCCGGACACATCAGTTCCCCTGGGAGGCAAAATGACTGGAGACGCCGCGGCTTGAGTCGGGTGCGGATCTGAATCGCATCCCTCACTCCGCCATTGCCTCTTCCCGCCATCCGTTCATAATTCTTTCCGCCCGGGGGCGCCGGCTGTCAACCGCCGGCGGGAGTGGGAAGCGGAGCGACGCGGGCAAAGCCATGCGCGCCAGGGCGCGACGGCAAGCGGATCCCAGGGGGCCGCGTGGACGCCGGGCGGCCGCCTGGCATGGGGGCAGGAATACGCAGGGACCGCGGAAGAGGGGTACTCGCCTGCGACATCAGGGACGGCAAGGACGGATTGCCCCCCTGAATCCCCCGGCGGCGTCCATGGACAGTCTGTCCGGCAGCGGCTTATCATAGGGTTCCGGAGACGTCTCCTGGCCGGACGGCCTTACCAGGGGCCGCAGGCCGGGGCCGGCGGCATGGAAAACTGCAGCCGCGGCGGCTTATGCCCACGGCCTTGCTGCCGCACAGCCTGTTCCGCCCCGTATTGCCACGCCGATGCCTGGCGGGAAGGAAGCCACGCCGGGACATCCTTCCCGGGGGCGGGCCTCCCGGGCGGGTGGACAAGCGGCTGTCTCGCGGCAACCGCCGAGGAGCTGCCCCCAAGGTGCTTTTTCGGTATATTTCCATCTGATCAGGGGCGGCAGGATCCGGGGTGAACCTGCTGATCGACGGCGCGGCGCCTTCCGCGCGGTGTCCGCCCCCCTTCGGCAGCGCTTTCCGCGTCACGGCGGGGAGACCGGCGGTCATGTCCGCCCGATCCGCGTTTCGGGGCCGGAGGCGGGGCCGCCGATTCGCTTCCGGCACAGCGCGGGAAACGCGGCGGATGCCCCGGCCCCTGTCCGGGCCATGAGCGAGGTCTGGGCGGGCGGCGTCAAGCCCAGCCGTTCCCGCTGCGGGGTGTTATAGCGACTGAGGACGTCACTGCTTTCCGTTATGGAAAGGCCCCGTCCGTTACAGGAACGGGGGGAAACCGGAAACAGTCATAGGGGGCTGGCGGCGAGTCACGAGAGAAACAAGTTGGGGAAATGGCATCCGGTTGAACATGACTGAAAACATCTATGCGTCTGGCGTGTCCGAAGTCAGCATCGAGGGACATGGAGCCTGTGCGCGCGCAGGCCCTTGACCTTGATCGCGGGGCGGGCGAACCTTGAGCGCCGCTGCGCAGAGCCGTGAGCGGGCGCATGGCGGGGAAGAGGATCGCCAGGGGACACCACGCCTGGTCATTTCATTTCACTAACAGCGCGAAGCCTGAAGGCAAGCGAAATCCTGCCCAAATATCACATATGCAACTAGCAGGGCAGGCAACCAGTGCAGGAAAAGACCAGGCAGCATAGTTGCCAAAACGAACCCAAAGCGAGGGGGCATCCCGGAGACGCTTGTTGCCCGCCTTCATCTCGACCGCTATAATGAAAGTGATGCAGTATTAGGCAACGAACTCAAACCGCTAG
Source organism: Deltaproteobacteria bacterium (assembly GCA_031281735.1). Taxonomy (GTDB): domain Bacteria; phylum Desulfobacterota; class Desulfarculia; order Adiutricales; family Adiutricaceae; genus JAIRZX01. The sequence continues at coordinate 13,216 of JAITEZ010000208.1, read as the reverse complement.
CCCATTTCACTTCAGAACGGCGAATGACAAGCGCAAGTCTAATTGTAATGAGGGTAGAATCATCCCACAGAAAGCTATCACGAAAGCGGAAGGCTGCCGCGAACAGTCCGGGATGAATCGCCCAGAGGGAATCCTGAAACTGCTGAAACGCGGACCCGTGCCAGTCAGCGATTAATCCTGGAACCACAGGTCAGCAGGCATCGGCTCCTGTCGGCTTAACATCATGATATTTTATCAAATACAGGCATTATCATCTAAGATAACCATCTGTTTATGATTGCGATTCCCCTTCTGCTTCCCCACGATGAACCCATGGGTTATATGTGCCCTCGAGGCGGACAATCAGGACCCATAGCTAATCCGTTTCAGGCCGCACCGCCTGACGAGCGGGTTGTCCACGAGACATCCATAGTTCAGCGACAAGGGGATCGCCGGTGGCTTTCCGACGGTTCCCGGCTTCCCCACGCTGCACGGCGCCCATCCGCGCGCCGGGGGCGGCGCGGGAGCCCCTTGCGCGGAGCCGGCATTGCCGGACGGGCGGGAGAGCCGGCTACGCCGGGCAGTTCCGGGGGACCGGCACCCCGTGTCCCCCTGGCGGGCCTTCCCTGCCCCCGGCCGTCTCTCCGGGTGACGGGGACGTTTTCCCCCCGCCTATACCTCCGCCGGGCCCTCCCGCCTATGCGGGTGCTTCCCGCGGCCTGGCGCCCGGCCCGCCCGGCCTTCCCCTCTCGCGCCGCCCGGCCGGCTCCCCGCCTCGAGCCGTTTTGCCTCCGCGTGAACTGTTCTTTTCCCTTGGAAGATGCTATATTGATTAGTTTGAAACCCGTTCAGAGCGGGTCCCGCCCCCGCCCCGGCGGGCAGCCCCGGTAGCCCCCGCCTTCGCCTGCCACCCTCACCCGGAGGTATCCATGCTTAATTCCAAGAACCTCACCATCCTCCCCCTTGCCGCCCTGGCTTCCCTGGTCGCCCTATCCGTCGCGTGGGGGCCGTCCGCCGCCCTCGCCCAGCAGTCAGGCCCCTTCACCGTAGGCGTCGTGGACGTCAGGAAGGCCATCGGCGACTCCAAGCAGGGGAAGGCGGCCTCCAGCAAGCTGGATACCAAGTACCAGTCACTGAAGCGCACCCTTGAGACCAAGCAGGCCGAGCTCACCAAGAAGGAGGAGGATCTGCGCAAGCAGGCCTCGGCCCTCTCCCAGGAGGCCCGCGAGCGCCGCTCCCAGGATCTCATGCGGGAGATCTCCCAGTTCCAGGAGCAGGCCAGGAAATCCACCGAGGAGATGCAGAAGGCCTTCGAGGAGGCCATGTCGCCCCTGGCCGAGAAGGCCGAGAAGATCACCGCCGAGATCGCCCGCTCCAAGGGCTTCTCGATGGTCCTCGACTCCGCGGGCGGTGGCGTGCTCTTCGTCGACAGCGCCTACAACATCACCGACGAGGTCACCCGCAGGCTGGACGCCGGCAAGTGACCGGGCCCGCCGGAACCCTCCCCGTCGGCCCGGCCCCCGGGGGCGAGCCCCCGCGCCCCCCCGCGGGGCCACCGGCGGGCAGCGGCGCCGGCCGCCCGGGAACGGGCGGCCGGCGCCGGGAAAGGTGTGCCACGTGCTGCAGATAGCCCCGTTGCCACTCTCGGAGCTCCTGGCCGGGGCGCGGGACGTCCTCGCCCGCGGCCTGGCCGCCGCCGGCGGGGGTTCCGCCCAGAGCTACGCGGTCAAGGGCGACCAGTCGCTCGAGGTACGCTGGCTCTGCGCCTTCAAGGAGAAGCCCCCCCCGGGGGCGCTCACCTTCGCCGTCAAGGCCAAGTACCTAGCCGAGGCGGCGGCCTCCGGCGCCTCGGCGGTCGTGACCTCGCCCGCGCTTGAGACCGCGCTGTCCGGTGCCGACCGCCCGCCGGCGCTCGTCCTCACCCCCGACCCGCGGCTGCTGTTCGTGGCCGCGCTGGAGCTCGCGGAACGGGATCTCCGGCCGCACACCGCCTCCGCCGAGCCCTTCTGGAAGGACCGGGCGTCGGTGGAGCTGGGCGAGGGCGTCCTTTTCGGGCCCGGCGCCTACGTGGGGGCCGGGGCCCGGATAGCCGAGGGCGTCCGCATAGGACCCGGCGCCATAATCGAGGACGGGGTGAGCATCGGGGCCTTCAGCGAGATCCACCCCCGCGCCGTCCTGCGCTGGGGGGTCAGGATCGGGGCCCGCTGCATCATCCATCCCGGCGCCGTGATAGGCGGGGACGGCTTCGGCTACACCCAGGTGCCGGATCCCTCCACCGGAAGGCTCATACACTACCGCAACCCGCACCTGGGCTCGGTAACCCTTGAGGACGACGTGGAGATCGGATCCAACGCCTGCGTGGACCGGGGGCTCGTGGCCGACACGGTGATCCGCCGCGGCACCAAGATAGACAACCTCGTCCAGGTGGGCCACAACTGCGAGATAGGCCGCGACTGCATCCTGGTCTCCCAGTGCGGGGCGGCCGGCCACTCCACCATCGGGGACCGGGCCTTCGTGCTGGGCCAGGCCGGCCTCTCCCACGGCGCCAGGGTGGGCGCCGACGCCATCGTGACCGGCCAGACCGGGGTGACGGGCGAGATCCCCCCGGGCCGCACGGCCTGGGGCGGCACGCCCGCCGTGCCTCTCGACGAGGAGCTGAAGATCCAGGCCCTCTCGCGGCGCTTCCTGCCGAGGCTCCGGGCCTTCCTGGATCAGTTCCGCAAGAGCGCGAGCTTCTCCGAGCTCAAGGAGCGCTACCAGGACCGGGGCGACGGGCGGAAGTAGCGCGGCGCGGCAGGCCCCGTCCGCCGCGCAGGCGCGGCCCCGACCCGCGGCGCGGTTGCGGCGGCCGGGGGCGAGACTGACGGCCTGACAGGCCGCGGCAGCCAGGCCCCCCGCCGCGGCGGTGCGGGGGCCCCGGCCGGGGGATCCCCTGGATACGGGCCGGACGGAAGGACTAACCGAGCTTTACCCCATGACCATCTACACTGCAGAACAGATAGCGACCATGATGCCCCACCGCTACCCCTTCCTCCTGGTGGACCGGGTGACGGAGATCGTCCCCTGGTCCTCGGTCGCGGCCTACAAGAACGTCACCAGCAACGAGGAGTTCTTCCTGGGGCACTTCCCGGGCCGCCCGGTGATGCCGGGCGTCCTCATCCTGGAGGCCATGGCCCAGACGGCGCTCCTCATGCTCTCCATCAGCCTGCTCGAGCACGCCTCGGGCTGCCCCGCGGGCGTCTCCCTCGAAAGGCTGGAGTCCGGGCTCTTCTTCCTGGCCAGCTGCGACAAGGTGAAGTTCCGGCGGCAGGTGACCCCCGGCGACCGCCTGGATCTGGCGGCCGAGCTGGTGCACGCGGGCTCCCACGCCTGGAAGGTCAAGGCCTCGGCCTCGGTGGACGGCGGCAAGGCCGCCGAGGCGCAGATCACCGCGGCCTTCTGACGGGGGGCGGCCGACGGGCCGGACGCGGGCCTCGCCAAGCACGCGCGCGGGGGGCCGCAGCCCCGGGAGGGCTGCGGCCCCCCGCGCCGCCAGACCGGATCGCGCGGGGCCGCCCGCGCGGATCTCAGGCGGCCGCCGGGGGCGGCCATCAGGCACACATGGGAATCCATCCGACCGCCATCATCGACCCCACCGCGGAGATTGGCTCCGGCGTCGACGTTGGGCCCTACAGCCTTGTGGGGCCCCGGGTCGTCGTCGGGGACGGCACCGAGGTGATGGGCCACGTCTCCATCGACAAGGACACCGTCATCGGGAAGGGGTGCCGGATCTTCCCCTTCGCGTCCCTGGGCGCCGACCCCCAGGACATGAAGTACTCGGGCGGCCGCACCAGGCTGATCCTGGGCGACAGGGTGACCGTGCGCGAGTCCGCCACCATCCACCGCGGGACCGAGCACGGGGGCGGCGAGACCAGGATCGGGAGCGACGTGCTGGTCATGGCCACGGTCCACGTGGCCCACGACTGCCGCGTGGCGGACGAGGCGATACTCTCGAGCTACGCGGTGCTGGCGGGCCACGTCTCCATAGGCCACCAGGCCATCGTGAGCGGATCCTCCGCCATACACCAGTTCGTGCGGGTGGGGGATCACGCCTTCGTGGGCGGCATGTCCGGGATCGTGAAGGACGTGCCCCCCTTCATGATAGTGGCGGGCATCCGCGACTCGGTCGCGGTCACCCCGAACCTCGTGGGGCTCCGGCGCCGGAGTTTCAGCCCCGAGGCCATAGCGGCCATCAGCGGGGTGTTCCGCCTGCTCCACAACCACCGGCCGCTGGCCGCCTGCCTCGCGGAGGCGGCGGGGAGGTACCCGGACTCGCCCGAGGCCAGGGCCATCGTGGAGTTCTACCGCTCCTCCGAACGCGGGGTGTACCGGTGACGGCGGAGTTCGACGGGAACGGCGCGGCGCGCGGCGGCCGCGGGCCCTCCGGCCGCGGCGCGGGCGGCCCTGCGGGGCCCGGCGCGGATGCCCTCGCCCGGGGCCCGGTGGGCTTCATCGCGGGCAACCTCTCCCTCCCGGTGCTGGCGGCCCGCAAGGTCAAGGAGGAGGGGCGCTTCCTCGCGGTGGCGGGCATCGGCGGCGAGGCCTCCGAGGAGCTGAGGGGGCTCGCCGACCGCTACACGGAACTCTCCCTGGGGGAGCTCCGCCCGCTCTCTGGCTTCTTCCTCGGCTGCGGGGTCAGGGACGTCTGCATGGCCGGCGGCGTGAGCCGCGAGACCATCATCCGCAACTACCGCCCGGACGAGGAGGCGGTGAAGCTCATGGAGGGGCTCCGGAGCTTCCAGACCGACAGCATCCTGCGCGCCGTGGCGGGCTGGCTGGAGGCGCGGGGCCTGAACCTCGTCTCCGTGACCGATCTGGTCCCGGAGATCCTGGTCAGGCCCGGCAGGATCGGCCGGGCCGAGCCCTCCCCGGAGCTTGAGGAGGATCTCTCCTTCGCCTTCCGCATCGCCCGGGAGCTCGGCAGGCTCGACGTGGGCCAGACCGTGGTCGCCTGCGACAAGATAGCCGTGGCCCTCGAGGGCGCGGACGGCACGGACGCCACCATCCGCCGCGGGGCCTCGCTCTGCTCCAAGCCGGTGGCCGTCGCCAAGGTGCTCAAGCCCAGCCAGGACACGCGGCTGGATCTGCCCGTGGTGGGGCCGCCCACCGTGCGCCTCCTCGCCGAGGTGAAGGCGGGGGGGCTCGCGCTCGACGCGCGGGGGCTCATCCTCCTCGAGGAGGAGGAGTGCGCGCGCCTGGCGGACGAGGCGGGCATCGCCCTCGTCGCCTGGCTGGATCCCCCCGGCGCGGCGGGGCGGGCCCCGAGGGGCGGCGGCCCGGGGGGGGAAGACCGCGGGGGGCCGGGCGCGGGGGAACATGGCGCGGGGTGATCCGAGGATCATGATCTCGGCCGGCGAGGACTCGGGGGATCTCCACGGGGCCTCGCTGGCGAGGGAGGCCTCCGCCCGCGGGCTCGGCCTGCGGTTCTTCGGGCTGGGGGGCGACCGCATGCGGGAGGCGGGCGTGCGCCTGCTCGCCCACTCGCGGGAGACCGCCGTCATGGGCATCTCCGAGGTGCTGGCACAGGCCGGGAGGCTCTGGCGGCTGCGGGAGCGGTTGGCCGAGGCCGCCGTCTCCGAGAGGCCGGACGCCCTGGTGCTCATCGACAGCCCGGACTTCAACTTCCGGCTCGCGCGCAGGGCCTCCGCCGCCGGGATCCCCGTCGTCTACTACGTCTGCCCGCAGATCTGGGCCTGGCGTGCGGGAAGGATCAGGTTCCTCGCGAGGCACACCCGGCGGCGCTGCCTCATACTCCCCTTCGAGAAGGCCTTCTACGAGTCGCGGGGCGTCCCCGCGGACTTCGTGGGGCACCCGCTCCTGGACGAGATGGCGCCCAGGCCCAGGGACGAGGCGCGGGCGGGGCTCCCGCTCCCCCGGGAGGGCCCGCTCCTGGCCCTCCTCCCCGGAAGCCGCCCCGGCGTGTTCGCCCGGCTCGCCCCCGCCGTGTTCGGGGCGGCCTCCCTACTGCTCGCTGCCCGCACCGATCTGGTGGCGGCCGCGGCCCTCGCCCCGGGCCTGCCCGGGGAACTGGCGGATCGCGCCCTCTCGGGCGTCCCCGCGTCCCTGCGCCCCCGCCTGATCACCTTCCGCGGCCGCTCGCGTGAGATCCTGAACGCGGCGGAGGCGGCGATCCTCGCCTCAGGCACCTCCGCGGTCGAGGCCGCGATTCTCGGGACGCCGGCGGTCGTCTGCTACCGCGCCAGCCCCCTGAGCTACCTAGCCGCCAGGCTCCTCGTGAGGACCTGCCACATCTCCATCCCGAACCTGATCCTCGGCCGGGCCCTGCTCCCCGAACTCATCCAGGGCGACGCCACCCCGGAGCGCATAGCCGCGGCGGCGGGGCCGCTGCTGGAAGGGGGCGCGGGGCGCCGGGGGGCCCTCGCCGGCCTCGCCGAGGTCGCCAGCGCCCTGGGCGGCCCCGGGGCCTCGGGCCGGGTGCTCGACATAATCCTCGAGGAGGCCGGCCGCGCGGGGGGCCGGGGGTCCGCTGACCCCTCCGGCGAAGCGGGGCGGGGAAAGGAAACGCGGTGAAAGGCGACTCGGACGGCATGAGGCCCGGCGGGGCAGGCCGCGCCGGGGGAGGCGCGGACCGTCCCGGGGGGGGCGGGGACGCCCGTCAGGCCCCCCCCCTCCGGGGGAGGCTCTTCGGCCCAGACAACTCCGACGCGCGGAGGCTCGCGGCCCTCCTCAGGCCGCACGCGGGCACCCTCGCCCTCGCCATGCTCTCCATGGGGTTCGCGGCCCTCTCGACCGCGGGCATGGCCTGGCTCATCAAGCCTCTCCTGGATCAGGTGTTCTTCAAGCAGGACCTCTCCCTCCTCAACGGCCTCACCCTCGTGACGCTCGCGGTGTACTCGTCGACGGGCGTGTTCTCCTTCTTCCAGTCCTACTTCATGAACAAGGTGGGCTACACCGTAGTGAACGAGCTGAGGGTGAGGCTCTACTCGCACATCGCGGGCCAGTCGCTCGTGTTCTTCCACCGCCACTCCTCCGGCGAGCTCATCGGCCGCGTGGTGAACGACGTCTCGCTCATCCAGTCCTCGGTCACCCAGGTGGTGACGGGCATGGTGCTGGACGTCTGCAAGGTGGCCGGGCTCATGGCGGTGCTCGCCCTGCGAGACCCCCTCCTCGCGCTGATAGGCGTCTTCGCGATGCCGGTGGCGGTGTGGCCCATCGCGCGGTTCGGCAGGCGCCTGAGGCGCCTTGCCACGGGAAGCCAGCTCATCATGGGCAGGCTCATCACCGTGCTCACGGAGACCTTGCAGGGGGTGCGCGCCGTGCAGTCCAACAACCGGACGGACTACGAGATACGGCGCTTCGCCGGCGAGTGCCGCAACAGCGTCGACAACCTCATGCGGGCGGTGACGGTCAAGAGCCTCTCCTCCTCCGTGATGGAGATAGTGGGCGGAGTCTGCGTGGCGGCGGTCATCTGGCACGGCGGGCGGTCGGTCATCGCCGGGACCTCGACCCCCGGCACCTTCTTCTCCTTCATGACGGCGCTCCTGCTCCTCTACGAGCCACTCAAGAGGCTCACCCGCCTCCACAACGAGGCCCAGCAGGGGCTCTCGGCCGCGCGCCGCATCTTCGACATCCTCGACACGCCGCCAGCGGTGGCGAGCCCGGAGAGCCCGCTGAAGCTGGAGAGGCTCCGGGGCGAGATCGAGTTCCGGGACGTGAGCTTCAGCTACGAGCCGGGCAGGCCCGCGCTCGCGGGCATCAGCCTCAGGATCCCCCAGGGCTCCCTGACGGCCCTGGTGGGCCCCTCCGGCGGCGGCAAGACCACCCTCGCGAACCTGCTGCCGCGCTTCTACGACCCCGACGAGGGGGAGGTGCTCATCGACGGCGCGCCAGTCTCGCGCATGGATCTCACCTTCCTGCGCTCCCAGATAGCCCTGGTGAGCCAGGAGACCACCCTCTTCGACGCCTCGGCGCGGCACAACATCGCCTACGGCAGGCCCGGCGCCACCGACGCCGAGATCAGGGCGGCCGCGGACGCGGCCCTCGCCACGGCCTTCATCGAGGAGCTGGAGGGGGGCTTCGAGGGATCCGTGGGCGAGATGGGCATGAAGCTCTCGGGCGGCCAGCGCCAGCGCCTGGCGGTGGCCCGGGCCATCCTCAAGGACGCGCCGATTCTGGTCCTGGACGAGGCCACGAGCGCCCTGGACGCGGAAAGCGAGCGCTACGTGCAGGAGGCGCTGGACGTCCTCACCGAGGGGCGCACGACGCTGGTCATCGCCCACCGCCTCTCCACCGTGCGCCGAGCCGACCGCATCGTGGTCGTGAAGGGCGGCAGGATAGTCGAGGACGGGGATCACGAGAGCCTGCTGGCCCTGGGGGGCGAGTACTTCAGGCTCCACGCCACGCAGTTCGCCGAAGGCCCGGCGTCCGCCGGGGGTCTGGACGGGGAGGGCCGCCCGTGATAGTGGAGTTCCTGGAGGGCAACGTTTTCCTGGACGGCTGGATCCTGGACAGCCCCAAGGCGGGCGGCCGGGTCGAGGTGCTCGCGGAGGGCCGCGTCCTCAAGATCAACCCCAAGCGGATCCTCGTCTCCGCCGAGGCGGCCGACCCCGGCTCGCGGGAGGGGAGGGCCGCCCTCCTGGCGGCCCGCGATGCCGCCCGTGCCGAGCTCGCCGGCCGGGTGAACCTGGAGGTCATCTGGGGGCTCCTGGAGGAGGAGGAGGCCGGGCGGGGGGGCGCCCACGGGTTCGGCCGCGAGGCCGGGGACGGGGAGGCGCGACCCGCGCAGGCCCTCGGCGCCGAAGCCGCGCCCGCGCCGCCCGGGCCGGGGGCCCCCCCCCTCTACGCCTACGCGGCCCTGGCCGAACTCGAGTTCGGGCGCGAGGCGGGCCCGGATCACACCTCCGCCGTCATGCGGGCCGTCCACCGGGACGGGCTGTATTTCAAGTTCACCCCCGAGGCCGCCCTCAGGAGGAGCCGGGGCGAGATAGACCGCATCCTGGGGCTCCGGGCCGCAGAGGCCAGGAGGGCCGAGCTGCGCCGGGAAGGGATCCTCTGGCTCAGGGCGACCCGGCTCGCCTATTACGGGGGAAGCCCCCGCGACGGACTGGCGCCGGACTGCCGGCCCCAGGAGCCGCAGGACGCCGGCCCCCGGCCGCTCGGCGGACCCCAGGCCGCCGGCGCCCAGCCGCCCCCCTGCCCGGAGCCGCCGGCGGGCCAGCATGAGGCACCGGCCGCCGGGGGGGGCGAGGGCCCGGAGGCCAGGCGGGAAACGGGGCCCGCCGGGGCCGCCGCCCTCCCCCCCTCCCCGGGGCGGGATCGGGGCGGGACGGGGGCGGAAGCCCCCGGCGGGGGGGCCGGGGAGGGGGAAGCCGCCGCCGCGGGCCACCCCCCAGCCGCCCCCCCGCCCCCCGGGGACGGGGGCGAGCTGGTGAAGGCCCTGACCGAGCTCGCCCTGGCGGTGGACGATCCCCCGCCCTCCCTGAAGCCGGCGGCCGAGGCCCTGGCGGGGGCTGGCTACAGCCCCGACCCCGCCGGCGCCGCCATGGCGCTGGAAGCCGTGGGCGTCTTCCGTCCCCACGAGGATCTGGAGCTCAGGCGGCTGGGGCTCCCGCTGGACTTCCCGGAGGACGTCCTGGAGGAGGCGGAGAGGCTCTCCCGCTCCGCGGCCTGGCTGGACGAGGACCGGCTGGATCTCACGGGCGAGCTCGTGATAACCGTGGACTCCCCCGGGGCCATGGAGTTCGACGACGCGGTCAGCCTCGCCCCCAACGGCAGGGGGGGGATGACCCTGGGCATCCACATCGCGGACGCTGCCGCCTTCGTGCGGCCGGGGACCGCGCTCGACCGCTTCGCGGCAGAGCGCGGCGCCTCCATCTACCTCCCCGAGGGCAGGCACCCCATGCTGCCGCTGTTCCTCACGCAGAGGGTCCTGAGCCTCTCCGGCGAGGAGATCCGGCCGGCCTTCTCGATCCTCGCCGAGCTCGGGCCCGACGGGCGGGTGACGGACGCGAGCTTCCGGCCGAGCCTCGTGAGGATCAGGCGCCACCTCACCTTCGCCGAGGCGGACGAGGTGCTCGCGGGCGAGGGCGACCGGGGGCTCGCGCCGCTCCTGGGCGATCTCGCCGAGCTCTCCCGCAAGCTCCTCAAGCGCAGGCTCGCCGCAGGCGGCCACATATTCAACATCCCCGCCCAGCAGGTGACCATGAGGCCGGACGGGACGCCCGAGATAAGCCTCGTCACCTGGGACACCCCGGCCTGCCTGGCCGTGGGGGAGCTGATGATCTGCGCCAACCACCTGGCGGCGGCCACCCTGCGCAACGCGGACTTCCCCTGCCCCTACCGCTACCAGATCCTCCTCAAGGGGCCGCCGTCCCCCCTGGCCAGCCGTCCCCGGACGCCCCGGGAGCAGCTGGCCTGGCACCTGGCGCTCAGGCGGCGGCTGGGCCGCACCGGGGTGAGCGCCGAGCCCTCCCGGCACCGGGGCCTGGGGCTCGACTGCTACACGTATTTCACGAGCCCCATGCGCCGCTACTTCGACCTGCTGGTCCACCGCCAGCTGAGGGCCCTCGCCGCGGGCGAGGGGCCGGCCTACGACGAGTCGGCGCTGCTGTCCGAGGCCTTCAGCGCGGACGGGGCCCTGCGGGCCGTCCACAAGGTCCAGTCCTCCCGCACGCGCTACTGGATCCTGCACGAGCTCTCCAGGCTGGAGGGGGAGACGATGCGGGCCCTCTGCTTCGACCGCCAGGGCCGCCGGGTGAGGATCTGCCTGACCGACTGGATGGCCGAGACCGAGTCCCTCTCCTTCCCCGACACGGTGGAGCCCGGCCACGAGCTGGAGGTGCGCCTCACGCGCGCCGATCCGGCCAAGAAGGCCCTCTCCTGCTCCTTCGTGAGGAACCTCACGCTCGACGAGTCTTCTATTCGCCCCTGAAAAACTGTACCATGGGCCAACGTGCCCGGATCTCCAGAACCGCCGGGCGCTCCCTTCACCACGAACAGCCGCCAGCCGGGCGGGCCCCCAGGCCCGCCCTCCGCCGCACCCCGGACGCCGCCGCGTCCGTGGCCAGGGATCCGCCCGGACGGCATGCCCCCGGGCCGGCAGGCCCGGCGGGGCCGCCGCCGGACGAATCCGCCGGAAGCCGGTGCCCGAGCCTTCGAGCGCCTCGGACTCCGGCGGGCGCACCGGCGGCCGGACGCTCCCCCTGGCCCCCGGGAAGAGGGCCCCGTGAGCGTCCTGACACCCCCCCCGCGCATGAAGATCTTCCTCGCGGCCTGCTCCGGGGATCCCGCCCAGACGGATCTCGCCGCGGAGGATCTCTTCCGGGAGTTCCGGGGGGGGATCCTGGGGGCGCCGGACGTGGCGAGCCCTGACCTGCCCATGCCCGGGGAGGCCTACTACGCCCCCGAGATGGGGACGGGGCTGAGGAAGCGCTATCTCTCCTCCCCGGCGCTCCTGGAGCCCGGCGCGCTGGTGGAACTCAAGCTCCTGGCCATGGAGGTGGAGCGCAGGCGCCTCACCCCCGCGGGCGGCAGGCTCGTGAACCTCGATCCGGGGTACCTCTCCTCGGGCGGGCTCGTGCTGTCCACCGGGAAATGCTCCGGGCACCGGCTCTGGCTGGGGCGGGGGGTCTGGGGCGAGCTCGAGCTGCTCTACGAGAGCGGCGGCTTCTCGGCGCTCCCGTGGACCTACCGCGACTACCGGGACCCGCTGGTGCAGGGGTACCTCCTGGAGATGCGCGGGCTCTACCTCAAGGGGCTCAGGGAGGCGCGCCGGGCCCGGGCGGCGGGCGCGGAGGCCGGCCCGGCCGCCTGCCCGGACTCCCCCGCCGGGGTCCGCTGGGATCTCAAGCAAGGACTGGAAGCGACCGATGATTAAGAGCATGACAGGCTTCGGCACCGCCTCAGGGGAGATCCTGGGCTACCGCGCCCGCATCGAGATAAAGACCCTCAACAACCGCTACCGGGAATACCTCCTGCGGTCCCCGCATTTCCTGGGTGAGCTGGAGGAGCGGCTCAAGAAGCTCATCGGGGAGCAGATACACCGGGGGCGCATCGAGGTCTGGCTCCAGCTGGATCCCGCCCTGGCCCAGCCCACCCGCGTGAACGCCGAACTCGCCCGGATCCTCAAGGAGGATCTGGAACGGCTGGCCGAGTCCCTGGGTCTCGCGGAGAAGGTTACCCTCGGGCACCTCCTGCACCTGGACCGCCTCTTCGTGAGCCAGGAGACCGTGAGCCTGGACGGCTTCGACGCCTCCGCGGCCTGGCGTGACCTGCGGCTCATCGCCTCCGAGGCCCTGGATCAGCTCGTCAAGATGCGCACGGCCGAGGGCGAGGGTCTCCACAAAGACATCTGGGACAGGCTGGGGATGCTCTCTGCGGATCTCGCGGAGCTCAAGATCCACGCGGCAAACGCGCCACTGGCCGTCACCAAGCGCTACCAGTCGCGCCTGGCGGAGCTCGCCGACACCATCCTGGATCCCACCCGCCTGGCGCAGGAGGCGGCCATCCTGGGCGAGAAGATGGACATCACCGAGGAGATAACCCGCTTTGGAACCCACATCCAGAGCTTCCGCACCCTCCTGGACGCGGGGGAGCCCGTGGGCCGCCGCATCGAGTTCCTGCTCCAGGAGCTGGTGCGCGAGGCCAACACCATGGGCTCCAAGTCGCAGTCCCTCCCCATCTCCGACACCGTCCTCCGCTTCAAGTCGGAACTGGAAAAAATCCGCGAACAGGTGTTAAATATCGAATAGCGCAACGCGGATCACCCCTGTCCGCCTGGGAGCGGGATGCCCGGACCCTTCATCGACATAGGACGCGGCAACTCCGCCCAGGCCACGCAGGTGATAGCCATCGTCAATCCCTCCTCCTCCCCGGTGGTCCGTCTCCGGGCGGAGGCGCGCAAGGCGGGCAAGCTCATCGACGCTTCCCACGGCGCAAAGACCAGGAGCGTGCTCGTCATGGCCTCGGGCCAGGTGATAGAGTCGGCGGAGGAGGTCTCCACGCTCACCGACCGCTTCAACCGGGCCTTCCGGGGCCGCAAGGGCGAGACCGAGGCCAGGTGAGCGCCCCGGCGGCGGAACCCTGACGGGCGGCCTCCGGACGGCGGCGGCGCGTCCCGGTGCCGGCCCCGCCGTTGCGCCGCCCCCGTCGCCCCCCCGCGGCGTCCCGCGCGGCAAAGCGGGCCCCCCCCACCCCCCCCCGGGCCCCGGGGTGGGGCCCGCAGAAGGGTTGGCCCGGG
>JAITEZ010000199.1 GCA_031281735.1 Deltaproteobacteria bacterium | reverse complement strand
GCCGAGGCCTCGGCCACGGGCCACGGCACGGCGGCCACCTCCGCCCAGTGCTCCGCGGCGCTCTACGCCGACGTCCGCGACCGGCTCGCGGCGCGGTACCCCGATCCCCTGGACCTCGTGACCTTCACGCCCGGGAACCCGTCCGGTACCAGGGCCTTCTCCTGGACCGACATCTATCGCGCCGCCAGCTACCCCGCAGTCGCCTTCACAGGCTATGATTCCGATGCTTTCCTCAACCCCGGCCTGGCAAACACCGAATTGGTCATCAGCGCCGGCGTCTTCATGGACGCTAACGGCAACTACACCAATGACAGGGAACTGGCCTCGGCCTTCGGGCTCAACGAGCTGGTGGTCCGGGTATACACTAACGCTGCCGGCACCTACACTTGGCAGGTCAAGAGCCTCACTTCAACCGCTTATACGACCATCCCGGCCGTAGCCGGGATGCCGACCGCCGCAGGAACCAGCCTGGAGACCATGGCCAACGCCCTGACCGCTTACATCAGATCGCGTGTCAGTACCGCACAGACCGCAGGTGCCGCCCTCGGGCTCACCCCCGGCCAGATCAGCTCTGACTCCCGGCAGGCGATCCCGCCCCTGACCGTCCCGTACTTCCGGGACGCTGCCAACAGCACCATCGAAGACATGAAGGAGAACGACCTTTACCCGGACAACGACCCCAGCTGGCTCCTCCAGGCATCGGTCAACTACGCGGGCGCATCCTCACCACTGATCCAGGCCATGGCCTTCCCCCCCTCCACGACCCTCGCCACCCTGGCGGGTTTCTTCACCGCCGAAATCGAGGCGCAGCTAGCCAGTCACCAGAACCTCGCCATCCTCATCCCCAACCAGGAGGGCATGGGCCGGATCGTCAGGACCGCCTCGGACCCCCACGGCGGCCCGGCCGACGAGATCCAGATCGGGAACCTCCTGACCGAAGACGTCTGGAAGGACGCCGCGGACGCCCAGACGGTCACCAAGACCGGCATCATCGACAAGACCAAGCACGTCACACTGGTGGCCAGCGCCGGCACCCCCTACTTCGACGCCTCGGGGATCTCGAACTTCGGGGCCCGGGCCCTCGCCTCGGCCATCAACCACAACCCCGACAGCCGCTTCTGGGCCATGGTCCAGGACGTGGACTCCCAGGGGAACCCCGCCGAGATGGTATACGTGTTCCTCAGGGACGGCGGCGACCACAACGACCTGCTCGCCTGCGACGTGGCGGCGGGCGACCTGCCCTCCCGGGACGCCCTCGCGGCCATCCAGTTCGAGAACGCCGAGACCGCCAGGATGAACCAGTCCGGAACGGGCTTCTCCCTCGGGGGCGAGTCCTGGGGCACCCTCAAGCCCCTGCAGACCAAGGCCGGCATGGGACGCGAGGTCTGGAACCTCACCCTCCACGGCCGCGACGTGGGCAAGGAGCGCGACCTCTGGATAGCCGCCGTCGCCGACGGCGTGAACGAGATAGACACCCCGGGCCTCCGGGCGGGCATCATTAACGGGCTCGACCGCTACAGCTTCGTGGAGATACAGAACGCCGCCGACGGCGACTGGGCGGGCGCCGAGGTGAGAACCCAGTCCTCGGCCCAGGAGGCCCTGGACGCGGTGAACGACGCCATGGCCCGCAAGGACAAGGTCCGCGCCGACATCGGCGCCCTCCAGAACCGCCTCGAGAACACCATCACCAACCTGGAGATCCAGCTCGAGGCCCTCCAGGCCTCCGAGAGCCGCATCTCGGACGCCGACATCGCGATAGAGATGACGGAGTTCGTGCGGAACCAGGTCCTGGCGCAGGCGGCGGTCGCGATGCTGAGCCAGGCCAACTCCCTGCCGCAGATGGCCCTCTCGCTCCTGAACGGGTAAGCCCCGGGCCGGGTTCCCTGCCCGCAGGACCCCCGGGCGGCCCGGCCTGGCCGCCCGGGGACGGCGGGGCCCCGCCGCCTTCCCCCTGACCCGCCGCCCCAGCTTTCCGGCGAATCCCCGTCGTCCCCGCCACTACCCGCTAGCTCCCGCCCCTCCCCGCTAGCTCCCGCCCCTCCCCGCTAGCTCCCGCCTCCCGTCGGCCGATGATGCTCCACGACCGCCCCCCCAATTCCAGGAGGGGCTCCGTCTATGCTATATATACCGGGTCGCCCTCCCTCAGCCCGCCCTCTCCCCCAAACCGGACTCGCGGCCTGCGCCACAGCCATACCCTCCTTGAGGGCACCGGCGTGGCTGCCGGGCCGGCGACTAGGCAACCCGCTCATGGCCCCAGCCATCCTGACCGTCCTCGCCTTCCTGCTGGACAAGCTCATAGGCGACCCCCAGTCCTGGCCGCACCCCGTCCGCTGGATCGGGAAGCTCATCGATCTCCTGGAACTCCTCCTGAGGCGTCTCCTGGCCGCGGTCAAGGCCGAAGGGCCCGGGCCCGCCCTCCTGGCCGGGGGCGCGCTCTACCTCCTCACCGTGGGGGTCTCGGCGGGGGCGGTCGAGGCGGCGCTCCTCCTCTCCTACCGGCACGTCCAGGTCTCGGGCGTCCGGATCCTCTGGCTGCTCGTGACCCTCTACCTGGTCTTCACCTCCATCTGCCTGAACGACCTCCTCCGGCACACCGCCAGGGTGGAGGCGCACCTGTCCGCGGGCGACCTCGAGGGCGCCCGGAAAGCCCTCTCCTGGATAGTGGGCCGGGACACCGCGGGCCTGGACGCGGCGGCGGTCCGCCGCGCCGAGATCGAGACGCTGGCCGAGAACTTCTCGGACGGGCTGGCGGCGCCCCTCTTCTACCTCTCCCTGGGCGGCCCCCTGCTCGCCTGGATCTACAAGGCCACCAACACCCTGGACAGCATGGTGGGCTACAGGAACGAGAAATACCTCTACCTGGGCCGGGCCTCGGCCCGGATGGACGACGCGCTGAACTTCCTCCCCTCCCGGCTCGCGGCGTTCCTCCTCGTAACGGCGGCCTGGCTCGGGGGGGGCGATGCCAGGGGGGCCTGCCGGCGCTGGCGGCGGGAGGGCCGCTTCCACACCAGCCCCAACTCCGGCCAGACCGAGGCCGCCATGGCGGGCGCCCTGGGGGTCTTCCTGGGGGGGCCCTCGGTCTACGGCGGCAGGCTCGTCGCCAAACCCACCCTGGGCGAGGGGGGCCGGGTGGCGGAGGCCTCCGATGTCCGCAAGGCGGAAAGGCTCGTGAGCCTGGCGACTCTCCTGTCGCTTCTGCTGTGCCTCGGGATCCAGGCCGTCCTCTGGCTGACACTCAACAGCCACGCGGGTTGGGGCGTCCTCCGCTGAGCGTCCTCCGCTGAGCGCTGTCCGCAGGGATCCGTCCGCCCCCCGCCGTCATCTCCACCCTCACCGGGATACACGCTCACCTCCTCTCCGCAGGCTGCCCACCCGCACAGGGAGGCTGTAGCCGCCGGCGCCGAACCTCACCCCCGGGAGCCGATCGCCACCCGCCAACGGGTCTCCTGCCCTCCCCGCGAGCCCGTCGCCCCCGCCGCCAAGGCTCCTTCTGGGGAGCCGCCCGTCCCCCGGCGCCACACCCCGCCATTGAGTGTCCGGTCCTGCCGCCATGGCCCGCACCCTCCCGGGGACGGTAGGCCCCCGTCTCCCCCACCGGGGGCGGACAGCCTGCCGCCCCGCCTCTCCTGCCACTGGCGGCGGCACCCGCCGGGGCCATGCATCCCACGGGACGGGAGCTCCAGGCCCGCCGCCGGTTCCCCCGCCCCCGCGAACCCTGCCTTCTTTCCGCCTCCCCTCATCCCGCACGGAGGACGTCTCGCGCCGCCGTCCGCCATGCCGCGCCGAGGCCGCGTCGCCACCTCCGCCTTGCTCCCGCCGCGCCTGAACTCCGCCGCTCCATGTCCGGCATCCCTTCCCGTCACCGGGACGGGCATCGTCTCCTGCGTCCCCTCTCACGCCCGCCTGCAACTGCGCGCTTGCCTCCCTGCCTCCCTCTCCCCGGACAATAATCCACACCCGCGACCTGACACTCGCTTCCCGGAAGACGGCCGGTTCCCCTGCCCTCGCCTCTCCCGCCCAGCCCAACCCCGTCCAATCCCGGCGAACCCCGGCCAGGGGTCTCCCTCAGGCCCAGGCAACTAACAGCCTCCGCCTTCTAGCCCGATCACATGATATTTTGCCAGATTTTACCACCAATATTTCGAAAACATGGCGATTCGTGTTTTCAGTATTTATGCGGCATTCCTATGATAACCTGTCAGCCACAATCGACATAGAACAGATACTGAGGAGCTATAACCGCCATTTTCAAACCGCATGTGAACGACCTGACTGGCGAATTGTTCAGGAGACAGTCATGTCCGGCGACAAGGGAATCGACATGTTATTTTTTCAAAAGATCCCTGGCAAGGGTGCCGCATGCTCCCTCCCTGACCCGCCCCTTCGCCCAGCCGCCTGAGGGAGCCGCCCCGGCGGCGCCCGCCGGCGCGGCACCCGCCATGCCATCCCGAAGGCCCGGCATCGCCATTGTCTCCCGCAACATGACCATCTTTTCCTACACAAAGCGGACATTACCATGAATCTGATTATCTCGAACACACAACTTCAGCGTCACCAGCCCCTGCAGTGCTCCCGGCACCGAGACACGGGGCGTCTCACCGAGGCCCGGGAGCCCGCGACGGCCGCCTCTCCCCGCTGGCGCCGCGGAGGCAGGCAGGCGCAAGGGCCAGGCCATCCGGCGGGAGGCGCTGGCGGCGTCCCCCGGCGAACGCCTTCAGGCATTCCGGAGAGTCCCTGCGAACCGCCGGGGCCGGACGCGATCCGGATCTTCCGGAGCCGGCCAGGACGGACCGGCGGAAGGGAGAGGCTCGATAACATGTCTTGTCATTCCAGGATGATAAGCCTCCTAAATGGCCCGTTTTCCAGTATTGACTTTCCAAAAGCCGCGAGGGTATAATCCTGATCCCAGCAGGTGCCGCTCAGGCTTAAACGGGAAGCCAGTGGAAAGCTGGCACGAGCCCATCGCTGTAATTCCGCGTCCGGTCGCCCGGATAACCCCGCCACTGTTTTCGCAGCCACTAAACCACTCCTGAGAGGTTCGGGAAGGCTTGTGGCGGGGTCAGGATGAGTCAGAAGACCTGCCTGCTACCGCATCAAGATCCCCTGGCGTGGGGGTACGCCTGGGATCCCGCCGCCGTCTCCCGGATCAATGGGCATCCCGGATCACACCACAATGTGAGTCCGGGTTTTTTTTTACCCCGACCCTGCCAAAGCACCCCTATAGGCATCTGACTTGGGCAACTATTCCATCCAGAGCATGTTCCTGAACGCCGATCCGGTGGTCCAGGGCGTCATGGTGATCCTCCTCCTGGCTTCCATAGCCTGCTGGGTGGTCATCTTCGAGAAGGCCGCGCTTTACAAGAAGTCCAGCCGCACAGTCCTGGACTTCAAGAGGAAGGCGGCGGCCATCGGGGACGCCGTGGATCCCGGCGACTACCCCGGCTTCACCTCGCTGGTGGTAGCCGCGGGCGTCCGCGAGAGCCGGGACACCGCTGGCGACGAGACCAGGGCCGACTTCCGGGAGCGCGCCGAGCGCTCCATGCGGGCCGTGCTTTCCGGTAGGATCGACCGGCTCGACGCCCGGACGACGCTCCTCGCCACCGTCGGATCCACCAGCCCCTTCGTCGGGCTTTTCGGCACGGTCTGGGGCATCATGCACAGCTTCATCGGCATAGCCGCCTCCGGCGAGACGACCCTGGCCGTCGTCGCCCCCGGCATCGCCGAGGCCCTTTTCGCGACCGCCATGGGCCTCGTGGCAGCCATCCCCGCCGTCATCGCCTACAACAAGATAAACAGCGTGCTCAAGAAGATGACCAAGGAGGCCCTGGTCGGCATAGGGCTCGTCGGCAACAGCCTCGCCCGCATACATTTCTCCGAGCCGCAGACGCGGTCCGTGCCCAGGCTCAAGAAGGTGGAGAGCCAGGCATAGGGCTGCGGGCGCCTCCAGGTTTACGCCTCCAGGTTAATCGAAGGGGAGCGAACGACATGAGCCAGAGCGACGAACTCATCCCGGGGCAGAGCGACATCCACGCCATCTCGGACATCAACGTGACCCCCTTCATAGACGTCATGCTGGTGCTCCTCATCATCTTCATGGTGACGGCGCCCCTCATGATGGGAGGCGTCCGCATCAACCTCCCCAAGACCTCCGGGACCCCCATGCCGCGGCCCGAGAGGCCGCTCATCGTGAGCCTGGACGCCAAGAGCCAGGTATACGTGGACAAGGACCCGGTGGAGATCGCCACCCGCCTCTCCGTCTTCCGGGAGCTCGCCCTGGCCTCCGAGAGCGGCGAGGTCTTCGTGCGCGGTGACGGCGAGGTCAAGTACGGCGAGATGATGAACCTCATGGCCGAGCTGGGTCAGGCGGGCTTCGCGAGGGTGACCCTCGTGACCAACGTGAAGCCGGGAAGCTCCGACACGGCCCAGGCGGGCGCCCCCGGCCAGGACGGCGCCCCCCCCGCCGCGGCCGCACCGGGAGCCCCGTCCGGGGCGGCGGCCGGCGCCACTGGCGGGGCCCCGGGCCACCCCGCCCCGGGCGGCGCGGCCGCGCCCGCCTCCCAGGCGCCCGCCCAGTCCCCCGTGGCCTTCTCCGGCGGCCGGCCGGCGGGCCCGCCGGGAGTCTGACGGCCGGGGCGGAGCGGTGCCGGCGGGAGGAGGCCTCAGGGGAGGCGGCGCCCGAAAGCCCTAAATCGTCTAGAGGCGGCGGCCGCGGGGCCGAAACCGCCGTGAACCTGAAGAGCCGGAGGCGCCGAGCCTCCGCAGGGCAGGCCGGACGGGCGACGGGCGGCCCCGGGTACGGGGCAGCCGCAGGGCCCCTTCCGGAAGGCCGAGACCGCCGCAGGTGGCAGTTATGGATCCAGCCGGCACGTCAAACGAGGACAGGGTCTTCCGCAGGGCCGTGGCAGGCGCGGTGTTCTTCCATGCCGCGGCACTGGCCTTCATCCTCTTCGGGGGGACGGCGGACTCGAGCTTCCGCACCCTCGCCGTCTACGAGTACGACGTCTACGACCCCCTGGGCGGCGAGCCGGGAGGCGGCCTCGACTCCATCGCCGACGAGCAGCCCGTGCCCGTGGAGCCGGTCCAGGAGCCGGAGCCCGAGCCTGAGCCTGAGCCCGAGCCGGATCCCGAGCCCGTGAGTTTCGTGGAGAGCGTCTCGGAGAAGGCCGAGCCGATAGCCCCCCCGCCCCCGCCCGAGCCCAAGGCGGAACCGAAGCCCAGGCCGAAGCCCCAGCCCAGGCCGCAGCCCCAGGCCAGCGCCCCCGCGGCCCCGACCGCCGGCATGGCGGACGGCACCCCGGGCCTCCCCGGCGGCGGCCCCGGCACCGGCCAGGGCGGAATAGGCGGCGGGACGGGCAAGGGCACCCGTGACGCCCGCGAGGCGTACAAGACCAAGGTGCGCCGCAAGCTGGAGCGCAACAAGAAGTACCCGCCCCGGGCGCGGCGCGACCGGATCGAGGGCACCGCCACCGTGCGCTTCACCATCAACCGGAGCGGCCAGGTGGTCAACTACGCCATCGTCAGCGCCTCGGGCCACGCCATCCTGGACGACGAGGTCAACGCGCTCCTGCAGCGCGTGAACCCGTTCCCGGATTTCCCCCCGGAGATCCCGGATCCCACCATGACCCTCACGGCCCCCATCCAGTTCAAGATGCGCTGACGGGATCCATCTTAAGCCGCGGCCGCCCGGGGCGGCGCGCGTCCCGCTGCGGGCGGAGGCAACC
>JAITEZ010000186.1 GCA_031281735.1 Deltaproteobacteria bacterium | reverse complement strand
CGCCCGAGGAGCCTGTCGCGGCATGCCCGTCCCCGGACAGGCCCCCGTCCGTCCCCGGATTTTTTCCCCTTCCCCGGGGCCGTACCGGCACCTTCCCGGCACCTTCCGGCACCTGTCCGCTCACGGGGGGGGCGGTCATGCCCGCGCCGCCGGGCCAGCCCGCTCCGGGCCGGGCCGCCGGAGGCGGCCGCCCCGTCAGGCCCCGCCCGGAGCGGGGCCGGCCCTGAAGTAGGCTTCCATGGCCCCGACCAGGGCCGGGATGCTCGCGGCCGGGCTCTCCACCGCCACCGTGAAGCCGAGCTCGCGGGCCCTGCTGGAGGCGACGGGGCCGATGGAGGCCGTCCGGACGCGGGCCCGGTCCCCCTCGGGGACCAGGGCCGCGAGGCCTTCGGCGCAGCTCGCGCTCGTGATCGTGGTGAGATCCGAGGAGGCGGGATCCCAGGCCGGGTCGGGGGAGGGATGCCCGGTCTCGTAAAGGGGGCAGAGTTCCACCGCGAAGCCCAGGGAGGCGAGCCCCTCGGGGAGCACGTCCCGGGCCTTCCGCGCACGGGCGAGCAGGAGCGGGCCGGGCTCCGCCCCCCGGAAGGCCTCCAGGAGCCCCTCCGCCACGAAGGACCGGGGGACGAGATCCGGGACGAGGCCCCAGGGCCGGAGGGCCTCGGCGGTGCCGGGGCCGATGACGGCGATACGCGCGCCCGCGAGCGCGCGGGCGTCCAGCCCCCTGGCGAAGAGGGCCCTCATGAAAATCCCGGCCCCGTTGGGGCTCGTGAAGGCCACCCAGGCGAAGCGGGAAAGGCCCGCCAGGGCGCGGTCCAGCTCCGGGTTGGGATCAATCTCCTCAATCCGGATGACCGGCCTTTCCTCCACCCGGGCCCCGAGCTCGCGCAGGGCGGCCGAGAGCCTCCCCGCCTGGGAGCGGGTGCGGGTCACGGAGACGGTGCGCCCCCACAGGGGCCTGCGCTCGAACCAGGCGAGCCTCTCGCGCAGGCCCACCACCTTCCCGCACACGAAGAGCGCAGGGGGCCGGATGCCCAGGGAGTCGGCGAGGGAGGGCAGATCGGAGAGGGTGGCGGCGGCCGTCCTCTGCCTGTCGGTGGTCCCCCACTCCACCAGGGCGGCGGGGGTGGCGGGATCCTTCCCCGCCTCCAGGAGCGCCCGGCAGATCTCGGGGAGCCTCTCGCGCCCCATGACGGCCACCAGGGTGCCGATGGCCGCGAGGGCCTTCCAGCTGTGGGCGGAGTCCTCCCGGTCCGGCCTCTCGTGGCCGGTGATCAGCACGGCCTGGCTGGAGAGATCCCGGTGGGTGAGAGGGATGCCGGCGTAGGCGGCGGCGGCGCAGGTGGAGCTCACCCCCGGCACCACCTCGAAGGCCACGCCGCGCTCGGCGAGCCGCAAGGCCTCCTCCCCGCCCCTCCCGAAGATGTAGGGGTCGCCTCCCTTGAGGCGCACGACCGAGTTGCCGGCCGCGCCCTCCCTCACAAGGAGATCGTTTATGGCCTCCTGGCTGAGGGTGTGGTCGGCGCCCTCCTTGCCCACGTATATTATCCGGGCGTCCGGGCGCACCATGTCGAGGAGCCCCGGGAACGCCAGGTGGTCGTAGACCACCACGTCGGCCCGCCGCAACAGCTCGGCCCCCCGGAGCGTCAGGAGCCCGGGATCCCCGGGCCCGGCCCCGACCAGGTAGACAATGCCCGCCATACGGCTAGAGCCCCCTTTCCGCACGGGCGATCATGGCGCCGCCCCCGTCCGCCAGGAGCCGCTCCGCGAGCCGGCGGCCAAGCCCGCGGGCGGCGCCCCCGCCTGGCAGGCCGTCCCCGCCCGGATCCGCGGCGCCCCCCGCCGGGGGGCCGCCCGTACCGGCCGGTGCCGGGGCGACGGCCCCCGGGGAGCCCGGCACCGAGCCCGAGGCCCGCAGCACCCGGCTCCCGTCGAGCTCGCATACCAGGGCGTCCGCCAGGAGATCGCCCCCCTCGAAGCGCGCCCAGCAGGCGGCCGGCGTCTGGCAGCCCGCTCCCAGGGCCTCCATGAAGGCCCGCTCGACCGCGAGCGCCACGGCGGAAGGGGGGTGATCCAGGGGGGCGCACAGCGAGGCGATCCCCCCGTCCCCCTCCCTGATTTCCAGCGCCAGCTGCCCCTGGCCAGGGGCGGGGAGCATGAGGGCAGGATCCACCGTCAGCACGGGGTAGCCCTCGCCCTTGAGGCGCCGGAGCCCCGAGGCGCCCAGGAGGGTGGCGTCTAACTCCCCCTCCATGACCTTCCCGAGGCGGGTGTCGAGATTGCCGCGCAGGGGCACTATCTCCAGATCCGGCCGGAAGGCCAGGAGCTGGGCCCGGCGCCGGAGGCTCGAGGTGCCCACCCGGGCGCCCGGCCGCAGGCCGGCGAGACCGGCCCCGCCGCGGGAGATCAGCGCGTCGAAGGGCGTGGCCCGCTCCGGCGCCGCCGCCAGCGCGAGCCCCGCGGGGAGCTCGCTCGGCACGTCCTTGGCGCTGTGCACGGCGAGATCCACCGCGCCGGCCAGGAGCGCGTCCTCTATCTCCTTGACGAAGAGCCCCTTGACCCCCGCGGGGCCCAGGGGCGCGCGGCCAGGATCGTCCCCCCTGGTGCGCACGGGGACCACAACGACGGCGAGGCCGGGGTTGGCCGCCTCCAGCGCCCGCGCCACCGTCCCGGTCTGGGCAAGGGAGAGGGGGCTGCCGCGGGCCCCTATCTTCAGGGGGGCCTTCAGCGGGAGGATCCGCAGCCGGCGCAGGAGCTGGCCGTGCAGCCGCCGCAGGAGCCGCCCCCGGAGGAGCCGCCGCCCCCGAAGTCGCCGTAGTCCCCGAAATCCCCGAGGCCCCGGGAAGGGCCCCCTCCGCTGCGGGAGCGGAACCGCGACATGCGCTTGCGGGCGTCCCGTGACCCGCAGGAGGGGCAGGTGCCCCCCTCCCCGGCCCGCAGGACCAGCTCCTCGAACTCCTTCCCGCACTCCCGGCATATGAACTCGTATATAGGCATGGCTTGGCTTCCCTGTACCTTCCCCCGAGAAAAACGCCTTCCCCGGACTCCTGCGGGAAAGGCCTCCGGCACCCTGCGGCGCCCTAGCGGCCAGCGGGACGGGAGGCGGATCCGGAGATCCGGGGATCCGCGTGTTCGTTTCGATAATTATAACAGCGCGGGGGATCCCAAAGCAACGCCGGGGGAACCGCCAGCCGCCGCCCTTTGCCCCGATCCCCCGCCCACCCCTCAGCGGGGCGGCCGGACGCCTCCCCCGCCGCCCGGCCGGGTCCCGCCTCCCCTCCCCGCCGGGGGGCCCCGCCCGCCCCCCCGGGCCCGCCGATGCCGGGCGGGCGACCCGCCGGCCCCTTCCGGGCCCCTTGCCCCCTTCGCCCTTCGGGGTTGATTATTCTCCCGGCATCTGGTACTGTCTTCTTCCGCTCTGGGGTCCCATCGTCTAGCGGTCTAGGACACCGCCCTCTCACGGCGAAAACAGGGGTTCGAGTCCCCTTGGGACTACCAAACCGTCCAGCGAAGCCGAAAGCCCCTTCCCGAGGCTTTCGGCTTTTCTATATCTTCCCGGCATGGCGGCCAGCCCGCCGCCCCCTTCCAGCCGGGGACCCTCCGGGACCGGGAAGGCCCCGCGACGGACCGTCCTGCCCCCGCGTGTGCTATCATGTCCGGGACTCTCAGAACGCCCTCAGCCCTCATGCGGACTCCCGCGAGTCCCGAGGGACACGGCGCGGCAGCCCGCCGGCCCCGACCCGCCGTGATCGCCCTGCAGGATCCGGGCGGCGAAAAGCCGCCGGGTGCCCACGTGCCCCTCTCGGCCGTCTCAGACGGGCCCCGTCCGATCGGCCGCCTGGATCCGCCTGGAAGGCGGGAGCCAGCCCGCCTCGTAGGCGCCCTGCGGCCGCGGCGAGACGTCCCGCTTCACCGGGCGTGACCCCGATCCGGGGCGCCCCGGTAACCTAGCGGACACGCGCCCGGGAGCCTGTCAAGGCGCCTCCCCCGGGAGCGGCGGATCGGGCGGGGGCATCCCCGCCGGGAGGCGGGCCGCCCCCCCCGGCGCGGACGCCGCGTCATAGCTGTTCGGACTACTTAGGCGCCCGCAAGGGGAGCGTCTTGCCTGCGGCCAGACGCCAGATGCCTGGCTTTTCACGTCAGCCGGCAACGTCCCGCCGACCGTCCCGGAAGACGCCCGGCCCGCAGCGGAAGCCCTGCCGGCGGAAAGGCGGGTTGCGGCGGCGTATCCGGCCGATCGACCGGCCTTCCCCGGCATCGGGCGCCCTGGCCCGGCCGCCTGGTCTACCCCCCGCGCAACGACACGGCCCGGCCTGCCGCGCCCTGTCGCCGCCGGATCGCTAGCACACATGGAAACTCACCCTGCCCGCCTCCGCCCCGGCCCACCGGCGCCTGTATGCTCCCTCCCGCTCCACGCCTTCGTCATCCTTTCCTTCGCCACCCTCTTCCTCTCATATTTCGCATGGAACCTTGCCCTGGCGTACCAGCTGGACCGTCCGGACGGGGCCGGGCCGCCCCGCAAGCCCTCAGCCGCCAGGCTAATCCTCCTGGCCGGGGCCGTCTTTCTCTGGTCGCTGATCCTCCCCGAATCCTGGGTCAGCTCCTCCGCCCACCTCGCGGTCCGGGGAGACGGCCCCCCTGGGGACAACCTCCGGGATCTCGCGGATACCGTCCTCTTCGCCGCCCTGCTCAAGACGGCCCTGACGGCAGTCTCGGTCGCCCTCCAGGCCTGGGCTTTCGGGACTCTCGCCTTGAGGCTCCGTGAGCGGTTCCGTAACGCGGGAGAGGCCATCCCGGTGAGTCTACCCCTGGCACTGATCTTCCAGGGCTTCTATACCTACCTCCTCGCCCGCCGGGCCAGCCTCCCGGCGGGGGGGCGGGCCGACGGCCCAGCGCAGCCGGGATGGCCAGCCGCCCCCGCCGGACGGCCCCGGCCTCCTGAAGTCCCTCCGCGACAGCCCCCGACGCCTCCTGCGCAACCCCAGGCCCTCCCCGGACAGGCCCGACAGCTTTCCGGGGCGGGTCCACCCGCCCCGGCGCCTCCGGGGCCGACAGCCCCCACTCCCGGGCAACCGCGGCGTCATGCGCAACCATTGCCCCCGCCCCCCCAGTTCCCGCCGAAGGGCAGGGAATCAGGCACTTGGGCCCCTCCACCTCCCTCTCCTCCCGCGGTCAAGCCGGCCCCGCAGAACCCGCCGGCGGCCCGGCCTCCCGCCCGCCCCGCCGACCCCGCACTGCCGGGGGGCAAGGGATCCTCCGGCGGCTCCGGCGGGGCCCCGGGCTACGCGCTCACCGAACTCCTGACCCTGATCCTCCTCGTCGCGGGGCTGTTCGCGGGAGTCTTTTCGGTCCCGGAACCCCCGCCCGACGCCGAAACCGCCGAAACCGGGATGGAAAGCGCGCCCCCCGCGGACGCCGCCCGTGAACCCAGCCCCGTCGTGGCGTCCCTCGACAACTGCACAAGGAGCCACCCTGACAGCGCCGACGACAGGGCGCTATGCCGGGACACGACCGCCCGCAACGCCTTCCTCGCCCTGGCCACGGCCGAGGAGGCCCTCTTCGCGGCGGACGGCGCCTACACCGACAGCTACCGCATCCTCGCGTCGATCGCCGGGCTCGTCCCGGACGCCGAAGTGTGTTACGGGGCGATCGAGACCTACGTGAGGCCGGGCACGGACGTGCCGGGCTTCCGTGTCGCGGTGACATACCGCGGCGGCGGTTCCCCGGTCTACCTCTACGACAGCGCGAGGCCGGGGCGGACGCTGACCACCCCTGACATGGACGTGGAGTGCGTGCCCGTGCCGGGCGGGAGCCTGGATCAGGCGGCGGACGGGAGCGAGGGGAAATCCCGCCTCGGCAGCGGCACCCTGCC
>JAITEZ010000082.1 GCA_031281735.1 Deltaproteobacteria bacterium | reverse complement strand
CGGTGGCCGCCGCGTGTCGAAGGGCGCGGCGGCCCCGGTCATGCGCCGGTGCCTCGCAGCCGCGGTCCTGGAGCCCTGTCTTCTGTTCTGGGCACCGCCGGTAGGCATGGCCTCGGCGCTTGTCGCCTGGCGTCCCCGCCGATGTCCGTTGCCCGGGGACGGGAGGCGAATTCCTGGAAAGGCTGCAGGGCGGCGCCCCGGGGAGGCGGTCCGGGGGGACTCCCTGCTTGCCGCCCGGGAGGTTCCGGGGGACGCGCCCGCGAGGCGCCTTGGCGGGCGCCCGGAGCGCGGCCGGAGGGGGGGTCGGCTCCCCCGCGCCGGGCGGGCTGAAACTGATGGCTGTGTGGATCAGGTTGACGAGGGTTTATTGCAAGAGGATTTGAAGAGGGTCACCAAAGGGGTTGTCAAGAGGGCTCGAAAAAAGCAGTTGAGAGGGGACCGGGGCGAAAACTGGATTTGCCAGGGCCGGCGCGGGGCCGGCGGCACATCTGGGAGGGGGGCGGGTCTGCGGGCCGCGGACGGGGCTTTCATCGGCGGACTACCGGGACGCCCCCGGGGCCGGGGAAGCCGCCCGCATCCGCGGGAGGCCGCCCGCGCGAGCATCCCGGGGGGGCGGGACGGGGCCGGCTTCCGGGACAAGCCTGGGGCCGGATGAGCGCGGGCGGGGCCGCGCCCGGGAACCGCCCGGGGGACCTATACTGGCCGGGTTCCCCGCGTACGCGGTCCGGGCGCGCGGATGATGGGAGATGATCGTCATTCTGGTTCTGGCAAGAGGGGCGGTCTCTTGAAGCCGCCCTCAGGAGCGGCCGGCGGGCGGGCCGTTGCCGAGTCATCGAATCCGGGTCGTGATGGGTGGGATTGCTGGAAAGATAACACCCATGACACTGTTTGTCAAGAGGTTTGCCGAAAAAAACAATGTTGAATCATTAATTATATTTTTACACGATCCCAGCGCACAGCGGCCCCCTGACCACTCCATGGAGCGTCCGAGGCGGGGGCGGCCCCGCGTCCGGCACCGGCCAGGGGGATCCTCGCCGTCGGGCCGAGGTTTCCCCGATGTCCGGCAAGGGGGTACCACGCCGTCCGCCGGGGCAATCCCCGGCGACCGGCGAAGGGGATCATCATCATCATCATCATCATCATCATCATCACCATCATCAACTCAGCGGACGCCGCACCACGGAGTGCCCTGATGCCCGCACAGACCGGGAAAGCGCCCGCACGAGCGGCACCACGGAACCGGCCCGCTTCCCGGAGAGCCAGCCGGGGCCCCGCAGCGATCGCGGGCGAGAGCGGGCCTGCCGGCCACGGCACCGGCGGCATCCGCCCGGCGTACCCGCGACGGATCCCCGGCCTCCCCCGCCCCGGATCCTTCCCCCCGCGCGCCCTTTCCCGGCAACGTCCGGTGGCGCGCCCTCCCCGGCCGCTTCCGGCCAGGCAGGGGAACAAGTCAGGCGGCGGAAGGAATCAGCTCTCAATCTAGCGGACCTCCCGCAGAGCCTGGTGAGTGCCCCGGGTTGGCGTGGAGCCCCTCGCCCCAGTACCGGGACGGGGCATCTGCCCGGGGCTCCCTGGCGGAGGTTTTGTAAGCGCCAGGATCCGTCCATCTCCCCGGACAGTCCCGTGACTCGGGCATCCTGTCTGGGGGGCCGACGAAACGCTTCCGCGCCGGGGATACCGGCGTCGGACACGGGCGATGGCGGGGGCGCGGTTACCGCGCCGGGGGCGGGGGCCTCGGCCACCGCCTGGCGGGAGGCACCGGGGTGTCCGGGGAGCCTTCCCCCGGCCTGCCGGCCTTTCCGCCACTTCCCGCCCGGAGCCTTCGAAGCCGGGCTCCGGGGGGGCTGTATCAAATAGCTATCGGCCTGCCTCATGTCTGCCCGTGCCGCGGTCTTCCCACCCTGTGGATCGGGAGACTCACTCGGCATCGGACGGCGGGAACGCTCTCCGCCGGCAGCCTTAGCGAAAATCCTGAGAGTAACCTCTCTAAACCGAAAGATACATCAAGGAAAACTCCCGAGCCGGCAGATGCAACGGCGTCAATCAGCGCCCCCAGGAGGGGGAAGTTTGAGCCCGCCTTCCCAGTCAGCGGGGGAGGCGGCGGCTCGGCAGGTTCGGCGTTCTCCCGTGTCTCGCGCCTGGCTGGCCTCTGAACCCCTTGCCTACGGGAGCAGGTGTCCGATCACCCCGGAAGCCCGGGCAAGGTCACTGTGCACATTAGCCGCCTCCCCCCGGAAAGTCAATAGTTTTTTTTACTCAGGCCCCGGAATCACGGGGCCTGCGCAGTGCTCCCCGCTCCCGCGACCCGAAATCATTTCCCTCAACCACCTGTTTTCCCGGCTTTTTTCCCGATACATGATCCTCCAGGCGGATCCGCGCGTTCCCGCGGGAACCTGGCTCCGGCCTCCCGAAAACCCGTCTGAATAACTACCTGCCTACCCTCCCTGGAAGCCTCGGCCTTCCCGCAAGGATCCGCCGCGAACGGCACATCTCCGCATGCAGCAGCGGCTAAGGCGACTGGCGGCACCATCCGCCCCGGCCATGAAAGCGCCTGCGGGAGGCCGCGCCCGGGCAGGGCATCCGTTTCTCCCGGAGAGGCGGAAGTCGGCATGGCGGCCGCCTCTAGGGGATAGACTGTTCCAACTTGTTGTATCATCGATCAATAATATGGACACTAATCCGGCACGGATGCGGATTGTGTGCGGAGAGAACGCACAAGAAGCAATATCAAGGACTGCCGGCCGGGGATACGCGGGCACGCCGCTTCGGCATCAGGTCGCGTC
This sequence comes from Deltaproteobacteria bacterium, assembly GCA_031281735.1. Lineage (GTDB taxonomy): Bacteria > Desulfobacterota > Desulfarculia > Adiutricales > Adiutricaceae > JAIRZX01. The sequence continues at coordinate 4,195 of JAITEZ010000082.1, read as the reverse complement.
CGCCGCCGCTTCCGCCCCGCCGCGGCCTGTACCGGCAGCCGCGACGGCTTCACGGCAGAACCCAGGCCGCCGCGTTCCGGACCGCCTCTACGGATATGGGTGTTCCGCTCTCGCGAATAACTTCTGCCGAGAGCACCGGGACGCTCCCAGGCCACGCGGCCCCCAGGCCTGCCCGCCAGACTCCGGGGCGCCGCCGGCAAAACCTCGGCGGTTTAACCGGCCTCCGCCGCCAGACATCCTGTCCCTGGTCCGGCCTTCCCCGGATGCGGACGCCATGCTGTCCCGCAGACGTTCCGGCGATCAACATGTGATCCATAGCGTGTCCCGCCCCCCTGATCGGCGGCGGCCGCGGCGGGGCGCCCGTCCGCGCGCAACATGCTTTCGCCGCATTCCCGGTGCCGCTTGCGCAGCTGCTGAATCCGGCCGCTACAGGGGCCTCGCGACGTAGCGTAAAGGCAACTTATTTTCCAATTTGACAGAGAATATGCTATTGGGGGCATCAAGGCCCAAGCGCCCACATCCCGCCTCATCGCCAAAGCCTCCCTGGTACCCCGGAGGGGACGGAACAAAATGAGACAAGAATTCTCCTGGGCCGCCGGGACGCCCACACTTTCCCCAGCGTCATCTACTGTCCAAGCCGCAGCGTCATCTACTGTCCAAGTGAGGCGCATCCGCGGCAGGACGTCTGCCGGGCGACATCGGCGTGTCCCGTCCATCCCCGTTAGCCTGCGCCTTTCCGGCCGATGCCGGCAAAACCGCACGGGGGGGCACCAGGGCATTCGGCTGACCCGGAACCAATGACCGGGGCAGTGCGGAAAGGGCAGGGAGCGCCTTTTCAGACCGATTCCTTCCACTCCGCCTCTTTCAGCACGGCCTTGATTCTATATCGAATCGATTTTTCAGCATGATTAAATGTAGACTCAAATTTTATCCCATCAAAAATACTTCCCGCCATGATTTTTACTGACTATTTGCTTTACATGCTTTCATGATAGCGCATCGAATCATTTTCATGAATTGAAACAGACTCATTCATGAATTGCAATCGACTCTAAAGGCGGCGCAGACACTGGATTCCTCTTCATCATGCGCTCCTCCGAGGCCCCTGATCCCCCGGACGCCCCCTGTGCCCCCGGCGCCTTCCATCCCCGGCAACGGCACAGCATGCGGCTGCCAAAGCGGGACAGAATCTACAGCCTCCCCGACCGGATCGGGGAACGGCACTCCCCTGATCCCCCGTCCTCGGCCGGCGGCCCCTCCAGCCCCTCCCGGATGACCCGTCCTCGCCGAACCCCCCTCCGGCACACCCTCCTGCGTCCCGGCGACCGTAACCCCGTTTCCAAGGTCTGCCCGGAGCCGGGGGGCATGCCCTCCGGAACCCTTGCGGCACGGGCAAGAGGGCAGGCGGGAGTGTCGCGGGCATTGTTTTCGCAAAGGGCGTGTCGGCGCCCTTACTCCCGGAACTCTCCTGCTCGTCCTGAACTCGCCCCCTGCGGGTGGCGACTCCGCAAGCAGGGCGCCTCCGCCCGGCAAAGCTCCTGCCGGCCCGCCGGAAGGCCGGCCTGCGGCCGAGAGGCCCGCAGGGAGGAGTCGCTGGCTCACCTCGCCGCGGGAGTCCCGGCCCCAGAGAGCCGCAACTGCCGCCCCGGGAGCATCCTGCGCGGGGACCGGCCGGTCCAGGACGCGGGCCTGGCCGCGGCCTGGGACTGGGTCAGATCCGGGGCGCCGGTACAGCCTGGCGTCCCGGCAACGCGTCAGTCATCGCCATCACCTATTTATTGTTCCGCCGTTCCTGCCCGGACCGCCGGGAAGCCGGGTGTCCGGATCCGGAAACGAGGGCCAGACTGCGGAACCCAGCCGGGAAGCCGGGGCTGGCCGGAGGCCCTGGAACCCGTCCCCCTTGCCGGTACAGCCGGGAGAGGGGACGCCAGGGGACAGCCCGCCGGCCCGGCCCGGACTCCCCGAGAAACAGCCCAGCCTGGACGGCTCGCGCCCGGCAGGCCCGTGAAACCCGGCATGACGGGGCCGGGCATCCTGCCGAAAACTGTTAGGAGGCCCCTGCCCGGCCTGAGTCAATCCTGCAATGGTCGCCAGACAGACCCCCGCGAGCCCACGGTACGAGACAGGCCCCTCACTCCGGGATGGCACGGATAGCCGACGAGTTCCCGGCGCCGGCACCGGCGGATCCTTGCCAGCCAGGGAGGGAAGACCCTTCCGGACCGGGACGCGGCAGTCCGGCCGACGCCGCGAAGGCGGCGCCGGCCGCGAACGCACTCTTCCCCCTCAGGCGGCCGGGCCGCGAACGCAGCCTTCCCCCACTTAGGCGGCCGCCGGGCGGCGAACGCTGACGGCCCCGCGCGGGCGGCAGGGCGGCGCGGGGGGAGGCCGCCCCCCCCCGCGGGGGAGGCCGGTCACCGGGGGCGGCAGAACCCCCGGGGGAGGCGGCGCCGCGGGCCCCAGGCCGGGCCCCTCAGCTACTCACCCCGTGGGTGATCGAGTTGAGGCTGGCCATCTCCTCATGGAGGACGTCCACCTGCTCGTGGAGCTTGGCTGCGGCCGCGGCGGTCTCCTCGGAGGCGGCCGAGTTGGAGTGGGTGGCCGCCTCCAGCTTGACCACGGACTCCTTGAGCTCCTGCACGCTCTCGTCCTGGGACTTGGAGGATCCGGCCAGCTCGGAGAAGAGGGTGGCTGCGTCGGAGATGTGGGTGGAGGTGTTCCTCAGCTTTTCGGAGGTGGTCCCCACCAGGGAGGAGCCGGTATCGATGTTGCGGACCATCTGGTAGATGTGGTCGGTGGAGTCCCTCGCGGCGTCGGCGCACCGTACGGCCAGGTTCCGCACCTCCTCGGCCACCACCGCGAAACCCGCCCCCGCCTCGCCGGCCCGGGAGGCCTCGACGGCGGCGTTCAGGGCGAGCAGGTTGGTCTGGAAGGCGATGGAGTTGATGGCCTTGAGGATCTTCTCGATCCTCTGTCCCGAGTCGTGGATCGCCCGCATGGCCTCGGACACCTTGTCCATGGACTGCTCGGAGTCGGTCAGCTCCTTGATGGTCTCCTCGATGACCCCGTCGGCGCGGGAGGCAAGCTGGTTGTTGCGGTTGATGGCCTGGGAGATGTTCTCCAGCTGCTCGCGGGTCTCCGTGATGGCCTCGGACGACTCCAAGGCGGAGTCGGCCATGGCCATGGAGGCCTCCTTGAGGTGGAGCGTGGCGCCGTCTACCTCCTGGGCGGCCTCGGCGAGGCTGTGCGTCACCACGGCCAGGGAGGAGTCCAGGTTGTGGGTGAAGAAGGCCGCGAGCGAGATGCCCAGGAGCAGGCCGGCCGCGGTCACAATGTAGAGGACGTTCAGGGCCTTCCTGGTGGCGCTGCGGGCCTCGGTCTTGACCAGCCCCTGGCGGTTGCGCCCCGCCTCCATGAGCTGCCCGAGGGCCTGGTGGAGCTCGCGGTTCAGCGGCATGCAGGTCTCCTCCAGGATCTTGGCGGCGAGGAAGCTGGTGTCGTCCGACGCGAGCTTGGCCACGCGGTTGAAGATCTCTGTCCCGCCGCCGCGCATGGGCTTGATCGTCTGCCAGTAGTAGCGGGAGATCTCCTCCATCTCGGGGTTCACGAAGTCGGAGGGCAGGTCGAAGCGGGTCTGGGTCCAGCTGGCGGTGCCCTCCTCCCCGAACCTGATCTTGCCCCGGCCCGCCGCCGTGAAGGTCTCGGAGAAGGTCTTGTAGCGCTCCTCGCTCACGGCCGGGTTCAGGAGGATCCTCTCCATGGCGTTCATGGACTGGGTCACCCGGGCCATCTCGGAGCGGCCGATGGTGAGCGCCGCCTCCCTGGCCTCGGGGTTCTCCGCCTGGATGCCCAGCTTCTCGTAAAGCTGGAGCCCCTTGATGGCCTCCAGGCACACGAGGATCTGGTAGGCGAGCTCCTCCGCCTGGGGCTGGTCGAGCCTCCTCGCCCTCTCCAGCATCCAGCGCATGGGCTGCTCGTAGGACATCCAGTACTTCAGGGAGGCCCCGGCCGAGAGCCTCCTGGAGTAGAAGCCGGTGTTGGCCGAGCTGTTCTCCTCCACCTGGCGGATGCCGTCGAGGTAGAGGCCCCAGTTGTTCGTGAAGGACTGCCAGAGGATGGCCTCGTCGGGGTAGGGGGTGTAGCTCTGGAGCACCGGGGCGAGCTCCGTATCGACGATGCCGTTCAGCTCGGCGTAGAT